>CAVHFE010000004.1:0-91297 GCA_963635145.1 Oscillospiraceae bacterium
CAGGGAATCGTAGCCCTGAACGCAGCCGTCCATGATGAGCTTCGCCGCCTCGCGCGCCTCGGCGACGGTGGCGTAGGCCGTCACGCCCTGGTCGAGCCTTGAGCCCTTTTCTTGCGCTTTCAATGCACAAGAAAAGCCGCCCCGAGGGGACGGCTGATTATCTAGGTTTCTCTGCTATTGCCAGTTTCATCGGATTTCAGTTGTCGTTTGATTGAAGGCTTCCGTGATTCGGCTCTTGCGCTCTACTCCGTGATCTTAACCCACATGGAGGTCATGAGCTTTTCGAAGATTTCCTCCTTCGTTTTGCCCTCTTTATGAAGCTCGTTGACGATTCTCTAGATTTCTTCCTTCGTCATTTCTTCTTCTTGCTCTTCCATAGGAAAGCTCCTTTCGTTCCGCCAACAGGGCAAAGCCCAAGCCCGCATCTACGCGTCGGGCGATTGCCCACCATCTAAGTCGTAGCCGTTTTTACGGGCATCCTCCGCTATCAGATGCTTGATATGCTTAGCTTTGCTTACCCCTAGGCTGTTCAGGTAGTCGAACAGAACCATATCGGAGGGATAAAAGGTAACGGTTACCGTCTTAGTATGCTTCTTCCGATAGGCGAGGTTGGCGCGCCTTTGTGCTTCACTTTCTGCCATATCAACACTTCCTTCAGTTCGCTGCTTCAGACCATCAAGAAAGGCTCCTGAAGCCTAACGGCGTCAGGAGCCATTGCGCTAGTTGCTGCCGTAGTTGGAGATCAAAGGCTCAAGCGACTGGGCAAAGGTGGAAATGGGCATGGTCTGCAACCACACGCGACCAGGACCCGTCACGACGGTGTTGAACAAGCCTTCGCCACCGAAAACCTTGTTCTTAATCCCCTTGACCGTCCTGGCCTTTATCTGAACGGTGGCATCGCACATTGCCAGGTTACCGGTATCGACGATCATCTGCTGGCCCGGAGCAAGCACGTACTCGACCACGGAACCATCAAGCTCAACGAAAGCAACGCCGTTGCCGGAGAGCTTTTGCATGATGAAGCCTTCGCCGCCGAAGAAGCCGCCAGAAGCCTTGTGGTTGAAATGAACCGAAAGCTCAACACCCATCTCGGCAGCTAGGAAGGCGGTCTTCTGCACAACCAGAGGGCTGTCGGGCGTAATAGCAACAGCGCGCACCTCGCCAGGGAAGCTCGAAGCAAAAGCGATAAGGCCCGTACCGCCCTTAGCTGTATAGACGTTTTGGAACATCGACTCGCCGGAGAACAGGCGTCCAAACGCCTTGCCGATGCCGCCACCGGCGTTTGTGGACATCTCCATGTTGGGGCTCATCCACACCATCGAACCGGACTCGGTCTTCATCGACTCACCGCTTGCAAGCGTGCAGATTGCCACGCCAAATGGATTGCCTTGGATTTCGTACTGCATAAAGCACCGCCTTTTCATCGGCAATTTTTCAATAAATCGATACTAACACGCACATAACGCAGCCCTAGCCGAGTGCAACAGGCGGGCGTCATATCCGTTATGAAAAACATTGCTTATATATACTTCTTTCCGAATCTTCTGGATTTAGTTTAGGTTTTCTTATATGACGGATTTATATATTTGAGTAATTTAGATAAGAGTTACTTAAGTTTTTACAAATAGTACTTTCGTAGTTCTTATAAAGTCTTGCAATCTTTAAACTCGCAAATAGAAATACCTTAAGCATATGAATAAAGAACTGCGGCCAGCGCACACAAAGCGCACTGGCCGCAGTGGGAGCATTGAAACCCTTGCGGGTTTTCTTTAAAGACGCCCTAGATGCAGCTGACCATCAAGCTACAGCTATTCGCTTTCTCCTAGCGCCCCTTCCAAACAGGCTCGCGCTTTTCGGCAAAGGCTGTAGCCCCTTCAATCTTGTCTTCGCTGTTTTGGGTAACCTTCTCGTACTCTTCGAGAATCTCCCATCCCTTAGACGGGTAGATCACGTTCTCCCCCATCGTTTCATACGCCGTTCGCTTGGTGTACTCGATGGCAAGCGGAGCTCCTTTGCATATAAGATTGGCGAGCTCGATAGCCTTATCAAGAACCCTCCCTGGCTCAACAACGTAATTCACCAAAAAGCAATCAAGGGCCTTTTGCGCACTGAAAGGCTCGCAAGTGAGCATAAGCTCCATCGCAGCCTTCTGCGGAACCATCTGCATGATGCGCATAAGCAATCCACCGCCCGCAGCCGTCAAACCACGACGAGGCTCAGGCAACGAAAAGGTGGACGCACTTGAGGCAACAGCCAGATCGCAGGCCACCACAACCTCAAGGCCGCCACCAAGAACCTTGCCCTCGGTTGCGGCAATCACAGGCTTCTTCAGGTAGCGCTTAGTCATGCCCGCAAAGCCAGATTTCTCATAACCAACAGGTGCATGATGGGTGCCCGCCGCTATTTCCTTCAAATCCGCTCCGGCACAAAAGCAATCGCCTTCATTGGTGACGATGCAGCACCGAAGCTCATCGGCTTCCTCAAGATGATCGAATGCCCAACACAGCTCCTGCCACATAAGATTGTTCATGGCGTTCTTAGCCTCGGGCCTGTTGAGCGTAACGATGAAAATGCCGTCGCTTTCCTCGGTTTTGATTGTGCTGTACTGCATAATCCCTCCTTAATGCAGTTCTTTAACCCCTCCCACAAGGGTACTGCAACAAGGCAGACGTTCTCTGCTAACAGCTAAGTTAAGGCCATAGAATCTTAAAAGTCGCAATGGGGCCCTATGGAGCATTGCCGCGGGTAGAAATATTTTTGAAGAGCCGAACATGACACCGCGTCATTGAAACCCGTACGGGAACCTAACCACTAAAGGAATCCAAACGAAGCCAAGCAGCCAATGTCGAAGGGCAATAAATTTTGCCTGCAGTAGTTTTTAATTAGCTCGGAGCTAACGAATCCCCATAACGAAGAACTCGAACAGGGCAACGATAATCAGGAATGCGAAGTTGTAGGCCTCGAAGCGCAAGAGGAACCGACCGTTGCCGGCAAGGCTGCGCCCATCAGAGCCGCCAGCAACACCTTCGCTGACCGAAGCATCGGAAGTAAGCTTTTGGTACTGACGCAGGGTGATAAGCGTGGCGAGCGACGATATGGGCGTACCTACGGCGCCAATGTTGGTACCTAAGGCAATGCCCGCCCAGTCGTTGGTGAAATTCGAAAGCAAAATAGCGGTGGGCACATTGCTAATAACTTGAGAACTCAAGAGCGAGGCTATAAAAGCGCCACAGTTGGAAAGTAGCGTATTGAAAAAGGAAGATATCTGAGGCATTTGCGCTATGTTGCCGCTGAAAACGAAAAAGCATACGAAGGTGAGCACCAAGGCGTAGTCGGTCTTGGCGAACACCGTGCGATCGGCCACAGCAAGCACCGCAATAACCACCAGGGCGCCCACCGGGTAGGAAACAGCACCTACGGTCATGGCAATACACAGCGCAAACAAGGCGGTATAAACAGCCACATGCGGCTTGGAAAGGATAATCGTCGGCGGCTTGCGGTAATGGAAGTCCGTCTTTTGCACGAACAGACAACGTATCAGAATCAGCGCCATGGAAAGAACGAGGGGCGGCGCCATAAGCAGCACGAAATCAACGAAATTCACGCTGAACATCGTATATAGGTAAAGGTTATGCGGGTTACCAAAGGGCAGAAGCATGCCGCCCAAGTTAGCCGTAAGCGTGATGACGATGAACGTGAAAGGGATGTCGCGCTCGCGCCCGATAGAGTTCAAAAGCAAAACAGCCAAAGGCAGAATGGTCACCAAGGTCATGTCGTTCGAAAGAATCATCGAGCAGCACAAGGTAACCAAAACAAGCACTACAACAAGCATTCTTAAGCTTTTCACGCGCTCAACCACGGTATGCGCAACGAATTCGAGCAAACCCGACGAATCGAAGGCCGCCACGACCATCAAGATGCACAGCAAGCACGTAAGCGTATGCCAATTGAAATAGCCCAAGTAAGCTTCCGATGGCGGAACGAAGAACATGGTTACGAGAGCAGCGACGGCTGAAACCACCAGCAAGGGGTTATGCATAACGGCTCGCTCGGCCGCCCTTTCGGCAGCACGAACGCGCGCACCGGCAAAATTTTCCCCGTGGCGTTTTTGCCCTAGGTCATCAATGTGTTCACTCAAGAATTTCATGCTTCTTATTGTATCCCTGAGCCCACAAGCTGCTGAGCGGGCAATAAAAAACGAGCAGGATAAATTCCTGCTCGCTACATTCAATGGAGCGGATGACGGGGTTCGAACCCGCGACCCCAACCTTGGCAAGGTTGTGCTCTACCAGCTGAGCCACATCCGCATATGTGCCATTTCAAGAAAAGAAATGGTGGGCGATACTGGGTTCGAACCAGTGACCCCTGCCGTGTCGAGGCAGTGCTCTCCCGCTGAGCTAATCGCCCTCAGCGGGTAAACATAATACCGATTTGAAATTTTCCGTCAAGCCTAAAATTTAAAAAGGCCCAGCCTGTAAAGAAACAGCAAATATGGAACTAATCCAAAGGATTACAGCCTAAAACCAAAGCGAGCGGGTTAAACTCTATTCACTAAGGGCATTCGCCCCTAGTTTTTTATGCCCAATTTAGCGCCTTCACTGCAAGGTGCACCGCACAAAAGGAGGCTGAAATGATCGAATTCTTCAAAACCAAGGTCAATGCGACTCATAATATTTCAGCCCCCGAACCCGGTTGCTGGGTGAACGTCGTCGACCCCACGGACGAAGAGCGCGACTGGCTCATCGAGGAACTGGGCATCGTCCCCGAGTTCGTTCGTTCCGCATTGGACGACGAAGAGCGCTCGCACACCGACTTCGATGACGATACCTACCAAACCCTCATCATTATCGACTGCCCCTTTATCGAGAGCCTGGACGAAGCCGAGGACGCTAGCATCACGCAGTACGACACGCATCCTCTTTCGTTTTTGTTCCTCCCCCGTCAGGATATGATCGTCACCATCTCGCTGCTGGAAAACGAAACGATTGAGAACTTCACGGCGGGCAGGATTCGCGGCATCAACACCAACCAGCGCACGCGCCTGCTTTTGCAGATTATGGCGCACATCGCACTGCGCTACCTTTCGTGCTTGCGAAACTTGGAGCGTCAGTTTGTGGCAAATGAAAAACGCCTGCGCGAAACGCTCAACAACACCGAGCTCATGCGCATGCTCGGCTTCGAGAAATCTTTGATTTACTTCAGTACCTCGCTGAAGAACATCGAGGCAACGCTTACCAAAATCAGCAGTGGCCGCGTGGTAAAGCTCTACGAAGACGACGACGATCTGCTTGACGACGTCCTTATCGAGATTCGCCAGGCCATCGAAATGTGCACGATCGAACGCCAGATTCTTTCGTCCTCTATGGATACTTTTGGTTCCATCATTTCCAACGGTCTTAACTCCACCATGCGTTTGCTGACCATCATCACCCTGGTGCTGGCAATCCCAACCATCGTGTTCAGTTTCTACGGCATGAACGTAAGCGAGCTCCCCTTGCCCGACACCTGGTTGTTCCCCGCGTGCTTGAGCTTGGTGATGTGCATCTTAGCGGCGCTCTTCCTATTCAAAGGGCGCATGTTCAAATAAGCTCAGCGCAAGCTGAAACAGCAAAGAAAACAAAAACGCCGCTCGATTGAGCGGCGTTTGCATCTACTGGAGCGGGTGACGGGAATCGAACCCGCGTGACCAGCTTGGAAGGCTGGAGTTCTACCATTGAACTACACCCGCAGGTGGTCGGGATGACAGGATTCGAACCTGCGACATCGTGCACCCAAAGCACGCGCGCTACCGGACTGCGCCACATCCCGAACACAGCTAAGCTATAGTACCACAGCTTTCAATAAGTCCCCTAAGCTTGTTTCCTTAATTTTAGGCTCCACACAATTCCGAAATCGGCTACTCCCCTAGCAGGTTTTTGCGCAAAGTTCGCAGAGCATTGCCACGATGCGACACCTGCGCTTTTTCATCCTGAGTAACCTGTGCCATGGTCTTTTTGCCACCGAACACATCCGGAATGAACAGTGAATCGTAGCCAAAGCCGTTTTCTCCAACCGGCTTATGTCCGATCTTGCCCTCGACCGTGCCCTCAGAGCACGTCTCCGCGCCATCTTCATCGATGAAGACAAGCGAGCATACGAAACGAGCGGTGCGTTCGTTATCGGCCACGCCGGAAAGCTCACGCAAGAGCTTTTCGTTGTTGGCCGCATCGCTGGAATCCTTGCCATCAACGGATGCGTAGCGCGCAGAATAGACACCGGGAGCACCATCGAGCGCATCAACCATTAGGCCGGAATCGTCAGCCAAAACAGCGCTGCCGCACATCGCATGAACCGCCTGCGCCTTGATGCGCGCGTTCTCAACGAAGGTGGTGCCTGTTTCCTCGGGGTCGGATTCAAGGCCAGCCTCGCGCAAGGTCTTAAATTCCCAGCCCTCAAAATCAAGTGCGTTGCGAATCTCGTCAGCCTTATGGGCATTATTGCTCGCGATAATCACGGTTTTCTTCATAGGTTTCCTTTTCAACGAATCATGGCGCGCTAGGCAAACGCATAGAAAACGACCGCCCCGAAGAGCGGCCGCTACTTATTAGCTATGGACAACTACCACGGTGCCGGACGGAAGATTCTCGTAGAACCATTTAGCCGACTCTGTAGGCAGGTTAACGCAGCCGTGAGAGCCCGAAGTTTTCCAGATGCTACCGCCGAAAGTGGAGCGCCAGGATGCATCGTGCAAACCGATGCCGCGCGAATCGATGAAGGGCAGCCAGTAGGTTACGCGGCTCTCGTACTTGGTGCCGTTATCGTTTTCACCCTTAAGAACACGAGGGCTCTGGCGCCAATCGATGGTGTAAACGCCCTTGGGGGTGTCGTGCTTGCCCTTGGTGCCCGTAACGCACTTGGTCTCGAACTTGAGCTTATCGTTGTCGTCGTAGTAACGAACCTTCTGCTCGGACAAATCGATGTCGACGTAAGCCTTCCAATCGCGCTTGCCAGCGCCCGCATAGGTTGCGGCCTTCTTGGAGCAGGTAACCTCGATGTCGGTGAAATCAACCTTCTTCAGCTGGCTGGCAATGGTTTTCTCGATACCGGAAGTATCGACCTTCCAGCCGTAAGAACCGCCCTTAACGCTGCACTTGGTGCCATCGGCGCGCTTCCATTTGCGCTTAGAGCCTACGGTGTTCAAGCCGGAGGTTGAGGTACCCAGCCATTCCTCGATAGCGCTATCGTCCACCTTCATCTCAAGATCGTCGGAGCTGAAGCTAACCCATTTGGAAATCTGATCCTTGGTGATGGACGCAACGTCGGAGTGGTCGGTGGAAGTAACGAGCTTGATGGTGCCGGTAAGAAGGCTATTGCCCTTTTCGGCGGCAGAAGTCAGACGCTCATCGCCCGAGGTGATTTGAGGCGTGTCGTACTCGGATTCGGAAAGCTCGCAGCTATCCTGCAAACTGTCAACGGCATCTTTGACTTTCGCAAGCACCAAGGAACTCTTGAATTGATTGCCCACAACCTCGGGCTTTACCGTGTACGCAGCGGAAGCCTCATCGTATACGACCGTTGCGTTTTCGGAAGCGGTCTTTTCCTGGTTGTAAATCTTGACCTGGTTTTTTACCACAGATTTAAGCTTGGACTCATCGTAGGAAACGCTCAAAAGATCGGACAAATCGTGCGAACCAAGCAGCTCAATGGGCCAAGCGATGGAATCCTGACGCGAAAGCGCGTTGGAAGCAAGAGAGCTGCCCTCAATGGCCATGTCAATCTTGCTGGAATCGAGCTTATAGGAAAAGCCCAGGCCAGAGATATCAAGCGCATAATTGGAGGCCACGGAATTGAAGCCGCTTGCCAGCTGGCGCTCAGATTGCAAAGAGACATCCTGGTTTCCCAGCTTCGTGTTGGGGAACAAGTGACTGTTGAAGTAAAAGACTCCCGCACCGTAGACAGCACCCAGAAGAACCACCACGGCAACAACGGAACCGATTGCTATTTTTGCGCTACGTTTCATTTGGACTCCGTTAATCAGATATATGAAGAAGAAAGTCAGCCCCTTCTTCGTAATTCCAAATCATAGCAATGTCGATAGCGATTACCAGAGGGCAATCATCCCAAGCAGGGGCACCACACACAAAGCACACGCAGCAAGCTACCGGGGCGATGACTTGGGCAAAGTCGAATCAAAGGTCCTTCAAAGGGCGCTTCCCTATCCGGCCAGAAATGAAAAACGAACCGCGCAAGAACACCCATAGCACACAAGCTCACCAACAAAAAGCGGTGCCCAATAAGGACACCGCCGAAAACGTGGTGGAGGCGCGGAGAATCGAACTCCGGTCCATACCAAATCGTCACCGGAAGGGATTACAGACATAACCTCGTGATGAAATTTAAAACACGCATCGTACACGGGTAAACTTCGCGCATTCGAGCTGGTTCAATCTTAGCCTTGACCATACCAACCACGTGCCAAGGAGCACTCTCCTAAAAATGATAACGCGTCGAGGTCGGAGAAATCCTCGAGTTGTCACGCTGCGATTAAATTAAGCAGCGAGGGCCACACGGCCCTGAGTGTTGAACTTGCCAATTAACTTGACAGTACCCCTGTTTAGCGTGGAGAGGAGACCACGGCCTGCCTTCCAATTCCAACTTGCCATGTCGAAACCAGTCGCCCCCGTGAAGGGCAAATTCATTTGTGAATGTGCTTGGATAAGCCATTCTATCCTTGCGCTACCAATTGTCAAACAAGGCGCCCTGCCGATGAATACGCCGGATCAGCTAGAAAACCAGCGTTTCCCCGCTAGGTGACGGTTCCCGTTTCATTACATGACAGAACGCCGCATCCAACGATTAAAAACCTGCGCCAAAAAAAGAACGGGATGCCCGCGCCTGCGGACATCCCGAACACCAATGCAAATGTTGGCTTAATCCTGCTTTTCAGCCAAAGCCGCCTGGGCAGCAGCCAAACGAGCCAGGGGCACGCGATAGGGCGAGCAGCTGACGTAATCAAGGCCGATGCCATGGAAGATCTTCACGGAATCGGGATCGCCGCCATGCTCGCCGCAAACACCGCAGGTCAGATCAGGGTTGCCCTTATGGCCAAGGTCAACACCAATCTCAACCAGACGAGCAACGCCGGAATCGACGGTGGCGAAGGGGTTGGCGGGCAGAATCTTCTCGCTCAGGTACTGAGGAATGAACTCCGCCTCAACGTCGTCACGCGAGAAACCGAACGAGGTCTGCGTGAGGTCGTTAGTGCCGAAGGAGAAGAAGTCGGCCTTGGTGGCAATCTGGTCGGCCGTTACCGCAGCGCGGGGAAGCTCGATCATGGTGCCGATGGGAATCTCAAGCTCAACGCCCATCTCGTTGGCAACCTCGGCGATGGTCAAGCTTGCAACGTCGCGCAAGCGCGAAAGCTCGGTGACAACGGAAACCAAGGGAATCATGATCTCGGGCTTGGGATCGAAGCCTTCCTTCTTCAGGCGAGCAGCAGCATGCGCGATGGCACGAACCTGCATGCGAGGAAGGACGGGATAGGTGATGGCCAAACGAACACCGCGCAAACCGAGCATAGGATTCTGCTCGGCGAAGGAGTCGACCTTTGCCAGGAAGGCACGCTTTTCAGCGATAACCTTGGGGTCGGCGCCCGTAGCCTCGAGCTTGGCGAGCTCGACGGCCAGGGTACGGGGGTTCTCCAGGAACTCATGCAGCGGCGGATCGAGCAAACGAACGATAACGGGCAGGCCGTCCATCGCCTTGAACATCTCGTAGAAGTCCTCGGTCTGAGCTTCGTAGAGCTGGTTGACGGCCTTCTCGCGAATGGCCTCGTCCTCGTTCAGGATGAAGGACTGAATGATCTGCTTGCGATCGCCCAGGAACATGTGCTCGGTACGGCACAGGCCGATCCCCTGCGCACCGAAGTCGCGCGCGAGCTTGGAGTCGTGGGGGTTGTCGGCGTTGGCGCGAACTCCCAAGGTGCGGAACTCGTCGGCCCACTCGAGGATGATGTCCAGGTCGCCGGTGAGCTCGGGCTCAACCAAATCGACCGCGCCCAGGCAAACATCGCCCGTGGTGCCGTCGATGGAAATAACGTCGCCCTCGGAAAGAACGATGTCGGTGCCGGTAATGGCAACGGTGCGAGCAGCCGCGTCGATATTCAAGGCTTCAACGCCGCAGACGCAGGGTGCGCCCATGCCACGGGCGATAACCGCCGCGTGCGAGGTCTTGCCGCCATGGGAGGTAAGGATGCCCTCCGCGGCAATCATACCGGCGAGGTCGTCGGGGGTGGTTTCCCAACGAACCAGAACGACCTTGCGGCCCTCGTGGGCAGCCTCAACGGCAGCCTCGGAGGAAAATACCACTTCGCCAACGGCGGCACCGGGACTGGCGTTCAGGCCATGGGCGACGACGTTGCGCTCGGCCTTGGGGTCGAAGCAGGGATGCAAAAGCTGATCGAGCGCCTCGGGGTCGACGCGCATAACGGCCTCTTCCTTGGTGATAAGGCCTTCACGTTGCATCTCGATGGCGATGGAGACGGCCGCAGCAGCGGTACGCTTGCCCACGCGCGTCTGCAGCATCCAAAGCTTGCCCTGTTCGATGGTGAACTCGATGTCGCACATGTCGCGGAAGTGATTCTCGAGGATCACGAAAACTTCCTCAAGCTGCTTGCCCGCTTCTTCCAAGCCGGGAGTGTCTTTGAGCTGAGCGATGGGCGACGTGTTGCGGATGCCGGCAACAACGTCCTCGCCCTGAGCGTTAACCAGGTAGTCGCCGTAAAATTCCTTGACGCCATTTGCAGGGTTGCGCGTGAACGCAACGCCGGTTGCGGAAGTCTCGCCCTTGTTGCCGAAGACCATGCACTGCACGTTGACGGCGGTGCCCAGGTCGTCGGAAATCTTGTTCTGCTTGCGGTAGATAATCGCGCGAGGATTGTTCCAAGAACCGAAAACGGCCTCGATGGCAAGCTGAAGCTGCGTGTCGGGGTCTTGCGGGAAGTGAGCCACGCCATCTTCAACCAAGGAAGGATAAGCGGCAGGGTCGACGTTTTCGGAGAAGATCTTCTTGAACTCGGAAACGAGCTCGGACAGATCGTTTTCGTTGAGCTCGGTGTCGGACTGGACGCCGCGTGCACGCTTCATCAAATTGATGGCATTCTCGAAAAGATCGCCGTCAAGGCCAACAACGACGTTGGAGAACATCTGGATGAAACGACGATAGGAGTCCCAAGCGAAACGAGCGTCGCCCGTCTGAGCGATAAGGCCCTTGATGGACTCGTCGTTCAGGCCAAGATTCAAAACGGTGTCCATCATGCCAGGCATCGACATGGGAGCACCGGAACGAACGGAAACGAGCAGCGGATCGTCGACATCGCCGATTACCTTGCCCGCGCGTTGCTCAAGATCGCGACGATAGGCCTGGATGTCGTCGAGTGCGCCTTCGGGCCATACGTTGCCCGCGGAAGCGTACTCGATGCAGGTTTGACAGGAAATGGTGAATCCCGGAGGAACGGGAAGGCCGATGTTGGCCATCTCGGCAAGGTTGGCGCCCTTGCCGCCAAGCACAGCTTTCATGTGAGTGTTGCCCTCGGTCACATTGCGACCTTCGGCGTCTTTGCCAAATGCAAAAACACGCTTAACCGTTTCAGACATCTTCGATCTCCTCAAAAGATAGCTTGCATTGCCCACGGTGAGCCTGGCGCATATGTCCTTTCAAGCGCACGACACCGTATGGTTTCGGGGGTTTCGTACGCTACGGCTCTATCCTGCGATATTGCGGGTGAGCCATGCCATAATACCGCAAAATCTCAGCCGCCGTTTCCTCCACGGCGCGGTTGTCGGTATGAATCACAATTGCTCCAAGTTTGCGCATGAGCGCGCGCGCCGATTCCAAATCCTGGTAAATATGTTCCAAATCGGCATATGACGAGGCGATATTGGCGGCCTGCCCCAAACGGCGGCGACGGATTCCCTCCAAGGTCTCGGCGTTGATCATCAAGCCGAACAAGCGGCTCGAATCGACCTCGAACAGCTCTTTCGGAGGATCGGTTTTAGGATCCAAGGGAACGTTGGCCACACGAATGCCCATCTGCGAAAGATAGATGGAAAGCGGCGTTTTGGAAGCGCGCGACACGCCGATGATCACCATGTCGGCGTTGGGCAGATCCTGTGGGTTGCGGCCGTCATCGTGGCTGATGGCGAACTCGATGGCGTCGATACGGCGGAAGTAGTGCTCGTTCACCAAGTGCAGGCGGCTTGGGCTGTACTTAGGGGTGCGACCCGATGCCTTGGCAAGCGTTGCCACCGGGCCGCCCATCAAGTCGACCACGTAAACATCCTCGTTGTCCATGGCAAAAGAACTCATCTCGGCGGTAAGGTCGGAATCTACCAAAGTATGGAAGACGACGAATGCCTCATCGGGATGGTTGACGCGATGATAGTCAAGGTGATCGTCCAAATCTTTACGCATGGTTGCGGGGTCGCGCATGGCGAAGAGCGTCTCGATCGAGGGATCGTCGTCGTCGAAGCACGACGCAGCAGCAGCGGCCACGGCTTCGGCGGTTGTACCCAGGCCATCGCTTACCACATGGATGGTCGGCACCCCCGGGCGAACCGTCCCCCTGTGCATCCAAGTTGTCATACCCGCTCATCCTTTCAAAACTAATCCATTGCATAAAAAAGGCGGCCCCATACGGAGCCGCCAGAAAGCTTACTTGGTTTTAGCCATGAGTCCGAAATCGGCGATGTCGGCGAAGGAGGAAACGAAAGCGTTCAAAAGCCTGTGGCGATTTATACGCAACTCATCGTTTTCGTCGTTGATCATCACTGCGGCGAAGAAGGCGTCTATCGGCTCGCGAAGCTTGGCAAGCTCGGCAAGCGCCTGCGCGTAGGATCCAGCGTCAAGTGCCTGGGCGATGGTCTCCTTCGCGGAAAGCGTTGCCTGCAAAAGCGCACGTTCGTCGTCGCCGAGCAGGCTCTCGTCAACCTCAACCCCCAGCTCAGGGTCGCGCAGGTTGTTGGCGCGAGCGTAGGCGGTTGCCAGATCCTCAAAGGCCTCGGGTTCGTTGGCGCGTGCCTCCTCCAGGGCGGAAACGCGGTTCATGATCTCGACGGGCTCGAGCACGCCGCAGCTCAAAACCGCATCGATGGCATCAGAGCGAGAACCAGCATCCTTGAGCATCACCTTGGTGCGCGTGACGAAGAAGTCGATGACCTCGGCACGCACGGCATCCTTGTCGAAGTCGAGCGCCGAGTAAGAATCGAGCGAGGCGTCGATGGCCGCCGAAAGGCTCACCGGCAAACCGGCTTTAAGCATGTTGACCACGCCGATGGCGCTGCGGCGCAAGGCGAAGGGGTCGGAAGAGCCCGTGGGACCCTGCCCGATGGCGAACATGCCGCAGATGCTGTCAAGCTTGTCGGCCGTGGCGACGATCTTGCCCACCGTGGTTTCGGGGAGCTCGTCACCAGCGAAACGAGGCATGTAATGCTGCTTGATGGCCTGCGCAACCTGAGGGGTCTCCCCCGCCGCTTCGGCGTAGTAGGAGCCCATGATGCCCTGAACGCTGGTGAACTCGACAACGGCGCCGCTCACCAAGTCGGCCTTGCAAAGGTAGGCAGCGCGCTCTGCATCCGCCGCATCGGCCTCGCTCAAGCCCGCATCGGCGGCCATTGCCTTCGCAAGAGCCTGAATGCGCTTGGTCTTGTCGAGCACGGTGCCAAGCTTTTCCTGGAAAACAACCTCGGAAAGCTGAGGCACGTAATCTTCAAGGGGCTTCTTAAGATCCTCGTCGAAGAAGAACTTGGCATCGTAGAGGCGGGCACGAACCACGCGCTCGTTGCCGTCGATGATGGTGGCCGAGCACTCGGGGTTGCCGTTGCCCACCACCAGGAAGTGGTTGACCAGCTTGCCATCAGCATCATAGAGCGGGAAGTAGCGCTGATGCACGAGCATGGCGTCAACGATGATTTCCTCAGGGACGGTAAGGAAGATTTCGTCGAAGGTGCCCATGAGCACGGTGGGATACTCGCACAGGTTGACGACCTCGACCAAGGTCTTGGGATGCAGCACCGACTTGCAGCCCGTCTTCTTCTCGATTGCGGCAACGCCCTCGCGAATAAGCGCCTCGCGCTCATGCTCGGAGGGAACGACCTTTGCCGCCCGGACGACGTCCAGCAAGGAATCGGCATCGGCAACCTCGAAGGGGCCGGGAGCCATGAAGCGATGGCCGTAGGTGAGCCTGCCCGCCTTCAGACCGGCGAACTCGAAGTCAACGACCTCGGATCCAAGAAGGGCGACGATCCAGCGGACAGGGCGCACGAAGCGGTCGTGCACGGTGCCCCAGCGCTGAGAGCGAGGCCAGGCCAATCCCTTGATGATGCCCTCGAAAACGGAAGGCAGAAGCTCGGGTACCGAAACGCTGGGGATGCTCTTGCGTGCGTAAACGTAGCCATCCTCAACGAAAAGATCCTGCGGGCTAAGGCCCTTGCCGCGGGCGAAGCCGGCGCCGGCCTTGGTGGGATTGCCCTCCTCGTCGAAGGCAATCTTGGCGCTGGGGCCCTTGAAGAGCTCCTCGGTGGCCTCGGTGGCCTCGGGGACGCCCTTAACCACAAGGATCAAACGACGGGGCGAATCGGCCACCTTGATCTCACCATGAGGGATGCCGGCCTCGTCCAAAAGCTTGGGGGCAAGCGTCTTAAGCTGCTTGATCGCGGAGTTCAGGTCGAAGGCGGGAATCTCCTCGACGCCGATTTCAAATGCGAGGGTTTTGCTCGTCATGTCCTACTCGCCTTCCTTTGCCTCGATGCCGACAACATGCTCCAAATAGGAAGCACAGCACGCTTTTGCCAAGGTGCGCACGCGAAGGATGTAGCCCATGCGCTCCGTGGCGCTGATGACGCCGCGTGCGTCAAGAAGGTTGAAAGCATGCGAGCACTTAAGCACGTAGTCGTAGGCGGGCAGGGGCAAACCGGCCTCGAGAACGCGGTTGCACTCGGCCTCGTAGCGGTCGAACTCGCCGAAGAGCAGCTCGGTGTCGGCCACCTCGAAGTTGTAGGCGGAAAACTCGCGCTCATTTTCAAGGAAGACATCGCCGTAGGTGAACACGGTGCCGTCGGCGCCGCGCGACCACACCAGGTCGTAGACGGAATCGACGCCTTGGATGTACATGGCCAAACGCTCGGCACCGTAGGTGACCTCGGAAGGAACAGGGTCGCACTCGAAGCCGCCGACCTGCTGGAAGTAGGTGAACTGGGTCACCTCCATGCCGTTGAGCCAGACTTCCCAGCCCAAGCCCCAGGCGCCGAGCGTCGGGCTCTCCCAGTCGTCCTCGACGAAGCGGATGTCGTGCTCTTCGGGGTTGATACCGATAGCGCGCAGGGAACCAAGATAGAGATCCTGGATGTTGTCAGGCGAAGGTTTCATGATCACCTGGAACTGGTAGTAATGCTGCATGCGATTGGGGTTCTCGCCATAGCGGCCGTCGGCCGGGCGACGACAGGGCTGCACGTAGGCGGCACGCCAGGTGTCGGGGCCCAGGGAACGAAGGGTCGTTGCGGTATGGAAGGTGCCCGCACCCACCTCGTTGTCGTAAGGCTGCATGACCACGCAGCCCTGATCTGCCCAATAATGCTGCAGCGTCAGGATCATGTCCTGGAACGACAGCACATCACTCGATGGTGTGGAGCTCATCGTTGTCCCTTCTTCTTAGCAAAGCGATTGGAAGTTGATTGCGTTCCCAAAATCAATGGAACTTGAAATTTTAAAGCAAGCCGATATCTTGCAGCGGCCAATAAATAGCAATGGCATGACCGAAGACGCTACTGGTTTTAACGGCGCCGAAGTAACGCGAATCAGCGGAGTTCTCACGGTTGTCGCCCATCACCCACACGCAGTCGTCCGGAACCGTGTAGGGATACGAGATTTCCGTGCCGTTAGCCGACATCAAAGGCGATGACGAGGCGATTTTCCCATCGGAGCCGCGCGCGACGTAGGGTTCGTCGAGCTTGACGCCGTCCACGTAAACGACGTAATGGTCGTCGCCAGCGGAATCGGTGTAGTCCTTAACCAAGTTGACCGTTTGGCCGCCCGTGGCGATGACGCGCTTGATGAGCACGCGGGACGGGGTCTCGGGGTCGTAGAAGGTGACGATGTCGCCGCGCTGAGGCGTACCGAAACGATACGTTAGCTTCTCAGCGAAGACCATGTCCTTGACTTCGGATTGGCCCGCGCTGGCATCGTGACCTTGAATTGTGGGCTCCATCGACGACGAAGGAACCTGGAAGGGCTCGATCACGTAGGTGCGCAATCCCCATGATGCCGCCAAGACGATGGCAACCATCACCACGAAGCCAAGGAAGCTCCTGATGATTCCAGGCTTTTGCTCTTGCGCATGAGATCCGGAGTTCATGCAGTAATCCCTTCAGCAGAAAATGAATGCAGTTCGTCAATAATAGCCCTTTTGACGAACCTCAAAAAGCACGATGAAAGCACGCTGGCCAATATCCACGCACAACGCATGACTAGCCCCAAAAGAATTCGCTCGGCGCGCTAAAGAAGCAAAACCGTTAACCCTGAACTTCGCCAGCCGCGCTTAAGGAATCTATATAGGCCTTGTCTTCCTTCGATAAGGAGGCGTCCACTAAAAGGTCGGGGCGCAAACGATAGGTGCGCTCAAGGCTTTGAAGATGCCGCCACTGCTCGATCTTCGCATGATGCCCCGAAAGAAGAACCTCGGGCACTTCCATGCCACGAAAATTCGCAGGTCGCGTGTACTGAGGGTATTCGAGCAGGCCATCGTAGAAGCTCTCGTCAACGGCACTCCCCTCGTCCCCCAGCACGCCATCAAGGCGACGCACAACCGCGTCGATGACGACCATGGAGGCAAGCTCGCCGCTCGTGAGCACGTAGTCACCGATGCTGATGACCTTGTCGGCAAGCGTGTAGGCGCGCTCGTCGATGCCCTCATAGTGCCCGCAGATGAAAAAGAGGTGATCCTTTTCGGCCAACTCCAAGGTCATCGCTTCATCGAAACGCTGACCCGTCGGCGAAAGGAAGATGACGTAGGGCTTTTGCTCCGCCCGAGCGAAAAGCTCATCGGTCGCTTCGAAGATGGGGTCGCACTTCATCACCAGGCCCTGGCCGCCGCCGTAAGGCTCGTCGTCCGTGGTGCGATGTTTGTCATGTGTCCAATCGCGCAGGTCATGGGCCTTGAAATCAAGAATGCCCTTGTCCTGGGCACGACGCATGATCGACTCATTCATGATCGAGTCGTAACAATGAGGGAAAACTGAGAGTGTTTCGATTTTCATAGCGCGCTCCGAAACTAGAGCTCGAGCAAGCCGGCGGGCAAGTCCATAACGATAAGGCCGGCCACCTCGTCCACCTCGACGATGAACTCGTCAACCAAAGGGACAAGCGCGTTGCCGGCATCAGGACGTTCGATCTCGAGCAAAGGATGGGCGGGGTTTTCAAGCACACCAACGACGGTACCGACCAGCTGATCATCAGGCAGACGCACTTCCAAGCCGGCCAGATCGAAGCCGGTGTTGTCCCAGCCCTCGGGCAGGTCGGCCTTCTTAACCAGGCAAAAATGACCGACAAGCTTTTCGGCTTCGTTGATGGAAGGAATGGAGTCGAAGTAAACGACAAACCTGCCATCGCCCTGCTCGACCAAGCGCTTCACCGTGCCCGTACGGGGAAGGCGCAGAACAGGGGGCACGAAGGTGACGCTCATCCCCTCTTCAAGCAAAAAAGGAAGACCCGCACGTGCACGCACGACGAGTCCCCCTTCGAGGTTTTTGACCTTCGTTAGTTCAGCTACGTTGGCCCAGTTGCTCATTAGTCAACGATTTCGACTTCAACATGGAAGCCGCCACGCGAACCAGCAGCACGGCACAACGTACGAATAGCCTTGATTACGCGACCCTGACGGCCGATAACCTTTCCTGCGTCAGCTTCGTCAACCGAAACCTCCACCAGCACAGTGCCATCTTCCAGTTCGGAAGACTCGATCTCGAGCGCTTCGGGGGCGTCTACCAAAGGGGTGACGAGACTGGCCACCAGGGCGGCCATTTCTTCGCGAGGCTCAGCCATAATTACTTTAGGCGTTGTAGTTCTTGAGCAGGCGAGCGACGGTGTCGGTAGGCTGAGCACCGTTGCGAATCCAAGTGTTCACCTTGTCCATGTCGAACTTGACAGCAGCGGGCTCGACGCAGGGGTTGTAGGTGCCGACCTGATCGATATGACGACCGTCGCGACGGCAACGGGAATCAGCAACGACGATGCGATAGTAGGGGGCCTTTTTAGCGCCGTGGCGGGCGAGGCGAATTTTGACTGCCATGAAGCAATACTCCTTCTTAGTTTTGATAATACTGGGCGTGGGTACGCCACAAAACAGCAATTTAAGATGGTAACGCAAGGCTTCTTGCGTTTCAAGCGCTATTTGAAGTTCTTACCGAAGCCTTCCAGGTCCTCGGCACCGAGCATATCCTGCATCTTGCGCAGGTTGGCCATGGACATACCGCCCATTCCCGGCAAGCTACGCTTCTTGCCTTTTTTGCCCTTCTTGCCCTTGCGGCGCTTGCTGGAGGCGGCCATCTGGTTGGTCTGCGCCATCATCTTCTTCATCATCTTGCGCGTTTCAAGGAATTTCTTGATGAGCTGGTTGACCTGCCAGACCTCGACGCCGGCACCCTTCGCGATACGCTCCTTGCGCGAACCGTTGATGATGCCGGGCTGCTCGCGCTCCGCCTTGGTCATGGAGTTGATGATGACTTCCATCTCGTCAAGGGCGTTCTCGTTGACGTTGCCCTCGCGCATGGCCTTGTCGCCGCCGGGCAGCGCACTAATGAGCTTTTGGATGCCGCCGACCTTGTGGATTTGACGGTTCATCTCGATGAAGTCGTTGAGGTTGATCTCGCCGCGGGACATGCGGTCGGCCGATTGCTCCTCGATGTCCTCGACCTTCATCTTGGATGCGGTCTCGATCAAGGAGAGCACGTCGCCCATTCCCAAAATGCGCTTGGCCATGCGCTCGGGGTGGAACTCCTCGAGCGAATCGGGCTTCTCGCCCGCCGAAATGAACATGATAGGCTTTCCAGTGACCTCTTTGATGGAAAGAGCACCGCCGCCGCGGGCGTCGCCGTCCATCTTGGACATGATCACGCCGTCGAAGTCGACGCGCTCGCTGAAGGCCTGGGCAACGTTGACGACGTCCTGACCGGTCATGGCATCGACCACCATCAGGATGCTGTCGGGCGTGACGGCGTCGCGGATGTTCTGAGCCTCGGCCATCATCTCCTCGTCAACGTGCAGGCGGCCCGCCGTATCGACGATGACCACGTCATGCATGGTGTCGATGGCCTGCTGAACGCCCTCTTTGGCAATCTGCACCGGGTCTTTGCCTTCGCCGCGGTAGAAGCCGGCGCCGATTTCGCCGGCCAAGGTTTCCAGCTGGTCGGCAGCGGCGGGGCGGTAAACGTCGCAGGCGCACAGGAGCGGACGATGGTTCCTTTGCTTAAGCAGGTAGGCAAGCTTGGCAGAAGCCGTGGTTTTACCGGAGCCCTGCAGACCAACCATCATGATGACGTTGGGGATACGGCTGGAAAGCGTCAGCTTGGCATCGGTTTGCCCTAGAAGCGCGGTAAGCTCCTCCATAACGATTTTGATGACGTTTTGGGAGGGGTTAAGAGACTCCAGCGTCTCGGCGGTAAGGCAGCGCTCCTTGCATTTTGCGATGAAGGCTTTAACAACCTTGAAGTTGACGTCGGCTTCGAGCAAAGCCATGCGAACTTCCTTCATGGCCGCGTTGATGTCTTCCTCGGTCAGGCGGCCTTTGCTGCGCATGCCGCCGAAAATGCCTTGAAGTTTCTCTGAAAGGTTCTCAAACATTTCTACTCCGAACGATCATCGCCTGAAGCTTTGCTTGGGCACGTGTGGCCAGCTTAGGCTGTGATGAAATCTGAAATCCAGGGCACCTTGGTGTGCCCTAGCGTCTACAGGCCCTGCGGCCACCAATCACGCAGACGCTTTTTCATAGGTTTTTCGACGGGTTTTACCTGACTTAAATCGGGCACTTCCGCTGCGGCAGAGGAATCCGACGCCGAGGCTTCCTTGGCAGGCTCCTCCGGCACGTCCTCGACATCGTGGCCTGCAACTTCGGAAGAAACAGACGCGGGTTCATCCGTGCGCACTTCCCCATCATTGCCAGTCGCGCTGGATGCGACAGCGGCATTTGCGGCCTCCTCGCTAGACGACGGCGCGTCGTCGGAAGCGGGAGCGGCCTCCCCGTCATCAGCGATCAGCTCAGAAGCCTCGACGGCCTCTTCGGCTTCAACGGCCACCTCGGAATCCTCAGATTCGCGGTCGTCCAGCTCGCCGATCAGAGCGTGGGCGAAATCATGGGCGTCGAAATCGTCCAGATCTTCCAAGCCCTCGCCGACGCCGATCTTGTAGATGGGCAATCCAAGTTCATGGCTCACCGCAACCGCGATGCCACCCTTGGCGGTGCCATCGAGTTTGGTGACGATCAAGCCATCAAGAACAAGAGCCTTGTTGAACTCGCGCGCCTGCTGAAGGCCGTTTTGGCCGGTGGTCGCATCGATCACCAGAAGCGTGGTCACAGGCATCTGCGAGCGCTTGCGCACCACGTTGACCACTTTTTCGAGCTCGCGCATGAGGTCGTCGGATGTGTGCAAGCGGCCAGCAGTGTCGATGAGCACCAGCTCGGAGCCCAGTTCTTCGGCACGTTCGATGGTTTCGTAGCATACGCTCGCAGGATCGCTGCCGCGCTCGCGCGTGACCATCTCGACTCCGGCGCGCTTGCTCCATACCTCAAGCTGCTCGATCGCGGCTGCCCTAAAGGTGTCGCCGCTGCCCAGCAGGACCTTCTTGCCTGCCTGGGTGTAGCGCGCGGCCAGCTTGCCGACCGTGGTGGTTTTGCCCGTGCCGTTGATGCCAACGAACAAGACCACGCGAGGCAGCTCGTCGAACACATCGACTTCGGGCTCTGTGAAGCTTGCGGCAACCTCGTCCACCAGAAGGTCAAGAACCTCCCAGCCATCAGACAAGGCCTTGCGCGTGGCAACATCGCGCAGATTCTCGATGATGTCGTCGGTGGCTTGAGCGCCCAGATCCGACAAAATCAGGGCTTCCTCAAGTTCATCCCAGAAGTCCTCGTCAACGTCCGGGCCGCGATCCATCATGATGTTCATGCGCTCCTTGAAAGAAGCGTTGGAGGCGCCCAGGCCTTTCTTGATTCGATCGAAGAACCCCATCATCCCTCCTTGGATGCGGCGATAGCAGCTTCAAGTTTTTGGCTGATGACTTTGGTGATGCCATCTGCCTGCATCGATACACCATACAGGATATCAGCGGATTCCATGGTGCGACGCTGGTGGGTAATCATTATGAGCTGCGTGTCCTTGCGCACACGCTGCAAGTAGGCAATCAAACGGCGAAGGTTGGTATCGTCGAGTGCTGCTTCCACCTCATCCAAAATATAGAAGGGCGTGCGGCGGATGCCATACACCGCGAAGAGCAAGGCCATGGCGGTCATCGACTTCTCGCCACCCGACAGAAGCGACATCTTGCGCACGCGCTTGCCCACCGGCTGCGCGTTCACGTCGACGCCGGTGTTCTCCAAGTCATCAGGGTCCACAAGCGAAAGGTGCGCCTGGCCGCCGGGGAACAAAGTTGCGAAAATCTGCGCAAAATTATCGTTCACCTGGTTGAAAGTGTTCAAGAAATCGTCACGCATGCGCTCATCGATAACGCTGGTAATGCACATGAGCGAAGAGCGTGCAGCGCGCATGTCGGCCAGCTGGCCGGAAAGGTAATCGTGGCGCTTGCTGATTTCCTCAAACTCCTTGGCAGCATCGGGGTTGATGGTGCCAAGGTTCTTTATGCGGCGCTCCAAGCTATCCGCGGCGGCCTCGGCCTCCTCACGAGAGGCAAGCGCCTCGCGCTTAAGGGCCGTTTCAAGCGAAATCGCGTGTTCCTCGGTGATGGTTTTGGCGGCACCGTCAACACGCACCTCAAGACGCCCCTTCTCGATGCGCAACTCGGAAATCTGGGCGTTGAGCGCGTCATACGAATCATGAGCTTGACGCATTACTTGGGTGGCCGATGCCACCTTGCCGCTCAAGCCGCTGGAGGCTTGTTGCTCGGCGGCGTTTTGCTCTTCAAGCTTAAGCACCAAAACGCTGGCGCAATCGGCCAGGCGCCCCAGAACCGAAAGCAAAGGATCGATGCGCTTCGATGCCAATTTGGTTGTGGAAATGAGGCCTTGGTCTTCATCGTTTCGACGAAGAAGATCCTTCACCTCGGATTGGCGTGTTTGAAGCATGCGCTCGGCGTAAGCGGCACGCTCACCCAAGCGCGCAAGGTCCAAGCGAGCGTCGCTTAAGCGCTGGGAAAGCTCAAGCACCTGCTTTTGCAGGGGGCTCACGCGCGTTTCCAGCTCGGCTATCTCGGCCTTGTTCTTCTTCAGGCTCTCGGAGAGCTCAAGGGATTGGCTGGCAAGCGTGTCGGTACGGGGGCGTGCATCGGTGAGGGCCGTTTGGTTCTTTGCGATACGCTCCTCAAGCTCCGCAGACTCCTTGTTCAGTGCAGCCAAAGAAGCCTCGGCGGCCTTGGCTGCGTCGGCTGCCGAGCTTGCAGAGCCCTTCATCTGAGCGAGCTCCTCGGAAATGGTAAGCGTCTGCGCCTGATAAATGCGCAGATCTTCCTCGGCCTTGGCCGAGCGCTCGGTTAGCTCCAGGTAGCGCGTGTTCGCCTTTTCCTCGTCCTTGGCAAGCGAGACGATCCTACGGCGGCGGGCAAGCGAGCCTGCGCCCTTTTCGGACTCAGCCGGGCGTGCAAAGGAAATCTTGCCATTGGGCCAAAGCACGAAACCGTCAAGCGTGGCCACGCGAGCCCTGCAATCCCGCACCAAGGCCAGGCCGTCTTTCACGGCGTCAGCCAAAAGCACGTCACCCAGCAAAGCCGAAAGCGCGCTCTTGAATTCTGGGGCCACCTGCAACTTGTCGATCAAACGCTCAGCGTCCGATTCAGCATTGGAACCAGGCGCCTCGCTCGAAACGAGCACAGCCTGGCCGGTAAGCTCTTGAGACAAGAGATCCTCGAGCGCCTGTTCCATGCTTCCCTCGACGCAAAGCGCATGAATGTCGATGCCGAGCAAAAGCTCAACAACCGACTCCCATTCAGCGGGAACGACCAAGCCCTTGCTCACCGGAGCATACGAGCCCTTCGAATCGTCAAGAAGCCAGGCGAGCATCGGGTTGGTGCGCTCGCCCGCCCGCTCCTGCTCTTCAAGCGCGGCACGCTCGGCAGAGACCTTGGTAAGAATATCGCGGGCGGAATCGCACTCTTCGCGAAGCTTGTTGCGCGAAACCAGGGCCTGGCCCATCTTGGAGCGCAGCTCGGCTTCGGCTTCCTGCTTGCTCGCCAAATCGACGGCAAGCTTATCGGCCTCGACACGGCGCTCCTTGGCCTCGACGCTCTTGGCAGCAAGGCGCTTACCTAGATCGGCTTTATGTGCGGCAAGGACACTTGCCGTGGCCTCCGCCTCGGAAAGCTCGTTTTTAAGCGCTTCCTGGGCAGCTTTTATGGTTTCAAGACGCGTGGTAAGACTGCGCTGTTCGGTGGTGAGCGTATCGATACGCTTGCGCAAACTATTGCGCTCGATGCGTCGCTCGTCATGCTCCTTCGAAATGGAGGAGAGCTTCTCTTTTGCGGCATTTTGCTCGGCCGATGCCTTCTCGAAGCTTTCCCGAGCGTTGGCGACTTCCGCCTCAAGGCTCTTCTTGCGTTGGTTGCTCTGCTCGAGCTCGCGGGAAACTCGCTCAAGTTCGGAGCGAATATGCGACCTGCGCTCGTTTAAAACCATGACCTGCGAAGCCAAGCGCTCGGCGTTGCGCTGAGCGCGCGCATGGTTCTGATTCATGGAGGCACTTTGAACGTCACGCTCCGCCAGCTGCTTTTGAAGCTGTTCCAAGTTGGATTGAGAGGAATCAAGCACTTCTTTGGCAAGAAGCGCCTTTTGATCGAGCTCGGCCTCCTGCTTTTCGATGGACGTCCATCGCTCACGCAAGATTCGCAAATCATCGATTGCCAGATCGAGCTTAAGCTCGTCAAGCTCTTCACTGAGCTGGGCAAAGGTCTGTGCGCGCTTGGCCTTGCGCTCTAGAGGCTTCAGCTGACGCTCGACCTCGCGCGCAATGTCCTGCACGCGGGCAAGATTGTTTTCCATACGCTCAAGCTTGCGCAAGCTCCTACGCTTGCGTTCCTTGTGCTTTAAGATCCCTGCCGCTTCCTCAATGAGAGCGCGGCGATCTTCGGGCTTGGAGGAAAGAACGGAATCGAGGTTGCCCTGCGAGATGATGGAGTTGGTGCCTGTTCCCAAACCGGAATCATGAAGGATATCGAGCACGTCCATGCGACGCACCACGGCGCCGTTGATCAAGTACTCGGATTCTCCATTGCGATACATCCTGCGGCCAATGCTGACCTCGGAATACTCAACGGGAAGGGTTCCGTCGGAATTGTCGAGGCAAAGCTCGACCTCGGCCACGTTGACCGGCTTGCGATTGCGCGCACCGGCGAAAATAACGTCCTCCATGGCCTGGCCGCGCAAGTTCTTCGCATTGCGCTCGCCAAGAACCCATAAAACCGCATCTGAGATGTTGGACTTGCCCGAGCCGTTGGGACCGACGACCGCGGCAACTCCGGGCTCGAATTTCATGACGGTGCGATCGGCAAAGGATTTGAATCCTTTGAGGGTAAGGGTTTTCAGGTACAAGGCTGTCCCCTATTGCTGCCTGCGGCGGGCCTTCTCGGCCTGGCGCAGCGCCTTTTCCTCAGCGCGAGCAGCCTTTATGGCGGCAGTGGCCTGAGCTTTGCGCTTCTTGTCCTTTGAATTACGCGCTTCAAAGAAGGAGCCCAGCACCTCCAAGGCCGATTCGGCCGCATGGCTTTCGGATTCCTTCTTGGTACGGCCCACGCCCTTGCCGATGGACTTGGTGCCCACGCACACCTGAGTGATGAAAGTGCGGTCGTGGGGCGGACCTTGGGTCTCGATAAGGCGATAGGTAGGGGTGATGCCATCTTCCTGAAGGCGCTCCTGCAAAACGCTCTTAGGGTTTTCAGGTTCTTTGGCCATGGAGACGGACATGGAAACGATGAGCGTGCGATCGATGAAATCGCGCGCGCACTCAAGCCCGCCGTCAAGATAGAGCGCGGCAACGCAGGCCTCGTAAACGTTTTCCAGCGCGGAATGCAAACCGCGACGGCCGGTACCCGCCTCGGACGAACCGAAAAGGATGATTTCGGAGAAGCCCAGATCGCCTGCAGTTTTAGCCAAGGAAGATCCGGAAACAAGCGAAACCTTGATGCGCGTCAAGCCACCTTCATCGAGCGTTGGAAACGCGTGGTAGGCGCGATAACTCACGATGGCGCCTAAGATGCTGTCACCCAAGAACTCAAGACGTTCGTAAGAATCGGCAATCGAATGGCCTTCAGCTGCAGAAGGGTGCGTGAGTGCAGTAAGAATAAGCTTCTTGTCGGAGAAGACATGACCGAGGATTTCCTCGGCTCGCGCAATGCGAGTGCTATGTGCAGCTATATCGACCAAAAATATCCCTAATTCCTATGATTACTATTTTCAACCCGTTAATATTACTCGGGTTTTTCGGGCTTTTTCACAAGCTGCGCGATTAATCCAGAAACATCCAAACGAACGCATTTAGCGGTCATGAGGATACCGTTCTTAACCGCGGTAGCGTTGGAGGATCCATGACCCACCAAGCAGGCACCTTTAACGCCGAGCATGGGGGCGCCGCCGTAAAGGTCGGGCGAGACCGAATCTTTAAGCTCGCTTAAGCCCTTCTTCATGGTTAAGGCGCCAAGGAGCGTGGCCGGATTGGCCTTCATGATGTCCTTGATGCAGCCGAAAAGAACAGACGCCACGCCTTCGATGGTTTTCAAGGAAACGTTGCCGGTGAACCCATCGGTAACGATGACGTCGGCCTTGCAATCGAGCAGATCCCTACCCTCGCAGTTGCCGATGAAGTTGGGAAGCTCGGCGCACATCAAGGCGTGCGCCTCTTGCGCGAAGGCCGAACCCTTGGTGTCTTCCTCGCCGATGTTGAGCAGGGCGCAGGTGGGGTTTTGGATTCCAACGACCTTTTCAGCGTAAACCGTGGCCATCTGCGCGAACTGAACCAGATAGGCAGGCTTGCAATCGGCATTAGCACCCACATCGCACATGACGACAGGCTTCACGGGCGACGGAAGAACGGTGGCCATAGCAGGACGCTGAACGCCCTTGATGCGTCCCATGACCAAGGTGGCCGCGGCCAAGCATGCCCCGGTGGAGCCTGGGCTGAAGAAGCCCTGGGCTTTACCCTCCTTCACCAGCCGGCAACCGACGACGATGGAGGAATCCTTCTTCTTGCGGACCGCCTGCGCGGGGTGCTCGTCCATGCCGATGGTTTGCGTGGTCGGCTGAGCATGCACGCGCTCGTGGGCCGCGGCAAAAGGCTCGACCACATCGGCCGGGCCGCAAAGGATAACCTCAAGCTCCGAATCGGCCTCGAGCGCCGCCAGGGTGCCCTCGAGCATAGGCTCGGAGCCAAGATCGCCGCCAACGGCATCAACCGAGATTACGACATGTTCGGACATCGGTCTCCTTTCAAATGTGTGCGCCTATTATACGAATCGCATGCACAAGCGAGGGCCTGTCTGCGATATCACCGCACAAGCTGCATAAAAAAATCCCCCGGGCAAACCCAGGGGATCGTCAAATTCAAAAACCTAGAGTTACTTTAGGCAGTCTGAATGACGTCGCGATCGCGATAGTGGCCGCAGTTGGGGCACACGCGATGGGGAAGCTTGACTTCGCCGCACTGAGGACACACGGAACGTGCGGGAGAAGCGATCTTATCGTTCTGGCTGCGACGAGCATGGGTACGGGCACGACCAGTCTTGCGTTTAGGCACTGCCATGATGTAACTCCTTCTATACTACAGGAAACCCTGAAAATTCAATGAATCACGCAAAGAGACAATTTATCAAAAACGAAACGAAGTTTCAAGAAAAAGATTAATCCCCGAACGAAAGATTCTTAAGGACCGCGAAAGGATTGGTCTCATCGATATCGGATTCGGGGGCGCACCCACAGGGTCCTTCGTTCAAATTGGCGCCGCAGCGAGGGCAAAGCCCCTTGCAATCCTCATCGCACAAAGGGCTGAAGGGCAACGCCAGCGAAATCGCGCTTAAAAGCAGGGGCTCAAGGTCGATTGTGCGATCGTCGGGAAGCAATTCGTAATCTTGCGCATCCTCGTCGGACGGGTCGGGCTCATGGCCGGGAAGAAGGTAGTAGCCCTCCACTTCCCCCTCGATTGCGAAAGAAGCATCCTCGAGGCAGCGCACGCAATCGCACACACCCTCGCCCGATATGCTGCCCATGATCAAAAAAGCCTCGGAGGTGTTGGTGATGGTGAGCGACCAAGGCAGCGGCTTCGCAAAACGGAATTCGATTCCGCCCTGCTCGTAGCTGAGAAGATCCAGCTCGCCAGAATAAGAAGAACTCTCCGCCGTGGCAAAGAGCTCCTCCGGGATGATGATTTTCAAATCGTCCATTAGCGACCGCTGTTGCTGTTAAGGCGATCGCGGCAGCGCTTGATGCTGGTAAGAGCGGTTTCAAGCGTCTGCTCGACGTGGGTGAAGACCTCGTCGGCGAAGGCTTCGGCGCCGGCCCGAGTCTGACGCTCCATCTCGCGAGCCTCGGCCATGATGGTTTCGGCCTGCTGCTGGGAAATACGGACGATTTCCTGCTCGGAAGCGATGGTGATCGCCTGGCTGCGAGCATCCTCGATCAAGCGGGAAGCCTGAACCTCGGCCTCGTCAAGGAGGTCCTGACGCTCACGGATGACCAGGCGTGCCTGGCTGACCTCGGGCGGGAAAGCCTCTTTGATCTCGTCGAGGATCTCAAGGGCGGCCTGAGCATCCACCAGATGAAAGCCATTCCTACCAAAACCGGCAGGCTTGGAGTCCTCGATAAGAACGCTAAGCTCTTCAACGAGATTCATAACTCCAGAATCATCCATATTAGTTCCTTCCTGAACCACGCCGTACGGCGCAAGCAAAGGTTAAAATTCATTCGAAAATTGTAACAAAACGAGCTACAACCCCAAAACTATAGCCGAAGTGATGCCTCTTGGCTAACCCAAGTTGCGAAATGAGCCGAAAACTCCGTTGACGATTATTCGAAGCCGAAGCGCTTCTTCAGCGCAAGATCAACGCAGGGTGGAACGAACTTCGAAACGTCGCCACCCATCGAGGAGATCTCACGCACAACCGACGACGAGAGGTACATGTACTTCGGCGGCGACATGATGAAGAAGGTCTCAAGGTTGGGGCCCAGCTCGTAATTCATGGCCGTCATCTGGAACTCGTACTCGAAGTCGGTCACAACGCGCAAGCCCTTCACAACCGCATGGGCATCGTGGATGCGTGCACAGTCGACGAGCAGGCCGTCGAAGCTGATGACCCGGACGTTCTCCAGGTCGGAAACCGCTTCGCGCACAAGACCGACCCTTTCCTCAAGCGAGAACAGCGGGCCTTTCTTCTTCGAAGCGGCAACGGAAACCACCACCTCGTCGAAGATCATGGCCGCACGGGTGATAACGTCAAGATGACCTGCCGTGATGGGGTCGAAAGTTCCGGGTACCAAGGCGCGCTTCATAAATTAGCTCCTTTTGAAAATGCTAATGATGGTATCGCCGTAGGTACGCAGCGAAACCGTCGTCCATTTTAGCGTATCGAGCAAGGCCTCCACCTTTGCGGCATCACGTTTTGCATATTCATAACTTATAAGCGCTTGATCGGAAAGGTGGCCGCCTTGCTCCATTTCTCCCAACCAGGAAAGCAAGCCCTCAGCGTCGAAGGCGTACGGAGGATCGAGGAACACAAGGTCGAAAGCCGGCAGGCCCGCACGGCTGGCAAGCTTGAAGGCATCGGATTGGACAAGATGGGCACGTTTGGAATCGAGCCTGCACAAGGCGAGATTGGACTCCACCACGCGAGCGGCATCGCGACTCTTCTCGCAGAACCACGCTTCCTCGGCGCCGCGTGAAAGGGCCTCGATGCCCAGCTGACCGGAACCCGCGAAGGCATCGAGCACTTTCAAACCATCGAAACCGCCGCACAAGCTGTACAAGGAACTCATCAAAGATTCCTTGACGCGGTCGGTCGTGGGGCGCGTGTTGTCGCCTTTAAGCACCTTAAGGTTGCGACCCCTAAAATCGCCTGCGATAACTCTCAAAGCCGTGCCTCCTTATGAGCGAGGGCCTGCATAAGCACCGCGCGCTCGTCTTCGTTCAACAATCCTTCGTCCAAAATCATGCGGGCGTCGTTCGCTGCCGCCTCGATGATGGCGGTATCGCGCATGACATTAACCAATTTCAAGGGGCTTTTGCCATGCTGCCTGCCGCCGAACACATCGCCCTCGCGACGAAGTGCCAAGTCGTGCTCGGAAAGCTCGAAACCATCGTCAACGCTCTCCATCACTTGCAGACGTTCCAGCGCCTCGGGCGCGCGCGAACGCGAGACCAAGAAAACCCTTCCCGGCTTCGATCCGCGCCCTACCCTGCCCCTGAGCTGATGAAGCTGAGCCAGTCCGAAGCGGTCCGCGTCCTCTATCACCATGACGGTGGCATTGGGAACGTCGACGCCCACCTCGATGACGGTGGTCGAAACCAAAATATCGATTTCGCCCGCTTTGAATTGCTCCATGACCTCGGATTTCTTATCTGAGCAAAGTTTGCCATGCAGCAAGCCCACGCGAGCTTCGGGGAACACGCTTTCCTGAAGGATGCGCGCATGGGTGCTCGCGGCGGAAACGACCTTTCCAGCCGGATCGAAGTCGCCCTCCTCAAGGATGCCCTCGACGAAGGCGTACTCGACAACCGATTGTTCGGCATCGTCGTCCTCGCTCGATGCGACCCCCGGCTGCAAGGCCTCGGTTTCCACGCCTATCAACGGGCAGACGATGTAGGCCTGCTCGCCGCGAGAAAGCGCCGCGCGAATCTCGTCGTAGGCCAAGCCCTCTTCCTCGAAATGGCACACCTTGGTAGTGCGCGGAAGCAGGGCTTGCGGACGTTTGCGCAAGTACGAAAGCCCCATATCGCCGTACATCGCCAGAGCCAAAGTGCGCGGGATGGGCGTTGCCGTAAGCGACAGGACATCGGCATTTTCGGTCTTGGAAACCAGGGCAAGCCGCTGATCCACGCCGAAGCGCTGCTCCTCGTCGATCACGACAAGCGAGCAATCCTTAGGCACAAGCTCGTCGGACAAAAGAGCATGAGTGCCGAAAATCACCGAGCAGCGCCCATCGGCAAACGCAGAAAGAAGCTCCGCGCGTTCATCGGCAGAAGTCGAAGAAGTCAGGATGCCCCAGGAAATACTCAACGAATCGAGCAAGGAACCCACCGCAACGCCATATTGACGCACCAAAACCTCGGTAGGGCCCATCATCATCACCTGATGCCCGCTATCAACAGCGGCAACGATCGCGAAAGCGGCAACGAGCGTCTTACCCGTGCCGACGTCGCCCAAAAGCATATGCTCCATGCATTTAGGAGCCGCCATCGAGGATAGTATCTCGGAAACGGCTGTGCCTTGTTCCTCGGTGAGCTCGAAAGGCACGATGCGCCTCAACTCGGAAAGCTTAGGGCCGTCGATAACCTGCCGATAAGGCACAAGACCAGCCTTACGGGAACGGGAGCGCGACATGAGCCCCAGCTCCAACAGCAACAGCTCCTCATAAATCAGGCGGCGGCGGGCCATCTGGACGTCTGCCATGCTCGAAGGCGCATGAATGGCCCTGTAGGCCTGATAACGCGAGCAAAGGCGATAACGGCATCTCAAGCGCGCTGGAAGAAAGTCGTAGCACCCTCGAACGCGCTCCAGGGCCTCATCGATCAAGCGGCGCATCGTCTGGCGCGGCACTTGGGCGGATGCGGGATGCACCGGAAGCACCAAGCCGCAGGCCTCATCCTCAGGATCCAGCACCACAAGCACTGGATTGGTCATGCGTTTGAAACCGTAGTTGAACTCGACCTCCCCCGAAACGGAAACACGCACCCCCTGCTCGAGCTTGCTCACAAGCCAAGGCTGGTTGAAGCACGTGACCATAAGAATTCCGGAGCCATCAACCAAGCCCAGCTCAACCAAGGACAAGTTGCGCTTGCGCGTCCTGCGTGAGCTAATGCTGTGAACCCGACCAACCACCGTGCAGTGCTCGCCTATGCGCGCCTGGGCAACCTGGCGTACCGCCGACATGTCGATATAGCGGCGAGGAAAAGCCTCCAGCAGATCGCTTAGGCTGCAAATCCCCATAGCCCCCAAAGACTGCGCCCGTTTAGGGCCGACCCCGCCCAAGGAGCTCACCGGGGCATCAAGCGCCAAAGTAGAGGAAAGGCGATCCTGAGATGCACCCAAAATCGCCTTCTTCCAAGAAGTGTTGTTTTCGCCTTTTGGCACCTTATCGCCGCTCTTTACTCAAGGGAAAGAACGATAGGATACAGGGGCTGCTCGCCGCGATAGGACTCAATCTCCAAATCCTCGTAGGCATCCTCGATGCGCTCGACCAGGGCTTCCAGAGCCTCGTCTGCGTAATCGACGCCTGCCAGGAGGGTCAGGTTGTCCATATCGTCGGCTTCCATGACCTCGAGAATGCCCATGACGGCATCTTCCACGTTGTCGGTGACGGACTCGATGGCACCATCGGCGATGCCGATGAAGTCACCGTCCTTGATGGGATTGCCGTGAGCGTCCTTGGCGTCCTTGATAGCCTGAGTGACCTCGCCGGTGTGGACATCCTCGCGAGCCTCGGTCATGGCTTCGACGTTCTCGTCGAAGGAGGCATCGGCGTCGAAGACGAACATCGCAGCAAAAGCCTCGGGGACACTCGTCGTGGGAACCACTGCGCAAGGCTTCTCGGAAACCTGAACGGCGCTCTGCGAAGCCATGATGATGTTCTTGTTGTTGGGAAGGATGATCACGGAATCGGCATTGACCTGAGCCACTGCGTCAAGGATGTCCTTGGTGGAAGGATTCATGGTCTGACCACCGGAAACAACGTAATCAACGCCCAAAGACCTAAGGATACTCGCATTGCCCTCACCCGCAGCAACGGCGACGAAGCCGATGGGCTTGGCGGGCTCTGCGGCCTTCTCTTCCTTTTCAGCGGCAAGCTTGGCGTTGCGATCCTCGGACTGGAGCTTCATGTTGTGGATGAAGACCTCGAAGATCTGGCCGCGCTCAAGGAAGTACTCAAGCACCTTGTTGGGGGTGTTGGAATGAACGTGCACCTTGAACTTAGGGGTGGAGCCGACGCACAGCTCACAGTCGCCCATGGTGGCAAGGAAGTTAAGCGCTTCTTCAGGGTCGAGCGTGTCGGAGTCGACCAGAAACTCGTTGCAGTAGGTGTACTTGGAACCCTCCCAGTCGTTGATCTGCTCGATCTCGACCTTGGGCTCGGCATTGCGCGCGAAAGCAAGCTCATCAGCCATGACCTTGGTACGGCCGGTAAGAGCACCCGCAAAGGAATCGAAGAAGATTGCGATGCCGAAGCCGCCGGCATCGACCACGCCGTTCTCCTTCAGAACAGGCAAAAGCTCGGGAGTACGCTGAACGGACGCGTAGGCCTCGGAGACGATGAACTCCATGGCCTCGTCGGTGCTCATCTTCTTCTTGCCAGCACGCTTTGCGGCAGCAGCGGAATCGCGCAGAACGGTGAGGATCGTGCCCTCGACCGGCTTGCGAACCGCGTTGAAAGCAACAGTCTCGGCACGAGCGAACATGTCGGAGAGCGCCTGGGTGTCGAATTCATCGTGGCCATCGAAGCCCTCGCACAGGCCGCGCATGATCTGAGAGGTGATAACACCGGAATTGCCGCGTGCGCCCATGAGGGCGCCGTTGGTGATGGCTTTGCGATAATCGGCCTCGGTGGAATTGATGGGCAAAGCAGCCAAGTTCTCAACAACCATGGCCAAGGTTAGCGACATGTTGGTACCGGTATCGCCATCGGGAACGGGGAAAACGTTAAGGCGATTGATCTCATCCTTGCGATCGTCAAGGGCGTGGGCGGCAGCCGCAACGGCGTTGACGATATCGTTGGACGTGTAATTACTCATAAAACAAAACTCCTAGGGGACGATACGGTGCACGCAGATTAACGAACTTGAATTCCCTGAACGTGCACTTCGATGGAAAGCGTGCCCTGGGTAAGCCCGTTCAAAGCGAAGGAAATCGCCTCGGAAAGATTTTCAGACACGGTATTGATGTTGACGCCATGCTCGAGCACAACGTAAAGATCGACCTTGGTTTCGTCGCCCGTGGTGGTAACCACGACACCGTTGTGCAAACGACGAAGAGGAAGGATTTTCGCAGCACCGGAATCAGTTGTGGGTGCTGCCATGCCGACGACCCCGTAAACGGAGCTTGCAGCGTGGCCGGCCACGCGGGTGATGACATCGTCAGTGATAATGAGATTGCCTGGAACCTTGCTCATCATTCATCCTTTCGAGTGACAGCTTGCCCCTGATAGGCAAACCGAACGTATAGTATAGCCCATGCAAGCCTTGGCTTGGAAATTCACAGGCTCACCAAATCAGCTGAAAGCACTGCGAGAATTTTTCAAATCGCCAAAATTATATCTTGGAAGCCAAGCTGCCGTATGGTACAGTTATTAGGCTATTTTGTTCATTGGCGGTTAACGCCGCACTTGATAAACAGTAAAGATGGAGTTGATTAAGTATGTCCAAGGTTTGTGAAATTTGCGGAAAGGCACCTGTTGCTGGTCGTAACGTCAGCCACTCTCATCGTGTTACCAACCGTATGTTCCGCCCCAACATCCAGAAGATCACCATCAAGAAGGATGGTCGCGTGCGTAAGGCTAACGTCTGCACTCAGTGCATGAAGTCCGGCAAGGTTGAGCGCGCCTAAGCTTTCTTCCTTAATCGATTCTTCAAGAAGCCCCTCTGGGGCTTCTTTTTTTATGCGTGCGCCCGTACACCATCGACTACTAGCCAGACACACTTTTTGTCCTATAACCCTTAGTTCATACACGCAAAAGCAGGCAAGGCCGATGCGACCTTGCCTGCTTTGAATAGCGCTTCATTTCGCTGAAGGCGCTAAAGCCGATGCTCAAATAGACGTTCCTACATCTTGAAGAAGCCGAAGGTTTGGGCCACGTAAGCAACAAGGATGATGATGAGCACAACGGGCGCGATGTACTTGATCATGAAGGCCCACACACGACGCAGCTTGAACTCCGCCGAAAGCATAACCTCGTCCTCGATGACCTTAGTACCGACGAGCCAACCAATGAACACGCAGGTGAGAAGGGCGGCGATGGGCATCAAAACGGAATTGGAGATGAAGTCAGCGAAATCAAGAATGCTCGAACCCTCGCCCAAAGGCTGAATGAAGTCGAGCGAGCTGTAGCCAAGGTTGACGATAAGGCCCATGAGCGTCGTCCAAACAGCTACAGCAAGCAAGGCCTTGCCGCGGGAGCAGTGCAGGTAGTCGCCCACAATCGAAACGCAAGCCTCGATAATGGAAATACAGCTGGTAAGGGCAGCAAACAGCACCAGAACGAAGAACACCGTTGCAATAACAGGGGCAACATCGCCCAAACCCGCGAAAACCTGCGGCAAAATGACGAACATCAAAGACGGGCCGGCGTTTTCGGCCACCGCCTCGCCGGAGCCCAGGGAGGCAAAGGTCGCAGGGATGATCATGAAGCCGGCAAGCAAGGAAACGCTAAAGGTAGTGCCCGCAATCTGCGTAACGCTGTTGGTGAGCTTGATCGACTTATCAAGGTACGAACCGTAGGTGACCATGATGCCCATCGCCAAGGAAAGCGTGAAGAAGGTTTGGCCAAGCGCGGAGATGACGAGCTCAGGCGAGAACTTGCTCAAGTCGGGCACCAGGTAGAAGGCCACGCCCTCGGCCGCACCCGGAAGACTAAGCGAGTATGCAGCGATGCCGATTGCGAAGATGATGAGCAGCGGCATCATGATGAGGTTTGACTTCTCGATGCCCTTGTTCACGCCACGCCACACGATGAAATAGGTAAGCGCCATGAAAATAAGCATGAACAGGATGCTCTGAACAGGGTCCGTAATAAAGTTCGTGAAATAGTCAGAGCTGGTGAGAGCAGCCCCCTCCCCCGTTGCATAAGCGAACAGGTACTTGGTAACCCATCCACCGATCACGTTGTAATACGGGCCGATGATGAAGGGGACGGCGGACATGATGACGCCGATAAACATGTACTTCTTGCCAAAAGCGCGGAAAGCGCCAATGGAACTTTGCCCCGTCTTTCGGCCGAGCGCATTTTCCAGGAGCAAAAGTGCGATGCCAATGGTGAAGGTGAACACGAAGTAAGTGATAAGAAAGGCGCCGCCACCGTATTTTGCCGCAAGGTAGGGGAAGCGCCACATCGCGCCCAGGCCAACCGCCGATGCGGCGGCGGACAAAACGAAGGCGAGCTTACCCGACCAGGCAGCGCGGCCGGTGCTCTGAGCATATTCCGTTGAAGTAGACATAGATTCTCCTAGAAAGCGTTCCGTTGAGTTGAACGCGTTTTTACAGTATGGGTTACTTTAGCAAAAGAGCGGCTCGGTTCCCAACTTGCATTAGGAATCGAGCCGCTTGCGGAAAGCGAACGTCAGGTAAGCTACTTATTGAAGGGGGTCTTGGAGCCCTTACCGGAAATGCCGAAGGCCTCTTTAAGCTCATTGACCGTGCCGGTTATCTCGGAAACGATAGGCTTGGCGTCGCGCGCAAGGCTGCCGGCCATCTGCACCGCATCGGTCATCCCTTCCTTGATATCGTCAGGGATGCGCGAAGATTTAGCCTCACCGGCGGCAAGATCGGAAACAACTTCTTCACCTGCGGCAACGCGCTCGTTGAGCTTTTCAATCTTCGTCTGAAGAACGTAGATTTGCGTGTCAATCTGATCGAGCTTGGTATCGTAACCCTCAAGCTCGATCGAGCACTCCCCCACCACAGACACCAAATCGTCGAGGCGGGCCTTCAGGGTGTCTATCATTTCAAGAACATTCTCGTTCATGCTGAAATCCTTTCGCGTACGCGTCTACTATACCCGTAAACGCGGCCCCTTCCGAGGTCGCTTAGGTCAGTAGCGATTACGCTCCTTGAGGGCACGCTCGATCTCGCGCTTTTGGTCGCGCTCGGCCATTGCTTGACGCTTGTCGTGAAGCTTCTTGCCTCGTGCAAGCGCGATTTCCACCTTCACGCGCCCGTTCTTGTCGAAATAGATCTTGGTGGGAACGAGCGTCAGGCCCTTTTCCTGGGTGCGTTGCGTCAGGATGCGGATTTCCTTGCGATGCAGCAAAAGCTTACGGCGCCTGTCTGGGTCGCCGTTGAAGATGCTGCCGTGACTGTACGGCGGGATATGCAGGTTGTTGAGCCAAACCTCGTTGTTGCGCACAAGCGCGAAACCATCGGTAAGCTGGCAATTGTTCTCTCGCAGGGAGCGAACCTCGGTTCCCGTCAAAACGATGCCGCACTCGAAAGTCTCGACCATCTCGTACTCATGGAACGCGCGTTTGTTCTTTGCGATGACGGCTTCCTTGCCTTTGGGCTGCGCAGGCTTCTTCGCCATAAGCTACACCCCCGGGACGAAGCTGACGTCGTCGTCGAGGTCGAGGATGAAACGAGTGAGCAAGGTGACCGTATCTTCAAGGTCGCTTAAAGCCAAAACCTCGGTGGGAGTGTGCATATAGCGCAGCGCCACGGACACCAGACCGCAGGCCTTGCCGCCACGCGAGGTTTGGATCTTAGCCGCATCGGTGCCGGTAACGCCGGGCTCAGCCTCGATTTGGTACTTGACGCCTTCAGCCTCGGCGGCAGCCACCAAGCGCTCGAACACGATGGGATTGATGTTGGGGCCACGCGCAATGACGGGGCCCTGGCCGCAGACGATCTTGCCGTAGCGGCTCTGGTCGATGCCAGGGTAATCGGTGGCATGGGTCACATCGAGCGCGATGCCCACATCGGGATGCACTCCATAGGCGCTCGTCTCGGCGCCGCGCAGGCCGATTTCCTCTTGAACGGTGCCCACGCAAATGTAGTCGCCTTTAGCACCGCCCGCCTTGGAAACTTCCTCCATTACGCGCGCAGCGATGTAGACACCCATCTTGTCATCGAAGCCGCGCGAAACCGCCATGCCCTTGCCGAACTTCTCGAAGCCCACGCCGTAGGTGATGGTGTCGCCGATGCGCACAAGCTTCTTGACCTTTTTAGCGGGCATGCCAAGATCGATCACCAGATTATGAATCGGGGTGACGCTCTTACGTTCGTCGGGCTCGATCAAGTGGATGGGCTTACGACCCACAACGCCGCGCAAAGTGCCGCTTTCAGCATGAACATCGACGCGCATGCCAGGCAAAATAGCCGCATCGACGCCACCGACGCTCGAAACGGAAAGAAAGCCCTCGGAGCTGATGTAGGTAACCATCAGACCGACCTCGTCCATATGGGCGGCAACCATCACCGAAGGTGCCTTTGCGCTGCCCTCGAGCTTGGCGTGAACGGAACCCATGACGTTGGTCTCTATCTCGGTTGCAACGGGGGCCAGGCGCTCACGCAAAAGAGAGGCAAGCTTTGCCTCGGTGCCCGTTGCGGAAGGCGTTTCCAAAAGGGATTTCAGAAACTTCTTATCTACTTTGGCCATAATCCACGATCCTTGTTAGCGGTTAACTGTTTTCGACGATTATACGCGATGGGACAAACGCAACGAGAGTCTGCGCTCCCTCGGGTGGGCGGCCACCAACACAACCCTAATGCGTTGCCCCAGTTGATAGCGAACGCCGGAATCGGCCCCGGTAAGCACGTAGCGGTCAGGGTCGAAGGAAAAGTGCTCGTCGCTGAGCTCGCGCAAAGGCAGATGCCCAACCGCGGTGTTGGGAAGTTGCACGAACAGTCCGAAGGTGGACACGCCGCTTATCACGCCCTCGAAGGTGGAGCCGATTTCACGCTGCATGTACTCGATCAGCTTGAATTGCTGGCTCTGGTAGGCGGCTTTCTCGGCAACACGCTCCATCTTCGAGGAGTGCTCCGCCATCCACGGCAAAGCCTTTTTCAGGGCGCCGCTTGTTTCAGTTTCCCCAAAGAAGACGATCTTAAGCATCCTGTGAACAAGCAGGTCGGGGTACCTTCTGATCGGCGAGGTGAAATGGCAATAGTGCTCAAGCGCCACACCGAAATGAGGGCGATCATCGGTGCTGTACACCGCACGCTTCATGCTTCGCAGCAACAATAGGCTGATAAGCTCATGCTCCGGCTTGCCCTTGGCTCGCGCGAGCACGTCCTGCAAAACCTTAGGCCGGCCCGAGCAAAAGGCCCATTCGTCCAATTCCTTGTATTCAGGCATTTCAGACAGAATCTGGTAAAGAGCATAAAGCGCTTCCCCATCAGGCGCATCATGAACGCGAAATACGCAAGGCTGAGAGTGCTCGATGAGATATTGCGCAACCAAGCGGTTGGCTAGAATCATAGCTTCCTCGATGGCATGGGTGGCCCGATCGCGCTTACGCAGCCGTACCTCGGTTGGGTTGCCCACATCATCAAGGCGAACCTTCGCCTCGGTTCGCTCGAAATCCATGCAACCTGCTTCATAACGAAGGAAGAACTGCTTCTTAGCAAGCGCCGACAAGCTCTCGATAGAGCTTTTAAGAAGAGGGAGAAGCTCTTCCGGCAAGGCCCGTGCGCCCATCGGCATTTCGCAGGCTCGAACAGCGCGTTGCAAGTCAGAAGCACTCGCATGAGCATCGGCCTGCAAAAGAGCAAGCGCCTGCTCATAGGAAAGACGAGCCTTCGAGCGGATGATGGCCGGAAACACCTCGTAGCTTTCCACTTGACCATCCGCCCTGATGAGCGCCTGAACGGCAATGGTTTGGCGAGGCTTTTCGGGGACCAGGGAGCAAAGATCGTTGCTGATTATCTCGGGCAGCATAGGCAAAACCCGATCAACCAAATAGACCGAAGTCGCGCGGCGGCGCGCCGCAAGGTCCGTCGAAGAGCCGTAATCGACGAACGCGGAAACATCGGCGATATAGACGCCCAAATGCCAATATTTCCCATCCCATGTGCAGGAGACGGCATCGTCGTAATCCCTGGCGTCAACCGGATCGATGGTGAAAACGAGCTCTTCGGAGATCTTTCGATACCCCTGTCCTTCCGCCACCGCGGTGTCCTGCCTCAGAGCTTTTGCTTCCTCTAAAACAGACGCGCTGAACTCGGTTTCAAGCTTGAAGTGGCTGATGATGCGATCAATCTCGACCGAACCTTCGTCCTCACTGCCGATAACGCGCAGGATGCGCCCGGTGGCAGCGGAATTACGTGAAGGATACTCCGTCATCTCGACCTCGACCACATCCCCATCCGACACGTAAGGCGCATCCTTCCTAAGGGTGAAGATGTCATAAGGAATCTTAGGGTCATCAGGGACAACCACGCCGAAAGGGTCGGCAATTTCATAACGGCCGATGATGGTGCGCTGCTCGCGCATGATAACGCGTGCCACACGCCCGCAGGGACGCTGATGCTTGCCATCCACATAGCTTGCCAGGTCATCCTGCCTCTGGGACGAGATGCGAGACACTTCCACCAAGTCGCCAGGAAAGGCGCCGTTAATCTTGTTGGCAGGAATGAAGAACTCCCCTTCGGCCGTTTTCACGAAGCCGAAACCGCGCGAGGTAACCTCGAGGATGCCCTGAGGCCGAGCTTTAGCATGACGACGCGCCTTCGCCGGGCGTCTAGCCATTAAGAGGCCTCCGAACGGGCCATCTCGATTGCACGGCTGCGCTGCTTGGCGCTACTCGCCTGGGTAACATCGGGCGTTACCCCCACCTTGTCGAAGGAGCGGCCCCTGGAGGTGAGATAAGTTGCCACGGTGTAGCGCAAGGCGCCGCCGAAGGAAAGGGGCTTCATCAGCTGAACCGTGGCTTTGCCCTGCGTGGTCACGCCGACGATCTGAGCACGGCTTGATTCCTGCAGCGCAGCCGCCAAAACCTCGGCCGAGCCGGAGGTTTGTCCGTTCACCAAAACAACCAAAGGAGCACTCGTCAAACGAGAGCCTTCGGCAACCTTGGAGGTGGTGCCATCCTTGGTTTTAACCTGAACAACCGTGCCGCCGTCCATGAACAAGGAGGCGATGCCCACCGCTTGCGTCAAGTAACCACCGGGCACGTTCCTTAAATCCAAGACGAAGGAAGTGGCGCCCTTGTCCTGACATTCCTTGATGGCGTCTTTGACAACGGATGCGGAATCGGACGAAATCTGCTTGATTTTGATAACGCCTACCTGATTTTCGACCGCATAGCTCACGTTGGTGGAGCTGTCGGTATGGTAAGCAAGCGTTACATCGTAGGTGCTTTGCTTGCCAGATTTTGACTGGCGCCCGAACTTTACCAAGACCGAATCACCCTCGTCACGCTTGAGTGCGGCAAGGACATCCGGAAGCGTCCAATCGGAGCGCTCCTGGCCATCGATGGAAACAACGTAGTCGCCCGATTCAACGCCAGCAGCCTGGGCACGCGAAGATTCCAAAACATCGGACACCAAAACCTTGGAGTCGTTCTCGCTGAACAAAACACCGACGCCCTGATCGACCTCGGTCGCGGAAGCCAAATACTTCTGATAGCTTGCATCGTCGTAATAGCGAAGGAAAGGATCTTTAATCGCCTGAGCGTAAGCCTGAAGAACCTCGGAGGTCATATCGTCAAGGTCGTACTCATAGGAAGAGTCGCTGTCGATCAGCTTGTCCACCTCGGCAATACGCGCAGACAAAGAGCTTCCTTCGGAATCCTTAGACGCCTTGAAGCTAGAGCTACCCTGAACCGTAAGGCTGCTGAAGCCCAAGGAAGAAAGCAGGTCAACGTTGCCCCTTAGAAGAAAGCCCAGGGAGAAAACCAAGCACAAGACAATGCAAGCACCGAGAACGCGCACGATGCTTGCATTGCGTTTATAGCTTTGAGCTAGTTTTTTGTTGAACCTGTCGTTCAAACAAATCCCCTTTTACACCTTGAGGTAACGTCGCATCGAGAAACTCGAACCAAGCAGGCCAATGAGCAGGCCTGCAACGACGAGTAGAAGATAAACCAAAATGAAGGTGCTGTCGGTGACGTTGATGGGAAGCCAAGGCAGAGCACTTGAGATGCGCGGCAAGGCCACACGATGGAACACCTCGAGCACGGCGATGGCGAAGCCGGCACCGATGATGGCGTGCAGCGCCCCCTCCATCAGGAAGGGCCCACGGATGAAGCCGTTGGAAGCACCCACCAAACGCATGATCTCGATCTCGCGTTTGCGGGCCAGGATAGCCAGGCGAACGGAATTGCTGATGAAGATGAAAGCAACCACGACAAGCAAGACGATAAGACCGATGCCGATGTAGCGAATCGAGTTGGTGAGCGTGAAGAGCTTATCGACCGTCTTCTGGCCGTACTGCAAAGAGGAGCTGGGGTCGCTCGGCTCGTCGCAGATCTTAGCGAAGGTCTCGTTGGAGGCGATGGCGTCCGCGATGGCCGAAACCTCCTGAGCCTCGCTCAGGTTAACATCGATGGAAGCAGGCAAGGGGTTCTCGCCATCGAGCTGACCGATGATGTCGGTGTTGGAGCTCATGGATTTGGAGAAGTTCTCCATGGCCTCATCCTTGGTGGTGAAGGAAACGGATTCAACGCCATCAAGGCTGGAAATGTAGTCTTCAACCGTCTTGATGTCGGCGTCCGTTGCGTCGTCGGCAACGTAGCAGGTGATGGATACCTGATCCTCGACGGAGGCAACGACGTTGTTAACCACGAAGCCAAGCACGCAGAAAAGGCCGATGATCAGCAAAGACAAGAAAATGGTGATGATGGAGCCGAGCGTCGTGGACAGGTTTCGGCTGAAGCCCGTCAAAGACTCTCGGAAAAAGTAGAACAAACTAGACATGACGACCGTACACACCCCTGTCCTGGTCACGCATTAGGCGGCCACCTTCAAGCTCGATAACGCGGCGACGCATGTTGTCGACCATCTCGCGGTCATGCGTTGCCACCAGCACCGTGGTGCCCGTGCGGTTGATTCGCTCAAGAAGGTCCATGATGCCGCGGGAATTCTGCGGGTCAAGGTTGCCGGTGGGTTCATCGCAGACAAGCAAAGGAGGACGGTTGACGATAGCGCGCGCAATGGAAACGCGCTGCTGCTCGCCGCCGGAAAGCTGATCGGGAAGCTTGTTTGCTTTATCCTCCAGGCCAACCAAACGAAGAACCTCGGGCACCTGAGTGCGAATGACATGACGCGACTTACCGATAACCTCAAGCGCGAACGCGACGTTCTCGAAAACGGTCTTGTTGGGCAGAAGCTTGAAGTCCTGGAAAACGCAGCCGATGTTACGGCGCAGATAAGGCACGCGCCAATTGCGCATGCTCTTCAAATCCTCGTTGGCGATGTAGATGCTGCCGTGGCTCGGCTTGAGCTGACGGATGATCAGGTTGATGAAGGTCGATTTGCCGGAACCGGAATGACCGACCAAAAAGATAAATTCACCTGGGAAAATCTTCAGTGACACATCGTCAAGAGCGGGCTTTTTGGGCTGCGCATCGTATACCTTCGAGACATGCTCGAAGGAGATGACGGGATTGCCGAGGTTCTTGGTTGTTTCCTCGACGTCGACCACGGGAAGGGACGCCGTTAAGTTGGAAACGACCTCAGCATGGGAGGCATGATGCCCGGAAGGCACTTGCTCCTCACTCAGTTCGTTTGTCACGATTTGCTCCATTCAAGTTGTTCATTTCGATGACAGTTGTAAGAGTATATCAGCCTACTTGCGCGCGATGGCCTTCTTCACAGCCTCCACAATTGCGGCGGCATCCAGTTTGAAATAAGAGAGCAGCTCGTCGAACTCGCCGGACTTGCCGAAGGTGTCGCGCACAGCCACGAACTCAAGCGGCGCAGGCGCGTTCTGGGCAAGAAGCTCAGCGACGGCAGAACAAAGACCGCCGTAAACCGCATGCTCCTCAGCAACTACCGCGCAACCGGTCTTGCCGACGGATGCGAGGATAGTCTCGGAATCAAGAGGCTTCACGCAGAAGGCGTCGATAAGCTCGACGCTGATTCCCTCGTCGGCGAGAATCTTAGCCGCTTTGTTCGCCTCGGCGATCTCCACACCGTTGGCGACGATGGTGGCATCGGCGCCTTCTTTAAGGACATAGGCACGGCCAAGCTCAAGCTCCACATCCGGGGCGTAAACCGCGGGAACGCTCGCACGGCCCATACGGACATAGGCAGGGCCGGGGGTCTTGGCGGCAAGGCGAAGCGCAGCCTTGGCGGCGGCGAAGTCGGCAGGGACGAAAACGTTCATGCCGGGCAGGCCGCGCATCAGGGAAACGTCCTCGAGCATCTGATGCGAACCGCCGTCGGGGCCAACCGAGATGCCCGCATGCGTAGGAGCGATCTTGACGTTGAGCTTTGAGTACACAACGGTATTGCGAATCTGATCGTAGGTACGACCAGTGCCGAAGACGGCGAAGGAACCGGTAAAGGCAATGTTGCCCGTAAGGGACAGGCCCGCAGCAACATCGATCATGTTCTGCTCGGCGATGCCCACGTTGAACAGGCGATCGGCGTATCCCGCTTCAGCGAACTTCTTGGTGGTGGTTGAACCGGTGAGGTCGGCGTCGACGGCGACGATGGGCATGCCCTCGCCCGCCAGCTCAGCCAAGGTTTCGCCGTAAGCGGCTCGGGTGGCCTTCTTCTCGAGCATCTGCTCGGCACTAGCAAGCTTAACCATTAGTTTGCCTCTCCTTCGATTTCCGCCAATGCGATCTTCGTTTGCTCGTCGTCGGGAGCCTTGCCATGCCATCCGGCCTGGCCCTCCATGAAGCTGACGCCCTTGCCCTTCGTGGTGGTGGCAACGACCAGCTTAGGCTCGGCGCTCGTGCTTGCCTTCAAGCTGGAGAAGAGCTCGATCAGAGCCTCGATGTTGTGACCATCGACCTCGTGTACCTCCCAGCCGAAGGCTGCGAACTTTTCACCCAAGGTGCCGGTCTGGCAAACGTCGTGGGTATGGCCGTCGATCTGCAGATCGTTGGAGTCGACGATGGCGACAAGATTGCCAAGCTTCTGATGGGCGGCGAAGGTCGCGGCCTCCCAAACTTGGCCTTCCTGGCACTCGCCGTCGCCCATCAAAGTGAAGACGGCGTTGGGCTTTTCGTCGAGCTTGAAACCCGCGGCCACGCCGGCGGCGATGGAAAGGCCTTGGCCAAGCGAGCCAGTGGAAACCTCCACGCAAGGCAGAAGGTTGGAATCGGGATGGCCCTGAAGACGCGTGCCGAGCTTGCGCAGGGTTTTGAGCTCCTCTACCGGGAAATAGCCGGCCTCGGCAAGCGTTGCATACAAAGCAGGAGCGGCATGGCCCTTGGACATGATGAAAATGTCGCGCGCAGGGTCTTTAGGATTGGAGGGATCGTGGGCAAGCACCCCGCCGAAGTACAGGGATGCCATGATGTCGGTGCAGGAGAGCGAACCGCCGGGATGCCCGCTTTTCGCCTCGTGGACCATCTCGATGATATCGCGGCGAATGGCCTTGGCCTTTGCCTGAGCCTCTTGTTGAGCCATGATGTCCTTCCAATCGTTGCTTCTTGGCTGATTGTTCAAAATGAAAGCCTCTATTGCGAGGCCTTCCAACGATGATAGCCGATGACGAACTCATCTATATCTCCGTCAAGGGCGGCATCGACGTTGCTGCTTTCAATGTTACTACGGGTATCTTTCACGAGTCGATACGGATAGAGCACGTAGTTGCGAATCTGGCTGCCGAACGAGTTGGCCATAACCTCGCCGCGAAGCTCGTCGATTTCGTCGGCACGCTTCTGCTGCTCGAGTTCGTAGAGCTTCGCCTTCAGCACGCGAAGTGCGGCTTCCTTATTCTGGAGCTGGGATTTCTCGTTTTGACAGGTGACCACGATTCCCGTGGGAACATGGGTCAGACGGACAGCGGAGTCGGTCGTGTTGACGCACTGGCCGCCGGGACCGCTTGAGCGGTACACGTCGACGCGTACGTCGGCCATGTTCAGATCGACCTCGATGTCATCGGGCAAAACAGGCAAGACCTCAACGGCACCGAAGGTGGTCTGGCGGCGCCCCTTGGCATCCGTCGGGCTGATGCGCACAAGACGATGCACACCGTTCTCGCTGCGGAGCATGCCGTAGGCGTTATGCCCTTCCACCTGGAAGGACGCACGGTCAAGGCCGATACCTTCTCCGGGCACAACATCGAGCGGACGAACCTTCCAGCCTTTTTTCTCGCAGTAGCGCGTGAGCATACGGTAGAGCATCTCGGTCCAGTCCTGCGCCTCTAAGCCGCCCTGGCCGGGATTGATGGAGACGATGGCGTCGCCGGAATCGAACTCACCGGAAAACCACGAAGCGATCTCGAGTTCGTCAAGCTTAGGCTCGAGCGCCGATAAAGCTTCTTCAGCTTCCGCCTCGAATTCCGGATCCTCGTTGGCAAGCTCCAAAGCCGTGCGCGCATCGTCAAGCATCGTTGAAGCCGACTCGTAATCGGCAATGACCGCGCGGAGGTTGCTTGCCTGCTTGGAAACCGATTGAGCACGAGTGCTGTCGTTCCAGAAATCGGGCTTGGCTATCTCGGCATCAAGCTTGGCAAGCTCGGCCTGCTTTTCGTCGATATGCAAGTAGGCATGCGCATCGGCGACGCGCGCTGCCAGCTCCTCTAGATTTTTAGCGTCAACCATTGGTCGGGCCAAGCTTAGGAACGAGGTGCGCCGTGGCACTTCTTGAATTTTTTACCGGAACCGCAGGGGCAAGGATCGTTACGACCAACATTGGCGTAAGGGTCGTTGGGGTCCTTGACGATGGGTGCGGTCTTCTTGGGAGTCTCGCTGGGAACCTGACCAGCTTGGTTGTCGAGCTCCTGGGTGGCGTCGCGCGTCAAGTTCTCCTCGGGGTTCGAGTAGCTCATCTTGCGGGACTCGAACTCGTCTTCAGGCTCAGGCTCGGGCTCGTTCACACTGACCACGATGGGGGCGCGGAGCAGGAAGCGCAGGAAGTCCTCGTAGATGCCGGAGGAAAGACCGGCGAACATGCGATGAGCTTCCTCGCGGTACTCGGTCAGAGGATCACGCTGACCGTAAGCACGCAGGCCGATGGAAGACTTGAGGTAGTCCATTTCCTGCAAATGCGACATCCAACGCGTGTCGATGAAACGCAGCATGATCTGGGACTGAACTGCCCCGAACAAAGGCCCAACCTGCTCGGCCTTGGCATCGTAGAGATCCTGCAAATGCTCTTCGATAACCTGCGCAAGCTGGTAAACGTTGTCGTCGTGCTCAATGTTAGCAACGACGAAATCGGGGTCGTCGGTCATTTCCATGAGCCAGGCGTTCAAGCCCTCGACGTTCCAATCGTCGGCGGCCTGCTTGAGCTCGCAGTTCTCGAACACATGGTCCTCAACGGCGTCATGGATGATCTCGGGGATCTTCTCGGTAAGGTCCTTACCGTCCAAGATGGCGTTGCGCTCGGCGTAGATGGCCTTGCGCTGCAGGTTCATGACGTCGTCGTACTCGAGGACGTGTTTACGCGCGGCGAAGTTCATGGTCTCAACCTGGCGCTGAGCGTTCTCGATCGCCTTGGTAACCATGCTGTTCTCGATCGGCATGTCGTCGGGCATGTCGGTCTTCTCCATCAGCTTGGCGATGGAATCCATACGATTACCGCCGAACAGGCGCATGATCTCGTCTTCAAGGGAAAGGTAGAACTGGGTGCAACCAGGGTCGCCCTGACGGCCGGAACGGCCGCGCAGCTGATTGTCGATACGACGGCTCTCGTGACGCTCAGTGCCCATGACGCACAAGCCGCCCGCGGCGATAACCTTGTCGTGCTCCGACTGGGTAATCTCCTCGGCACGCTTACGCGCCTCGGTAACCTGCTCTTCGGTGGGCTCAACGCCCTCGGGGAGCATCTCGATCAGGAAATCACGGGCAAGCTCGTCGGGATTGCCACCGAGCAAGATGTCGGTACCACGGCCGGCCATGTTGGTGGCGATGGTAACGGCACCGTATCGACCCGCCTGAGCGACGATGGAAGCCTCGCGCTCATGATTCTTCGCGTTCAAGACCTCGTGCTTGATGCCACGCTTGGAAAGAGCGCGCGACAGGCGCTCGGAGCTTTCGATCGAAACCGTGCCGACCAGAACCGGCTGGCCCTTCTCATGGCAGGAGATGATGTCCTTGGCAACCGCGTCGAACTTCGCATCGATCGTACGGTAGATGACGTCGTTGTTATCGCGGCGAATAACGGGCTTGTTGGGCGGAATGGCCTGGACCTCGAGCTTGTAGATCTGACGGAACTCGGAGTCCTCGGTCATTGCGGTACCGGTCATTCCGGAGAGCTTGTCGTACAAGCGGAAGTAGTTCTGCAAGGTGATGGTTGCCAAGGTTTGGTTTTCCTGGCGCACCAGCACATGCTCTTTTGCCTCCAAAGCCTGATGAAGGCCTTCGGAGTATCGACGGCCCTCCATGATGCGGCCCGTGAACTCGTCAACGATCTTGACCTCGCCGTTCATGACGGCGTAGTCCTTGTCGCGATGGAACATGAACTGGGCCTTCAGGGCCTGCTGCAGATGATTGGGAAGCTGGCCTTCGGGGTCGGCGTACAAATCGTCGATGCCGAGGGCGAACTCCACCTTGGCCAGGCCCACCTCGGTGCAGTAGATGGTGTGCTTGGCTTCATCCATGATGAAGTCCTCGTCCTTTTTAAGGTTGGGCATGATGGCCGCGAACTTGCGGTAAGTGTCGGCGGCCTGCGTGCCCGCGCCGCTGATGATCAAGGGAGTACGAGCCTCGTCGATGAGGATGGAGTCGACCTCGTCGACCACGCAGAAGGCATGCCCACGCTGAACCCTGCGGTCCGCACGCGAGACCATGTTGTCGCGTAGATAATCGAAGCCGAACTCGGAGTTGGTGCCGTAGGTGACGTCGGCCTTATATGCGGGGATCTTGAGCTCGGGCGGCATGCCGTTCTGGATCAGGCCGACCTTCATGCCCATGAACTCATAAACCTTGCCCATCCACTCGGAGTCGCGGGCGGCAAGATAATCGTTGACGGTGACGATGTGCACGTTGTTGCCGGGAAGCGCGTTAAGGTAGCCGGCCAGAGTGGACACCAAGGTCTTACCTTCACCGGTGTGCATCTCGGCGATCTTACCATCGTGCAGAGCCATACCACCGATAAGCTGCACGTCGTAATGGCGCAGGCCGATGGTTCGCTTGGAGGCCTCGCGAACGGCCGCAAAGGCCTCGGGGAGCAGATCCTCCAGAGTCTCACCGTTGCTCAGACGCTCGCGGAAGGCCGGCGTCAGAGCCGAGAGTTCCTCGTCCGACAAGGCCTCCATCTTGGGCTCGAGTGCGTTGATTTGCACAACGACCTTGTTGTATTTCTTCAGGGCCTTACCTTCGCCCACGCTTAAAATCTTGGAGAGAAATCCCATAAAAGGTGCTTCTTTCTTGTTGCGCGCCGTTAATGAGCGCATATATCACATTTGCTCGAAACTTTACCACAGCCAGACCTTCCTTTTAGCTAGGAGACGTCGGCAAGCACATCTTGATACAAATCCTTCAAACGAGCGCTCGCCCCGATGCCATGACGCTCAAGCGACTCTTTCTGGCAGCGGATGAAAGTCTCGGTTGCCTCGGCGTGGCGCCCGAGCATTCGCTGGGCACGCATAAGCGCGTATGCCAGGTCCTGCCGTGTCGGGTCGATGTTGAAGGCGAAGCTCAAATGATCCTCGATCACGGCGGCGGCTCCCGGCAAATCAAGCGCTCCCACCGAGCTTAAAATCGCGTCAACCACCCTGCGTTCCCATACCGCGCGCGCAAGCTCGACGTCCTTTTGCCTAACACCCGGCAAAAGCGGGCCGCGATACACCTGCCGCAGGCGCCCCAACAGCTCCAAGCGCTCATAGGCCGAGATACTGTCCAGCTCAAGCCTGCGGCAAATGCCTTCCGCAACCGACAGGTCAAGGACGATCACCCCATCGCGAAACATCGCCGCATTCCTGTTGCAATCAAGAAACGGCATGCAGTCGTATTTACGAATCGTGCGCGAGATATAGCTCCAAAGAGAATAGAAGCTCGTCCTTCGCGAATGGTCGCCGGCATCGGGCCACAGCGTCGCGCACAGCCAATCGCGCGAGATCTCCTTGTCGTGGTTGAGCGCAAGAAGGCTCATGAGCATCTGGGCCTTCGCACGCAAGCGAATGGGCGCGGAAAGCTCCCCAGGCGCGCCCTCCCCTTCGGAAGCCACGAAAGAGCCCTCCGAAAAATCCTGCTTTTTGGCTGATTTCGCCGCTCGAGCGAAATCGACGACGATCGCCCCTTCGGGCTCGGTTTCGGAGGGCGCACATATATTGGATTCCGCAGAATCCTCTTCAGGCTGCTGACCTTGAACATTCCCCTCGCACTCCTGTTCGCTTTCGTTAGCCTTTTCGCCCAACTGGGCAACAGCACTATCGCACGCATTCTCGACATCCCGGAAAAGAACGCTTTCGTCCATCACCTGCAAAAGAGCAGGGACATTAGGAAGGCGCAGCTCGAAGCCGCCGAAAAGCCTGAAAATGCCCGACTCCTGGTCCTGCTTGAACTCATCCCCGGGCATAGCCCCCAACTGCAAATTTTTCGGCAGCTGAGATGTGGCAACGGGAAAGACCCTTGACGGCCCTGCGCCGTAAGCTCCGCGACCCGCAGCACGATTTCCGGCCATCCATTGCATGGACTCACGTGCGATGCGCTCCTTCACCTTGCCGCTCCGCACGAACAAGGCCCTGCCGCAAACCTTGCCCGCTTCGCCGCCGAAGGTCTGACGCGCGCATGCGTCAAGCACGCACTCAAGAAGGCCCGGCCGGCCCCTAAGCGCAAGCGAGGAGCTTACCGGGGCAAACGACTCCGCAAGCTGCTTGGTCACCTTGAAGCCGCGGCGCTGATGCATCACCAACAGCACCATCCATGCCGCAGCAAGAACCGACTCACTCGTTGCGCCCTTGCCCGTGCGCCGCCTTAAACTCGAGACCATAACCGAGCTCTTCCTGGTTGACTCGACGCTTGCCAGAGCAAGCATGTTCGTGAGCGAACGAGGCTCCGCTGGCTCAACGCTGATAAGGTGTCCCAGGGTTTTAATATGTGCCTTCACTGCATCCTTGCCGCCAGCCGCGTCGCGCTCGAACACCAAAGCCCGCACTAGGGAAAGAATGGCCTTTTCCTTGGGGTCGAGGGAAAGCGCCGCAAGGAGATCGAGCTCCTCAAGGGTCGCAGCGGAATCGCCAAGCCCCAAGAGGGCGAAAGCCCGCATCAGACGCAGTTCAAAGGCGCCTGAATCTTTCGTGGACGCCTGGGCAAGCTCGGCCAAGGCAAGGAAGTCGGCACGTTCCATAAGCTCCGCCGCATGCTTCGAGGCAAATTTGCCGATAAGCTCTTCCTCACCAGAAAAGGCGATGATGCGCCCCGCCAATGACAGCTCGCCTTTAGTCACCAGATATTCCTGCAATAGCCTTGCAAGCACAGACTGCGAGTTTTCAGATTCCTTTAAAAGAAATTTGGCCAAACTCGACTGCGCACGCTTGAACAGCAAGAAGCGCTCGTCTTCCGTAAGCGGAAGAGGAAAGCAAGCTTCCTTTGCCGAAGTAAATCCCGCATGAGGGGCATCCCGCACCAAGTAACGCGCCGCAGACATGGCCTTGCCCTGGCAAAACGAGTCCAAATCCGCCAAAAGCTCAGGCTGAAGGACCATCGAAACCACGGCAAGCGCAGCCTCCCTTGTGTCTACGCGCTCCGCAAGTTGCTTAAGAAAGGAAGTGCGCCTTGCCCCTCCCCCGAAAACCAAGGCAGAGATGCACGCGGCCGTGCTGGGAGCGAAGGAGGCCATGCCCTTTGCGCCCATGAGCTGTTTCAACTCCGCCTCGCAAAGAAGCAGGTCTCTTGCGAACAAATATTGAGCCTTAAGCGCCGGATGGGCCTCCCTTACATCAGAACCCGCTTTGCCAGCAGCGTTGCAACGCAAAGAGTCCGCCATCGCAAGGTTCGTCGAGGTGACCACCACCTCCCAACCCATGGAAGATGCGTCGGCCAAAAGGCACATGAATGCGTTTTCGCGCTCATGCGCAAGGCTCGGCACATCGTCGAAGACCAGCAAACTCGGCGCGTGGGACGACACGAATTCGCGAAGCTCGTTAGGGCGCGCGGCGGCGCAGGAATCAAGGTCGAGCATGAAGCGCGGATCCTGAGAGTCCACCCACCAAAAGGATTTCAGGCCGAATGCGAGCTTCGCGTAGCTTAGGGCCAAACTGGTTTTGCCATAACCATCCGGCGCCAAAAGAAAACGAAGGGACCTTCTTCCGGCTACCATCGAGGCAAGCAAGGCCCGCCTCATGAAAAGATCGCCGACCATAAGCTCTTGGACAGGCTCAAGCAAAGCCAGGTCATTGGTGATATAGGGATTCATTGAAGCCTCCTGTTCAAGGAGAGCGCTCTGGGTGATTTCAAGCCTAATTCAAACCGCGATGAGCCAACAAGGTCACAGCTTGCACGACATCTGTCCAAAAAAGTTTGAATTAACGCTTGACTCAAACTGGGCGGCACCCTAATATACCGTCTTGCGCATGATCCGAAACGGTCAAGCCACCCACTGGGGTGTAGTATAATGGCAGTACAGCGGTTTCTGGTACCGTATGTGAGGGTTCGACTCCTTCCACCCCAGCCATTTGCTCCCGTCGTCTAGCGGTTTAGGACGCCGCCCTCTCAAGGCGGAGATCGTCGGTTCGAATCCGATCGGGAGTACCAGTTAAATCAAGGCTCTTCGGAGCCTTTTACATATGCTCCCGTCGTCTAGCGGTTTAGGACGCCGCCCTCTCAAGGCGGAGATCGTCGGTTCGAATCCGATCGGGAGTACCAGTTAAATCAAGGCTCTTCGGAGCCTTTTTCATTTCCTCAAGCTTTTCATTTCCCCAAGCCTTCGCTTCGGCTCATGCTAGAATCGTGCTGTCATGTGTGACTGACGGAATTGTGGATCACCACGGGGGAGCAGATGACCATTTTCATATTCAAGCCGACCGTCTGGGCAAACCAAATTCAGCAATGAGCTTGGTTTGCCCTTTTTCATTGGTGCGCCCAGCTAAAACGGCGCACGAAAGAGGCAAACCAAGCATCTGCGATGGCAAAGGAAGGACTTACCATGACTGACCTGCTCGAACTGCTTCGCAACAACCCCTATCCGGGGCGCGGCATCGTCGTCGGCGAAAACCGCGTTTACTACTGGATCATGGGTCGCAGCGCCAACAGCCGCAACCGCATCTTCACCGAAACCGAGGACGGCATCCGCACCGAGGCCTACGACCCCTCCAAACTCGAGGATCCCAGCCTGATCATCTACCACCCGGTGCGCAAGGTCGAAGGCGCTCTGATCGTCACCAACGGCGATCAAACCGACACCATCCGCGACTTGGGATGGCACGAAGCCTGCATGACGCGCGAATACGAGCCTGACGAGCCCAACTTCACCCCGCGCATCAGCGCCTATATCCGCGAAGACGGCAGCTTTGAGATTTCCATCCTCAAGCATAACGCAGGCAAATGCCAGCGCAACTTCTTCTGCTACGAGGGTATCGAAGAAGGCGAAGGCTACTTCATCAGCACTTATCAGGGCGACGGCAATCCCCTTCCGAGCTTTGCCGGAGAGCCCGTCAAAGTAAGCATGCCCGAAGCCGACGAGGTGTGGGGCGCGCTCAACCAGGACAACAAGGTTTCGCTCTATGCGAACGTCAACGGACAGGTAAGCATCTGGAACAAGAATCTCGGCGACTAAGAAGGAGCACCTATGAACGAATTGGAACTCAAATACGGTTGCAACCCCAACCAAAAGCCTGCGCGCATCTTCATGAAGAACGGCGAGGATTTGCCGGTGACCGTGCTCAACGGCCGTCCTGGCTACATCAACTTCCTCGATGCGCTTAATTCCTGGCAGCTCGTCAAAGAACTCAAGGCTGCAACGGGCATGCCCGCCGCAGCCTCGTTCAAGCACGTTTCGCCTGCCGGCGCCGCCGTTGGCAAGCCTTTGACCGATATCGACAAGCAGATCTACTTCGTCGACGACGATGCTGAGCTGAGCCCCATCGCCTGCGCCTACATCCGCGCCCGCGGCGCCGACCGCCTGTGCTCCTACGGCGACTGGGCAGCCCTTTCCGACGTGTGCGACGCCGCCTGCGCCACCTACCTCAAGTACGAGGTTTCCGACGGCATCATCGCACCCGGATATACCGAAGAAGCGCTTGAGATTCTAAAGTCCAAGAAAAAGGGCAACTACAACATCGTTCAGATCGACCCCGCCTACGTTCCCGCGCAGCAGGAATGCAAGGACGTCTTCGGCATCACCTTCGAGCAGGGGCATAACTTCTTCGAGATCAACGAGGCGCTTCTTGATAACGTGGTAAGCGACAACAAGGAAATCCCCGCCGAAGCGAAGACCGACCTCATCGTGGCGCTGATCACGCTGAAGTACACCCAGTCCAACTCCGTTTGCTACGTGAAGGACGGCCAGACCATCGGCGTCGGCGCTGGCCAGCAGAGCCGCATCCACTGCACAAGGCTCGCCGGCGACAAGGCGGACAACTGGTTCGTTCGCCAGCACCCGAAGGTGCTCGGCCTTCAGTTCGTCGATGGCATTCGCCGTCCCAATCGCGACAACGCTATCGACGTGTACACCTCCGATGAGTACGAGGACGTGCTGGCCGAGGGCGTTTGGCAGGAGACCTTCAAGGTGAAGCCCGATCCCCTTACCCGCGAAGAGCGCGCTGAATGGGTTGCCCAGCTCAAGGGCGTCAGCTGCGGATCCGACGCCTTCTTCCCCTTCGGCGACAACGTGGAGCGCGCCCGCAAGTCCGGTGTCGACTACATCGCCGAGCCCGGCGGCTCCATCCGCGACGACAACGTAATCGAGGCATGCAACAAGTACGGCATCGCCCTTGCCTTCACCGGCATGCGCCTATTCCACCACTAAGAGCTAGCGCGGACACTCGGCGCTCCACCACAAGACGTGCCAAGCACAATGCGGTAAATCCGGCCGATAGAGGATATTCGGCTTGGCGCTAGTGGGGCCCGCCCAATGCAAAAGCAATGCCCACCTCGTCGATGACGGGGTGGGCATGTTTCATAATTCCAATTCTTTCGGAATCACGTTCCATTCACTAAGAGCAATTCCTTATGTAGAAGCAAACGCGCTAACGACAGCAAATCATCGTAAGAATCCTGCTAGGTTAAGCGCAGCGAACCTTAGAGAAAAGCAGCCACGGCCACGCAGGCCACGTTGAATGCAAGCGCAACGAAGGCCATGCCGAAAAGCTCGGCAACCTGCTTGGAGGAAGTCAAGGTTCCCTGCTCGGTCTCCTCGACGGTTTTTACTTCAACGGAAGTGGCGGATTCGGCTGGGGTGGCCGACATGCCAGGGGCAACTACGGTAGCCATGATGTTAACCTTCTTTTCTGTTGGGGATGCCGGGTCGGTGTCAGGTCGGGGGAAGGCCTGCCATCTGGCTCGTTCATCGTGGGGATGCATCTAAAACTCTAGTAAGGCTCCCCCACGCTTGCAAGCACGCGAAACATGCATTTTACGAACGGCCCACCTGTTTTCCGCGAACGGCAGCGGCACGCACCCCCCAAAAGAACAACTTGACGTACTCTACCGAACACGGAATACACAGCTCGATGAAGCCGCTTCAAAAACCCAGCACCACCTAAAAAGCGACCCCGTCCCCCATGATGAAGGACGAGGCCGCTTTTGCATGAGTGCACGCAGCAGCGCTTAAGCCTCCTGGGCGATGACGGTCTTGCCATCCGGGGTCACCTTCACGCGACCCGCGGCCACCAAAGCCAAAACCTCAGGATAGAGCTCATGCTCAACGGCATGGATGGCTTCCTCAAGATCATCCACGCTCCAGCCTTCCTCAACCGCAACGGCACGCTGCGCGATGATGGGACCCTTGTCGTAATCCTCGTTGGCGAAATGAACGGTAACGCCAGTAAGCTTGACGCCTGCATCGAAAGCATCCTGAATGGCATGCGCGCCCTTGAAGGAAGGAAGAAGCGCCGGATGCAAGTTGATCACCTTGTTGGGGTAAGCATCAAGCACCGGCGGCAGGACCATGCGCATGTAGCCCGCCATCACCAAATACTCGGCTGCGGCCGCCTTGCACGCTTGCGCGATGCGCTCGTTGGCGGCAAGGGCGTCAGCGTAGTCTTCCTTGCACATCACCAAAGTGGGAATGCCTGCAGCCTCGGCGCGCTTGATGCCATAGGCGTCGGGGCGCGAGCTCACCACCAGGGCGACCTCAACGTCGAGCCTGCCTGAGGCAGACTCGTCGATAATGGCTTGCAGGTTGCTTCCGCTACCGCTGATAAGAACCGCAACTTTCAAGCTCTTGCCTGCTGTGATGTTTTCCATTCTTCCTCCAAACAAGTAAAGCCGCCACCGGGTTGCCCCAATGGCGGCCTATCTCATGCAAGACTAGGCGCTCGCGAACTCGGAAAAGAGCGCTTCTTTGTTGTTGTACTGAACCTCGCCCGTACCCGGAACGATCGTGCCGATGCGGGAAACGACCTCGCCCTCGGCCTCAAGAAGCTGCTGCACCGCATCCACCTCACTGGGCTTGACGATGAGCACCATACCGACGCCCATGTTGAAGGTCTTCAGAGCCTCGGTCTCGTTGAGGCGCGCCGCCTCGCACACGAAGGGTATGATGGCGGGCATGCTCCAGGTGCCAACCTCGACAAGCGCATCGCAGTTATCGGGAAGCGCACGGTTCAAATTCTCGGTGATGCCGCCGCCGGTGATGTGGGCAAGCGACTTGATGGCGCCGGGAAGCTGACGCATGACGGAGCGCACGGGCTTCACGTAAATGCGGGTCGGGGTAAGTAGGGCGTCAAGCACGCTGGCACCGCCCAGGCGCTCCTGAGGAAGCTTGAGCTCGTAGAGCGTCTTACCCTCGGTGCACACCTTGCGCGCCAAGGAGTAACCATTGGAATGGATGCCGGAAGAAGCAAGGCCCAAGAGAACGTCGCCCTCCTCGACCTTGGCGGGATCGAGCATCTCAGGGCGATCGACGATGCCCACGCAGAAGCCGGACAGGTCGTACTCGTGCGGGTCCATGACGCCGGGGTGCTCGGCCATCTCGCCGCCGACGAGCGCGCAGCCACTCATCTGGCAACCATCGGCGATGCCGTTGACGATTTCCGCCACAGCCTCGCTCTTGAGCTTGCCAACAGCGATGTAGTCCAGGAAAAACAAGGGCTCGGCGCCGGTAGCGAGGATGTCGTTGACGCACATGGCAACCAAATCGATGCCAACCGTGTCGTGCTTGTTGGCAAGCTTGGCCAGCTGGATCTTGGTGCCCACGCCGTCGGTGCCGGAGACGAGAATTGGATCGACCATGTTCTTGGCGGCCTTGATGCTGAACAAGCCGCCGAAACCGCCGATGTCGCCGCGAACCTCGTCGCGATAGGTACGATGGACGGCGCTCTTAATCGCGTCGACCGCACGCGCGCCCTCGGCAGTGTCAACGCCGGCCTGGGCATAGGTGGTGCCTCCGCCTTGAGCGGTCCAGCTTGGCCACTTCACGTCCTTTTCGGTCGGTTCAACTTGAATACGATCGGTCATGATTGCTCCTGTTTCATTTGTATGGCTAAAGGACCGCTGGTCCTGGAACATCTAATAGAGCCTGGCTTTGCGCTCTTGCCCCATGATAACGGCTCGGGCTAGTTCTCGCTTCGATTCTCGGGGAGGAAGCTCTTGGCTTGCATAGCCGGGGGGATGCTCACGGGGTACTCTCCCGAGAAACACGCGTCGCAGAAGCCCGTATGCTCGGTCTTGCAAGCTTCGTGCAGACCTTCCAAGGAAATAAAGGCCAAGGAATCGGCACCGACGAACTCGGCCACTTCCTCCACGCTCATACGAGCGCTGATGAGCTGATCTTGAGTATCGGTATCGACGCCGTAGAAGCAAGGCCACTTGGTTTCCGGCGAGACGATACGCAGATGCACTTCCTTGGCGCCCGCATCGCGAAGCATCTTGACGAGCTTCTTGGAGGTGTTGCCGCGAACGATGGAGTCGTCGATGACGACAAGGCGCTTGCCTGCGATCACCGAATGCAGGGGGTTGAGCTTCAGGCGGATGCCAAGCTGACGCATCTCGTCGGTGGGCTGGATGAAGGTGCGGCCGACGTAGCGGTTCTTCACGATGCCATCGGAATAAGGGATGCCGCTCTCGAAGGCGTAGCCCATGGCACCGGGAAGGCCCGAGTCGGGAACGCCAAGAACCAGATCGGCCTCAACCGGAGCCTCGCGCGCTAGGATGCGCCCCATGTCGCGGCGGGCCTGATACACGCTCTGACCGTCGATGACGGAATCGGTGCGTGCGAAGTAAACGTACTCGAAGATACAGCTGGCGCGCTTGCCGGGCTTGGTGCCCATAGTGGAAGTGACGCCTTCCTCATCGATTCGGATGATCTCGCCGGGCTCGACCTCGCGCACGTACTCGGCACCGACGATGTCCAAACCGCAGGTCTCGGAGGATACGACCCAGCCACGGTTGTTGGGAAGCTGGCCCAAAACCAAGGGGCGAATGCCGTTGGGGTCGCGGAAGGCGTACAAGCGCTCGGGGCTTGCCAAAACCATGGCATAGGCGCCGTCGATCATGCGCATGGCGGCCTTGATGCCGGCGGTCATGTGGTGGGTGTCCTGCGTCACGCCGCCGATGATCTTGGCTGCCATCTCGGAGTCGGTGCCGGCGCGCAGATGAATGCCCGCCTCGACGATGCGAGAACGAAGGTAGGCGGTGTTCACCAGCGTGCCGTTATGGGCAAGCGCGATAAGCACCTCGTCGATGTTGGAGATGTGGGGCTGCGCCGCTTCCCACGACGCTCCCCCGCTGGTGGAGTAACGCACGTGCCCAACGGCCAAATCGCCCTTCAAGGCGGAAAGGGAGGACTCGTCGAATACCTGGGTTACCAGGCCCAGATCCTTGTAGGCCATGATGGTCTCGCCATCACCGACGGCGATGCCAGCGGACTCCTGACCACGATGCTGCAGAGCCTGAAGCCCGAAGCATGTCATGCGCGCAACGTCCTCGCCAGGGGCGTAAACGCCGAATACCGCGCACTCCTCCTCCATACGGTCCGGACGGTCGCCAGGGAAAATCGAGGTGCTCATCTGATCTCCTAAGGTTTATTCAACTCGCTGTTACATAGTACGTGATTTGACGGCCGAATGACCGTGATTTAGCGGGAAGAAAAGCTCATCAAGAAGAACCGAGGTCCGCCACATCGTCGGCGGTGAGCCCTAAGGGCTTCGTCCCGTCGGCCTTGGCGTAAGGATCGTTTTGCACCGTGGTGTCGACCACGGCGGCGCAGGTTACCGCGCGCCCGTTATCCTGAGTGTATTCGCAGGTGGAAAGCATGACCATCTGGTTGATGTCCGAAAGCTGCACATCGCTTACGCTCACCAAGCTGCGGCTGATCTTGTCGGAAACATAGGAAGTGAAGGCCTCCTGGTTGCTGAAGCTGGTCTGCACGATGGCGTCGCTGCCAACGGTATTAAGGCGAGCGAAGGTGCGCAGCCAATAATTACCGGACGGGGTGAGCACGAAGATGTTGCGATGCTTGTCAAACTCGGATTGGTCTTTCCAATCGTCCGTGCACGCGAACATCGAGCCGTCCCTCATATGATGCCCGTAAAAGACCATGTTCTGGTCGGTCATGTCGGAAGAGTTATCGGCGTCAACGAAGATGGTGCCCTTGGAGGCAAGGAAGCCCGTCGAGCCGTCGAAGGCCTTGTGCAGGTACTCGTCGTTGTCGGTGCCCTTTACCACCGGGTAGTTGATGGCCGTGCCGGGAACGTAAATCCAGGCGACGACATCAGGGTTCGTGGCCTTCAGGCTATCCCAGTCGACGGTCAGATCGGCCAAGGTCAGCTGCTCGGGGGCAGAGGCGTCCGACACCGAGAAGGCGCTGCTCAGCTTGTTGTAAGAATCGGACTGATACCAATACTGAAAGGCAAAGGCACCGAGCACGATCAGGCATACGACGAAAACGATACCGGCAACCCATTGCACGACGCCGGCAACGGAAAAGCGCGACCGGGATCGCGAGCGAGGGGCAGCATGAGCCGCGTGTTTGGCCATAAAGGAAACCCTTCCACCATGAAACGAATAGCAAAGCCCTATGCTAGCAAAGCCTGCGCCTTACATAAGCTATTTCTTGGCAACGACATGTTTCGAAAGGCTTCCGTGCAAGCACCCCTCAAGCTTCTCGTTGATAATGCGCAAAGCCTTGATACGCGCGTAAAGCTTGTCGTCGGATTCGAGGATGATCCAGGGCGCGAAGTCCGTCGAGGTAAGGCGGAACATGTCTTCCACTGCCTGGCGATACTGCGGGTACTTGTCGCGATTGCGCCAATCCTCCGAAGTGAGCTTCCAGGATTTATCGGGATTCTCCTCGCGGGCAACGAAGCGAGCCAGCTGATTTTCGGGGCTGATATCGACCCAGAACTTGATCAGAAGCGCGCCCCAGCCAACCAGGTCGTACTCGAATTCGTTGATCTCGTCGTAGGCGCGCGCCCACTGCTCCGTTGAGGCGAAGCCCTCGATGCGCTCGACAAGGACGCGCCCATACCAGCTGCGATCGTAAATGCCGACATGGCCCGCTTTGGGCAGCCTTGTCCAATAGCGCCACAGATGCGGATGAGCCAGGTCTTGCTTGGTGGGAGCAGGGCTTGGGAAGATGGTGTAGCTTCGGGCGTCAAGCGCCTGCGCAACGCGCTTGATGGAGCCTCCCTTGCCCGCGGCATCCCATCCCTCGTACATAACGATTAACGGCATGCGCTTGATGTACATCTCCTGCTCGAGCCTGAACAGACGCGCCTGCTCGGCCTTCAGCTGAAGTTTGTAGTCTTCCCGGGATAAAGCCAGGCTATGGTCCACGTCCTTCAACCTGGGACGGTCGGGCAAGATGTAAAAACGGCTTTCCTTGGGCGCATGGGTGGCCTGCTCGGCCGCCTGAGCCTCGGCCGCAGCCACGATCTGCGCATTCTCCTCGCCGCTGCGAACCCGCTCGTCGCGATACTCCTTCTCGGAGCCCTGAGACGCGGAGTTCGCCGAAGCGGCCGCTTTGGCGGCCTCGGCATCGGCATCGGGCTTTGCCGCAAGAGCCTCCTCGAACTTGTCCACCAGAACCTGCACGACCGACAAATTCACGCGCCTACGGTCAAGCGCATCGAGCAATATCCAAGGGCACTCATCGAAATCGGTCCTGCTCAAAAGCTCGTCGTAAACACGATAAGTCGGCTTATACAAAGCCAGCTCGTCGGAAGGGTCCTCGGGCACGCGCCAGCGCGTCGAAGAATCGTCGTGAAGCTTCGTCAGGCGCTTCCTTTGAGTTTCCTCGTCGATATGAAGGAAGAACTTGACCACCAGATACCCGTCGGCGGCAAGCTGCGTTTCCCAAGCGCGGATGGATTCCACCGAGCGCTCGATAGTGCGCGAGACGTATTTGCAGCCCTTCCTCTTTTTGAGCTTTTCGGGATGATACTCGGCAACATGATCGATCAAGTACTGGGCCAAAAGCGAGTACCAGCCACGATCGTAGAAGGTCATTCCGTTGCGGTTGCCCAGCGCTTCCCAAAAGCGACTCATCGGCGGGTAGTAGCCAAGAGCGCGGAAATCGTCGTCCTTGAGCGCCTGCGTGTCGGCAGGGCTTAAATCTTCGGTGACGTGAACCGTGGTGTCGCGCGCATCGAGGTTGTAAACGAGGTCGGAAATGCGGCTGCCCTTGCCGGCGCCTTTCCAGCCCTCGAAAAGCACCACCATGCCGATTCCCTCTTCCTTGGCACGCTGCTGCAAAACGATAAGGCGTTTTACCAACGACTTGTAACGGGCGCGATATTCGGTCTTGGAAACACGGGGCGCACCCATGTTGATGGTCTCGAGCATACTTGCTCACCCTCCCCCAAACTTACGGTTAGCAATTGCTTGGCCCTATGGTAACCCCAATGCAAAGCTCTGGGTAAAACCAGGTCAAAAGGCATCTTTCAAATAGCCGATTTATTGCTGATTTATTAGACAGCCAAAGCTGCTTTGTCATAATCAGGCAAAATCGAATGATATAACACGTTCATTATTTAGAAAAACAGGTAGAATGATTAATGCAAGTATGCGCAGATTTACGCAGGTCGATGCCCCAGTTGGATAATCCGCCCGCGAATCTGCTTTGAGGGGAACATAGGACACATAGGAGAAATTATGATGGTCGCCAAAAAGACCTCAAGCAACGTGGCCGATGCACAGGGGGTCTCATCGCATAAAAAGGCCATGCCCTACATGCAGAACAGGGAGCTTTCCTGGCTCGAGTTCGACAAGCGCTGTCTCGATCAGGCCGAGGACGAAAACGTCCCCCTGCTCGAGCGTCCTACCTTCGCCGCCATCTTCCAGAGCAATCTGCAGGAGTTCTTCATGGTGCGCGTCGGCAGCTTGACCGACTTGTCCCTGGTGAAAAAAGAGCTTCGCGACTCCAAGACGCTCATGACGCCTGACGAACAGCTCGACGCCATCTACACACGCTGCCACGAGCTCTACCCAGAGTACGAGCGCATCTACATGGAGCTGCGCGACGAACTTGCCGAAGAGGGCATCCATCAGGTGATGCCCGAGGAGCTTGACGCCGACCAGGAAAAGTACCTGCGTCTCTACCTCGACACCAACGTGGTTCCTTATCTCTCACCGCAGGTCATCAACGCACGCCACCCGTTCCCCCATTTGGAAAACGGCAAACTCTACGTGCTCATTCGCCTGGACGAGGAAGGTTCGCGCAGCCGCAACAAGTCGGTCAGCAGCTCCAAGGATAAAAAGAAGCACAAGAACCTCGGCGCCGAGGATGCGACCTTCGGCCTTATCCCGATGCCGCACCAAGCAAAACGCGTCATCAAGCTTCCCGGCGAGGACACCCAATTCATCCTGCTCGAGCAGGCGCTCAAGCTCATCGCGCCCGACGTCTTCAACATGTACAAGACCAAGCGCGCAAGCATCATCTGCGTCACGCGCAACGCCGACATCGACCCGAACTCGGACTACATCTCCGAGATCGACTACGATTACCGCGAGCACATGAAGCGCATCCTGAAGAAGCGCGCTCGCCTGGCGCCGGTACGCTTGGAGTCCGACATCCCCTTGTCCAAAGTCACCGAGCAATTCCTGCTCGAGAAGCTTGAGCTCAAGCCCCATCAGGTATTCGTCACCAAGGTTCCCATGGACCTAAGCTACGCCTGGGGCCTGGGTTCCATGATCGACGAGGAGAACGCGGCCCGTCTGTCGAGCCCGCACTTCGAGCCCTCCTGGCCCGCCTGCATCGACCCGAATCGCTCGATCATCGAGCAGGTCGTCAAAGGCGACAAGCTTTTGAGCTACCCCTATGAATCCATGGACCCCTTCGTGTCGCTTCTGCAAGAGGCGGCGGTTGACCCTTCCGTCGGTTCGATCAAAATCACCCTGTATCGCCTTGCGTCCCAGTCGCGCCTGGCCGAGGCCCTGATCACCGCAGCTGAAAACGGCAAGGACGTTACCGCGCTCTTCGAGCTGCGTGCACGCTTCGACGAATCCAACAACATCGAGTGGTCACAGCGCTTCGAGGAAGCCGGTGCGAAGGTCATCTACGGATTCCACGACTTCAAGGTTCATTCCAAGATCTGCTCCATCACGCGCATCACCGACGAGGGGCTCCAGCACATCACCCAGCTCGGCACCGGCAACTACAACGAGAAGACGAGCCGTCTTTACACCGACTTCTCGTTCATGACCGCCGATCCCGACATCGGACGCGATGCGGCCATCTTCTTCCGCAACATGAACCTGGAAAACACCTCGGACGCCTATCAGACGCTCGTGGTGGCCCCCCTGCAGATCAAGCCCTTGATTCTTTCCAAGGTTGATGAGCAGATCGCACTTGCCCAGGCCGGCAAGCCCTGCGGGCTTCTTTTCAAGACGAACTCCGTCACCGACAAGGACATCATCGACAAGCTTGTCGAGGCCTCCCAAGCAGGCGTGCCCACCACGCTTTTCGTGCGCGGCATCAGCTGCCTGATCCCCGGCCTTGAGGGCTACACCGAGAACATCCGCGTCGTCTCAATCGTCGGGCGCATGCTCGAGCACAGCCGCATCTATGCCTTCGGCCCGCGCGGCGAACGCGAGTACTACCTGTCGTCCGCCGACCTGATGACCCGCAACATGGACAAGCGCATCGAAATCGCCTGGCCGGTTCGCGGCGAGTCCGAAAAGGCCCGTATCGACGAGTTCCTGGACGTATGCCTTTCCGACACCGCAAAGCTGCGCATGCTGCAGCCCAATCTGCAGTACACGCCGCTCGAGTACTTCGCCGACACCGATGAAAACGGTCAGATCAAATCCTTCAACGCTCAGGAATACCTGATTGAAAAGGCACGCAACGACAACGACGATGCGATCGTCGCCCGCCAAGCGCAGGCCGACAGCGTCAACCTGCGCGCTCAAACTAACAAGATTCTTGAGCAGGAGGTCGAACCCTTGGTAGCCAAGCCGGCAGCCGCGGCACCCGAAGCTGCCTCGGCTTCCGCTGAAGAAGCCGCTGAAGCCGACAAGGCGAAGGCCGAGGCCAGCGCACCTATCGAGGAGGCGCCCGCTCCCAAAGCAGCCGACATGAAGGCAGCAGGCGCGGCGCTTCGTGCCGCGTTCGCGAAGGCCGCACACAAAGACGATGCTGCCGAGGACGATGGTTCTTTAAAAGATGAGGGGGGCGAAGCAGACAACGCCGATGCCCCTGTCTTGGAACCATCCACGGACAATACGGAAGAGGCAAGCGAGGAGCCTAAGACGGCAGTAGGCGAAGACGCACCCAAGTGCGCCGACGAGCCGGCCGACACGGACGCACCAAGCGAAACAGCTGATGCTCCCTCCCCCAGCAACGACGCTAGCGGAACCGAGGAAGAACACGAAGAGCCCACTAAAAAGGAAGAGCCGGTTCAGAATTTCGGTTCCTCCCATGATGCCACCGAAGAGGTGATCAGCAAGCTCAGCGAGCACCATGCGCAAGCTGAGCCCAAAGATGAACCCGTCCCCACCCCGACGCCTATCATCGAAGAGGTCCAGGCAACCGTAATCGAAACGCCCGAGCCCACCCCCGAAGCGGAAGGGATTCAGGTTGCCCCCAAGGAAATGAAGCTGGGCTTCTTCCAGCGACTGAAGCTTCTGTTCTTCGGAAAGCTCTAGTTTCCTAACAACACCGATATAAGAAGGAAAGACCCGCCTATGCGGGTCTTTCCTTCTTCTTGCAATTTAACCGGAATCAACACTGCAACATGCAGCCTGATCCGAACTTCAACGCCGTGCCCAATAAAGAAGCCTGGCGCTAAATCCTACGAAGGCTACTCGGCGGGAGTAAGCAGCTGCGCAATCTGAACGGCGTTCAAGGCAGCACCCTTGCGAATCTGATCGGCCACGTTCCAGAAGGCCAGGCCATGCTCAACGGAATCATCCTTGCGCAAACGACCGACGTAGGCGCCATCGGTGCCAGCAAGCAAGCCGGGCATGGGATAGAGCTTCTCGTCGGGGTTGTCCATGACGGTTACGCCAGGAGCCGCCTCGAGGGCCGCACGTGCATCCTCGACGGAAACGTCGCCCTCAAACTCGACATTGATGGACTCGCCGTGGCAGCGGAGCACACCGATACGCACGCAAGTGGCGGCAACCTGAAGGTCGGAATCGTGCATGATCTTCTTGGTCTCGGCGATCATCTTCCACTCTTCTTTAGTGGTGCCGTCCTCCAGGAAGACATCGATATGGGGAATGCAGTTGAAGGCGATCTGGTGCGCGAAAGCCTCGATGGTCAGATCTTCGCCGTTGAGGAACTGCTGGGTTTGCGCGTAAAGCTCCTCCATGGCCTTAGCGCCAGCGCCGGATGCCGCCTGGTAGGTGGAAACGACGACGCGCTTGATGCGCGAAAGGTCGTACAAGGGCTTCAAAGCGACCACCATCTGAATGGTGGAGCAATTGGGGTTGGCAATGACGCCGTTGTGCCATTTCACGTCCTCGGGATTGACCTCAGGAACAACCAGGGGCACGTCTTCATCCATGCGGAATGCGCTCGAGTTGTCGATCATGACGGCACCCGCGTCGACGACGGCCTGACGGAACTGCTTGGACACGCCGGCGCCCGCGCTGAACAGAGCGATATCGACGCCCTCGAAGGCCTCGGGTGTCATTTCCTGAACCGTAAGCTCGCCTGCTGGAACCAAACCGCAACCTTCAAAGGGGAGCTTCTTTCCGGCAGAGCGAGCAGAGGCAAGCGCGCGCACCTCGGATGCGGGGAAATCAAGATCGTGCAGCACCTTCAGGAATTCATTGCCCACAGCACCCGTGGCACCGGCAACGGCAACAACGGGATGTGCGGGAATCTGCTTGGTCCAAGCCATGGAAAACTCCTTTGTATCAAGGGATAAATTAGACAAATAGTACAACGCCAGCGCCACGCTTGACGCAAAAGCAAGCCCTAGCGGCGCCAAGGCGCAGGGTTGCGGTGTGATAGAGTGATTGAAACGAAAACAAGCAATGTAAATCCAAGGAAAGGATTTCCATGAACTGCCCCTCTTGCGGAGCCCCCAACGCCGATGGCGCTACCGTGTGCGCCAAGTGCGGTGCGAACCTCTACAACCAGCCCCAGACCGACCCCGCTTCCCAGCAGGCTTACCAGCAAGCCCCTTACCAGCAGCAGACAGCCTATGCCCAGCCTGGTTGTCAGCAGCCTTACCAGGCTCCCGGCTACGCCCCCAACCCCTACATGGCGGGCGCCGGCCAAGCTCAGGCGATCGTTCAGCCCGATGGAAGCGTCGTTTATCCCTTGAGCGAGCAGGACAGCATGCTGCGCCTTATCAACTTCATCCTGTGCGTTATCTCCACCGTTTGCGTATGCTGGGCCATCATCCCCCTTGCATGGATGATCCCCATGACGGTGCACAGCTGGGGCATTTACAAAGGCACCAAGGCCAACTCCGTCTTTTTCGCCGTTTGCACCCTGATCTTCGTGAACGTCATCGGCGGCATTCTTCTGTGCGTCTCCAAGAAGGAGAAGTAACGCAGCTTTTCGCCAGATTACTTTATTCAGGAATCACGCAAATCTAACTATGGAGGCAGCTCTTGCGGGCTGCCTTTCTTGTTGCACTCGGCCTCTCAATGCATAAAGCAAGTCGAAGAGCCAAAGCATCCATCAAAACAAAAAAGGGCGTCGACCAAAGTCGGCGCCCTACAAAAGCTATGTTTTCACCAGAGCCACGAAACCCTTGCTCGAAAACGTGAATTACGCCTTTAACAAGAAGCTCCAGAGTCTCGCTTCCACCCTACCCACCAACAAGGGCGCCCTTGCGGCACGCCAGGCAAAATCAGCGAAAAGACTAGCGGCCCTTGTTCATCTTTGCCGCGATCTCCTCGGCGGAAAGCTGGGTTTCCTCGAAGACCGTATCGGAATCCAGACCGAACTCAGTGTGCAAGCAACGCACCGCAGCGGTAACCTGGCTTGCCTCAACAACAACAGAAATGCGAATCGGGCTCGTCGAAATCATCTTGAGGCTGATCTCGTTGTCGGCAAGCGACTTGAAGGCACGAGCGGCGATACCGGGGCTCGACTTCATGCCAGTGCCAACCAAGGAAACCTTGGCAATGTCCTCGTCAATATCGACACTGTCGAAGGGCATGTCGCGCTTAACCTGGGAAACAGCTTCCTCGGCAGCTTGCTTTTGGTTGCCAGGGAAGGTGAAGCTAATGTTCGCCTTGCCGTTGGCGACGCTATTCTGGATGATCATGTCGACCGAGACCTTGTAAGCCGCGAGCGTGGCGAAAAGCTTGGCAGCGACACCGGGGTTGTCGGGCAGGCCGCGGAGAGTAAAGCGGATTTCGGAAGTGTCATGAGCGATACCGGAAACAACAGCCTGTTCCATAGTGGGTACAGCCTCCTTGATCAAAGTGCCAGGCGCATCGGAGAACGCCGAACGGGAATGGATAACGACCTTGTACTTACGAGCGAACTCCACAGCTCGCGCCTGCAGAACGCCGGAACCGGCACTCGACATCTCCAGCATGTCGTCGTAGGAGATGTAGTCGAGCTTGCGCGCACGAGGTGCAACGCGAGGATCCGCCGAGTACACGCCGTCGACGTCGGAGTAGATTTCGCACACGTCGGCCTGAATGCCATAGGCCAAGGCCACCGCCGTGGTGTCGGATCCGCCACGACCCAAAGTGGTGATGTCGCCCGAGTCGGACAGACCCTGAAAGCCGGCCACAACCACAATGTAGCCGTCATCGATAGCCTGACGAATTCGATGAGCATCGATGTTCTCGATCTTGGCCAGGGAGAACTCACTGTCGGTGATGATGCCCGCCTGCCAGCCGGTAAAGCTGATGGCCTTATAGCCCAAGGCCTGAATGGCCATGGCCAAAAGCGCCATGGACGTTTGCTCGCCAGTGGAAAGAAGCATGTCCATCTCGCGCTTGGCAGGAGCGCCGTTCATCGCCTTGGCAAGGCTTACCAGCTCATCGGTGGTCTTGCCCATGGCCGAGACCACGGCAACAACGTCATCGCCCGCTTGGCGCTTGGCAACAAGGCGCTTGGCCACATTCTTGATGCGCTCGGGGCTCGCCACCGAAGTGCCGCCGAATTTTGTAACTATAAGAGCCATATCCTTCTTCCTTGTGAAAAGAAAACGCCCCGGAACCCAGGGCGTCAATCAGGTTCTTCAAGGCATATATCTTAGCCGTTCTTAAGCATGATGGCATGCATAAGATCGGCGATGTCCTCGCCCTTGTCGGCGCAGTCCTCCAAGGTCTCGAAGATGCGCGTCCAAACATGGACGTAGAAGGGATCCTGCGAGTGATTGGAGTGCAGAGAGCGAATGGTTTGCATGTAAAGAAGGTCGGCCTCGTCCTCGCAGGCGAAAACCTCGTCGATCGAAGGGAAGAAATCCTTGGACTTCTTGAAGTTGCGGAAATCGACCGTGGCAATAACCAACTTATCGCACTCGCGGTACAGAATGTCCAGGAAAGGCTTGACGTTTTCATGCATGACGGTGATGTCGTACATATAAAAACCCTGGTAAATCTCTTCCAGCGTATCGGCCAAATCATCAAGCGAAGTGGTGAGCTTGATGATGTCCTCACGATCGATCGGCGTCACGAAATCGGGCAGAATGGCGTCCCATACCTCATGGGCAACCTCATCGGCCTCATTCTCGATCTTATGGATGGCGTCGAGGCATTCCTTCATATCGTAGTGGCCGTAATTGTCGAAGCACTTACGAACCTCCTCGATTTCCTTCAAGCACAGTTTCGCATGACGCTCGAAAGCATCGAAGTAATCAAGGCGTTTCTTGCTCTTCTTCTTGATGATCTTGGACATCTTGCCACTCTTTCTCATATGGTGAAGACTCCGGGGAAACCCCGCGCGTGAACAGCGTTTTTCGCTACTTAGGATTTTAGTGCATCGGAAGGGGCAAAGAGCAGCTCGGCGTAAATGTTTTGTCACCAAAAGGCAAATCATCGAACGCGGGCAGAGTCGAGAGCCTTTGCTGATGCAAAAGCATAGCCTCCCGCAACCCCGCTCCGCCCAAAAAGCAAACCGCCTGTAGGAAGCCAGCCTTAACAGTAATAACGGAACACGCGCTTTTGCTCGTCGGCAATGGTGGTTAAGGCGTTATGCCCTGGAAGAACGAGGGTGCGATCGGGCAGCTGAGCCAATCGACGCAAGGAACGCTGCATGTCAGGCATGCTTCCGCCCTTGAAGTCAGTGCGTCCGATGGAGCCACAGAACAAGGTATCCCCCGAAACCAAAACGTTCCAGCCGGCAGGATCTGTGCCTTCCTCGCTCGGAAGGTAGAAGCACATACCGCCTTGCGTATGCCCGGGGGTAAGGATGGCTTGCCAGGTCATGCCACAGACCTTCACCTTGTCCTTGTCGCGCAGCTTTTTGTCCACCTTGCACGGCTTGGCCTTGCCGCCGTAAGAAGGATACAGGTCAGGGTTCTCGATTATCTTCGCGTCGATGGCCGACGCGTAAACGGGAGCGCCGGTTTTCTCGCGAAGCTCAGCCAAGGCTCCCACATGGTCGTGATGGTGATGGGTTGCGAAAATCGCATCGGGCTTTCTGCCGCCAAGGAAATCCAGGATTTTCTTGGCCTGACACGAAGGGTCGACCACGATCAGGAAGTCTTTTCCGGAGATGAAATAAGTGTTGTTCTCGATAGGGCCCAGCACCAAAAACGAGATATCCACGCAAGCGCCCTTGACGGCCAGGCCGCCTTTGCTGCGCACAAGCTCAAGAGACATTTAAGCCTTCCTTCCACGTTGCTTCCTCGAGGGAGCGCCAGGGACGACGCGACGAGCGCCGAAGACGCTGTCGACCTCGAGCAAGCCCTTCAAAATCCGATCGATTGCCGCAGGAGAGCTGATCTGGAACAAAAAGCGCATCTCATTGATGCCGTCTTTGTGAGTGATGGTGTTGGCCCCGATGACATTCGCACCGTTTTCGGAGAAGACCTTTGCCACGTCCATCAGCAAGTTCATGCGATCGACGGCCTCGACGATCACCTCGACGTTGAAAGCGGAATCCTGCGGAACCTCGCCCGCCTGAGCCCAGGAGACGGGGATGATGCGCTCGGGGTGGTTCATGAGATCCTTGGCGTTGGGGCAGTTGGCGCGATGAACCGACACTCCCCTGCCGCGCGTGATGAAACCGATAATCTCGTCGCCGGGGACGGGGTTACAGCAACGCGAAAGGCGAACAGCCGCATCGTCCAAGCCCTGAACCACCACGCCGTTCGAGCTTTTTGCCTTACGGCGCGGGCGCTTGACGCTCGTGAGCATCGGGGGCATCTTACCGGTGGACATCCCCAAGTCGGAAACAGGAAGGCTCGACTCCTCCTCGGAATCCGCCACCAAAATCTTAAGAAGACGGTTGGCGACGTGCTGGGTGCTTTCCTTGCCATTGCCCAGGCAAACGAACATGTCATCAGGAGCGCGGTAGCCGAGCGTCTCGGAGACTTCCTTCAAGGCGCGCGTGGCGTTTGCGTTGGAGATGCCGAAACCATGCTTGCGCATTTCGCGGCCGAGCTTATCACGACCCGCGGCAAGATCGTCGGAGCGTGTGGCCTTGCTGAAGAAGTTGCGAATCTTCGAGCGCGCCGAAGGGGTTTTTACGAAGTTGAGCCAGTCACGCGAAGGAGTGGCCGATTTCTGCGTCAGGATTTCCACACGGTCGCCCTGCTGGAGTTCGTAAGTCAAAGGCACGATGGCGCCGTTGACCTTGGCGCCCACGCAGCGGTTTCCAACCTCGGTATGGATCGCGTAGGCGAAGTCGACCGGCGTCGAGCCCGCCCGCAAGCTCATCGCCTTGCCCTTGGGCGTGAAGACGAACACTTCCTTGGGGGCAAGATCGACCTTTAGGGACTTCAGGAACTCACGGGAATCCTTGGTTTCGTCCTGCCAGTCGACCATCTCGCGCAACCAGGCAATCTGGCGATCGAAATCGTCGGCCTTGCCCTTTTCCTTGTAGCGCCAATGAGCGGCAACGCCGTACTCGCTTTTGCGATGCATATCCTCAGTGCGAATTTGCACTTCAAGAGGGCGGCCCGCCGGGCCGATGACCGTGGTATGCAAGCTCTGGTACATATTGAGCTTGGGCATGGCGATGTAATCTTTGAAACGACCGGGCATAGGGTTCCAAAGTGTGTGCACGGCGCCCAGCACCGAGTAGCAATCCTTCACGGTCTGAACAATCACGCGCACGGCAATAAGGTCGTAAATCTCGGAGAAGCCCTTTTTCTGATTGGCCATCTTCTTGTAGATGGAATACAAATGCTTGGGCCGGCCCATAAGCTGGGCATCAATGCCAAGCTTCTCGGTTTCCTCATGAAGGATCTTCAGGATGGAGCCCAAGTAAGCCTCGCGCTGAGGGCGGCTCTCGGAAACCATGCGTGAAACAAGTTTGAATTTCGCCGGCTCCAAGTAGAAGAAGGACAAATCTTCAAGCTCCCATTTGATGGAGCTGATGCCCAAGCGGTGCGCGATGGGGGCATAGATTTCCAAGGTCTCATGCGACTTGTAAATGCGACGATCCTCGCGCAGGGCGGAAAGGGTGCGCATGTTATGAAGACGGTCGGCTAGTTTGATGACGACGACACGGATGTCGTTGTTCATGGCGACGAGCATCTTGCGATAGGTTTGCGCCTGCTCATCGGTTAAGTCGCCTACCTTGAGCTTGGTGATTTTGGTAACGCCGTCTACCAGCTCGGCAACGGAAGTGCCGAACATCTCGGCAACATCTTCTTTAGTTGCCTCGGTGTCCTCCACCACGTCGTGCAACAGGGCCGCGCACAAGGTCTCAACGTCCATATGAAGATCGGCAAGGATGATGGCAACCTCCACCGGATGCAAAACAAAAGGCTCGCCCGACTTACGACGCTGATCGTGGTGCATCTCGCGCGCGTAGGCGTAGGCGCGGCCCAGCTTCTCGCATTCTTCGGGCTCAAGGTAGGTAACCATGCCAAGCAGGTCTTGAAAGCGCACATCGGGGTTGGACCCCATGGGGGCGGCGGTGGATGATTGGATGCTCGGATCCACCGTTAACTGAATGACATCAGTGGCCATGGCACTACTCCCTCGTTGATGTGCGATTTAAGGCAAAAGCGGCCTACGGATGCGCTCTTGCAGGACCTTGACCGAACGCTTGAGCACCCACTCGCTGAAATCGTTGAACTCGGCAATCTCATCCAAGCCCTCGCGGTACCTAACGCTATCGGTAAGCTCGACCTTTCCCCCATAGTCTACGACATGAACGGTGACAACCTCGGTGGCATTTGAAGGAAGCGAACCCAGCTCAAGCAATCCCAGCTCGGAGAACACGGACAGGGCGCAGGAAGTCTGCGCAGGATCAATCCTCGATGAAGGAAGAAGGGAGCTGGCGTAATAGGCAAGCTCGTCGCAAGTAAGCGCGAAGACGCCCGTTCCCGCCTGGCGCTGACGACGCCTCAGCTCGCGGTAGATCCGCCCCATAACATCATGATCGGGAGCCGCAAGAGCCAAGATACCGGCATTCAATTCGCCATCCTGCCTGCCGAATAAGAGATGAATCGTCGCCGATTCGCCATCACGACCAGCACGGCCGCTCATCTGGTTGAACTCAATCTCGCTGAAAGGAAGATGATAAAGAACAACGTGGCGAACACCGGGGACATCGATGCCCTCGCCGAAGGCCGAGGTCGCAACCAAGACCTGCAGCTCGTCCTTACGAAAGAAATCCTCGATGCGCATGCGCTCCTCTTTGGTAAGGCCGGCGTTGTAGAAGCCGATCAGAGGCGCCATCTGCGGCACACGTGCGCGCAGGTCGCGAACCAAAGAGATGCTCTCGGCGCGGGAATTAACGTAGACGATGGTTTTTTCACCTTGCACAACAAGGTTCGCCAAATAGCGTTCCTTCTTACGGATGTTGCGCTGATCGTCGATGGAAAGGTTCTTACGCTCATGCTCGTCGGTCACCAGCGCCTCGATACCCAAATCGGCCTTAACCGCTTCAAGCACCCCGGCATCAGCCGTGGCGGTAACCGCCAAAACCTGAGGCTTGCCCAATTCGTCCACTATTTCAGCGAAACGACGATAACTTGGGCGGAATCCCGCACGAGAGGTCGAAACATGGTGAGCTTCGTCAACCACAACGAAACCGATGCGGCCCGACCTTGCAAAATCAGCAGTATGCGCATCAAGGAACTCGGGCGTCGTAAGAATAATATCGACCGAACCGTCGTTGAGCTCTATGAAGATCTCGGCGCGCGCGTTCGCTGAGGTATCACCGTTGAGCACCTTAACGCGCAAGCCGAAGGGCTCAACCGCGCGCGTCAAGTGAAATGCCTGGTCGGATGCTAAAGCACGCAAAGGATATATGAACAGGCTCGCTTTATCGGATTTCAAGGCAAGCTCGATTGCGTGGAGCTGGAATATCAGGGATTTGCCCCGGCCCGTCCCCATAACGGAGAGCACCGATGCCCCCTGGTCCAAAAGCTCTAAGGAACGAAGTTGCGAACCGTGAAGGCTCCCTTCCCCTAAAAAAGACTGAATCAAAGCCTGGCGAAGAAGAGCTTGGTCGCCTTCTGCAATCTCAGACCACTCACGACGGCGCTCTGCCGAGCCTGCATCCAAAGCCTGCGGCTTAAAAGGAAAGCCGGTGCCCGCGTGCGTGCGCTCGGCGCAATCAACGAGCTCGCCCACATAGGAAACCTTCTCGTCGTCAAGACATGCCTCCAAAGCACAACATGGTTCAACGGGCTCAAGAGAAGACAGCACGGCCTTCACCGATCTGCGTCCGCGCCATTCGTCGATTTGAAGCTGGAACACCGCGTTAACCACGGAATGGCAGCTTAGCAAGGCGTCGATATCGGGACAGTGGAACATGATGCAGCTGAGCGAATCGCTTCCATCGCTCAAGGTGCAGGAAAGATGGTTCTTGTCGGCACCGACCGCGCGAGCCTGGACTATGGACACGCCATGAGCCAAAAAGCGCGGCTGAGCGTTTTCCTGACCGAAGGGGGCCAAGCGATCGAGCAAGGCAACATTGCCCAAATCGAGCTCGGAGAAATCAACGACGGCGTCAACCTCAAGACGGGACAGAAAATCCTCAGCGGGCAAGCTCATCATGTGCTCGTTTAAGCGCCGCGTGAATTCTGAGAGATTTGCCGTAGGAAGAGTGACGCCAACGGCAGCCTCATGCCCGCCGAAACGTGTTAGCAGATCCTCGCACGAGCGAACCGCCTCGAACAAATTGACGCTGCCAACGCTCCTGCCCGATCCGCGCGCCTCATCCCCATCGATGGTGAAAAGCAAGGAAGGCACACCGTATTTCGAGGTCAAGCGCGAGGCAACAATGCCTTTAACCCCTTCGTGCCAGCCCTCGCCGGCAACAACCACGACGCGCTTGCCCTCGTGGGTTTCTTCAGCCTGGGCAAGAGCGACCTCGGCCAGCTCCGCCTCGATCTGACGGCGCCGGGTGTTGGTTTGCTCAAGCTCTTGAGCCAATTCGGAGGCGCGTAGGAAATCGTCTTCGAGCAAAAGATCGAGTGCCAACTGCGCGTTGCCCATACGACCCGCAGCGTTAAGGCGCGGGATAAGCGAGAAACTCAAGTTGGAAGCGGTGAGCGCCTTGCCCGTCTGCCCCGATGCACCGATAAGAGCGGCGATGCAGGGGCGCGGCTCGGTATTGAGCTTTTTCACCCCGGCAGCAACCAGGGCGCGGTTTTCGCCCACTAAGGGCATAAGATCGGCAACGGTGCCAAGCGCGGCCATGTCGACCAGGCCAAGCCACAGGTTGGGCTTGCCGAAGCGACCGCCCATGACCTGGATAACCTTAAGCGCAACCCCGGCACCCGCAAGAATGGAGCTTTCGCAATCGCCGCATTTGGGATCAACCACCGGAACTCCCTCCGGGACAAGGTCGGCGGGCTCGTGATGGTCGGTGATAAGAACCTCAACCCCGGCATCGATAAGCTGCTTGACCTCGTTTTTAGCGGCGATGCCGTTGTCAACGGTAATCAAGACGTCGGGATTATAGCTAAGCGCACGCTTAATGGAGGCATCGGTTAAGCCATAACCCTCTTCAAAGCGCAGAGGAATGAAAGGCACTACCTCGGCGCCAAGCTCGCGCAGGCCACGCGTCATGATGGTGGTGGCGGAAATGCCATCAAGGTCGAAGTCGCCGAAGACCAAGATGCGTTTCTCCTGAAGAATCGCCTCGGAGAGGCGATCGGCCAATTGCGACATGTTCGCAATCGAATAAGGGTCGAGCCAATCCCTATCAAGCGACGGGTTCAGGAAAACCTGGGCGCTTTGAACATCAGTGATGCCCCGAGCAACCATAACGGTGGTGATGAAAGAGGGAAACCCCAGTTCCTCACTGAGGGTTTCCGCCACGGACTTATCCGCGGGCAGAATGCTGATACGTGCTGACATGGTGCAAACCTGATTCGCTGAAAACTTTTTCTTCCCCATTGTCGCACACCTGGAAAGCTACACGTGCCCCAAAAACGTCCCATCGGGAAACGGCAACACTCGTCCCAGGAGTCAATCGAAGGAATCAGAAAAGCATCTATGAAATTGAACTTAGCGCTGGTTGTACACCTGCTGCGACTTTTCAAGCCCGACAGCGATAAGCGATTTTGCAGCCTCGGCGCCACGATCGCAGGCGGCAACGAAATCGTCCATCGCGTCCTTGCGAGGAACTTGCAGCACGAAATCGGGGACGGGCATGCGTCCGGGAGGGCGCCCGACGCCTACTCGAACACGAAGGAAATCGCGCGTTCCCGTTTTGTCGATAATGGAGCGAAGCCCGTTGTGGCCCGCATGGCCGCCGCCGCGCTTCACGCGCACGCTGCCGGCTGGGATATCGAGCTCATCATGAACGACGATCCACTGATCGGGTGCAACGGCATACTGTTTCAAAAGCTTGGCAACCGGCCCGCCCGACAGGTTCATGAAGCTCTGGGGCTTGGCCAGCACCACATCTTCATACTTGCCTTGGCCAAGGGAGAGCTTTCCCTCGCCTACCAAGGAACCGCAAGCGTTCTTCCAGTAATTGACATGCGCCTCTTCGGCCAAGCGGTCAACCACTTCAAAGCCAGCGTTATGACGCGTATGCTCGTACTCCTCGCCTGGATTGCCCAGACCAACGATTAAGAACATAAACTACAGCGCGAAGTTGGGATCGAACATCTCGGAGATGGAAGTGTTGCCGAAAACGTTCTGGATAGCGCGGGCGAACAAGGGAGCAACGGAAATCACGTGAACCTTGCCGGCGTTCTCCTCGTCGACAGGGATGGTGTTGGCAACGATGACCTCGGTGATGTCAGGATCGTTCAGGCGCTCAAGGGCAGAACCGCTGAAGACGGGGTGGGTGCAGGTAACGTAGACGCTCTTGGCACCCTTGGCCTTGAGGGTCTTAACGGCGGCCACGACGGATCCACCGGTGTCGATCATGTCGTCGTTCAGGATGCAAACCTTGCCCTCAACGTCACCGATAAGAGCAGTAACCTCGGCCTGGTTGTGCTTCGGGCGCTCCTTGTGAAGGATGGCCATCTCGCAGCCGATGATGTTGGACATCTTCTTGGCGGCCTTGGCACGGCCGAGGTCAGGGGAAACGACCACCATGTTGTCGGCGTCAAGATCCTTGGTCTTGATGTGCTCGGCCAAGGTCCACAGGGCGGAAAGATGGTTGACGGGCACATCGAAGAAGCCCTGAATCTGACCCTGATGCAAGTCCATCGTGATGATGGAGTCGATGCCTGCCGTGGTAAGAAGGTTGGCCACCAGCTTGGCGGTAATGGGCTCGCGCGCTGCCGCCTTGCGGTCCTGGCGAGCGTAAGCGTAATGGGTGACGACGGCGTGCACCGTGCGTGCGGAAGCGCGCTTGGCTGCATCGACCATGATCAAAAGCTCCATGAGCGACTCGTTGACGTCGCCGGAAATGGACTGGACGATGAAGACGTCGGCACCGCGGACGGTCTCAAGATAGCGAGCGTAAATTTCACCGTTGGCGAATTTCTCGAGCTGAACCTTGCCAAGCTCGACGCCCAAGCAGCGCGCCACTTCCTTGGCGAATTCGGGGTACGTGGAGCCGGAAAACACCGCAAGGCTCTTAGTCATGTTGCTCATAGTGAAATACCTCTATCAAACGTGCGCTCAATGCGCCCAATCCAACCTTAGCCATAGTAACGCTAACGAACGTTTTGTCAGCGTAGAAATTACTTGCCTTCGTTCCAGCCTTCTTTTTCAACTTGGCGCGCGCGAGCAAGGACAAGCGACTCGGGGCTTGCGTCCTTGGTAACGACCGACCCGGCGGCAACCAGGCAATGGCGGCCAAGTTTCACCGGGGCGACCATCATCGTGTCCGAGCCGACGAAGACGTCGTCCTCGATAACGGTGGGCCATTTCTTCACGCCATCGTAATTGCAGGTGATAGAACCTGCTCCGATGTTGACACCGGAGCCCATGGTGCAATCACCGATATAGGAAAGATGGGGAACCTTAGAGCCTTCGCCGATGGTGGATTTCTTGATTTCGACGTGAGTGCCGGCCTTGGAGCCCTTGCACATATGCGTCTGCGGACGAAGGTAAGCGCGTGGGCCGCACTCGACCTCGTCCTCGATGACGGTCTCGATGGCAACCGTCTCGTCGATAAGGCAATCGGCGCCCACCACGGTGTCGGTAAGACGCGAGCATGGGCCAACGACCGAGCCCGAGCCAATCCTTGATGCGCCGACGATGATGGTCTGGGGAAGAATCTCGACATCGGGGGCGATTTCCACATCGGGCCCGATCCAGCAGGTGTCGGGGTCCCAGAAGGTAACGCCGGCATCCATATGCTTGCCGTTGATACGGCGCTGCAAACACTTCGTCGCCTGCGCGAGCTGCCTGCGCGAATTCACGCCAAGGCATTCGTCCTTGTCGGCCGCCAAAAGGCCGAGTACTTCCCTACCCTTTGCACGAGCGATAGCCAAAACATCGGTAAGGTAGTACTCACCTTGGGCATTGTCGGTGGAAACCTCGGTCAGGGCGTTAAACAGAAGCTCGGCGTCGAAGCAATAGAAGCCGGAATTGCACTCGGTGATAAGGGCCTGCTCGGGCGTGCAATCCTTCTGCTCGACAATCGCGGCAACCTGGCCTTCATCGTCGCGAACGATGCGCCCGTAACCAGTGGGGTCTTCGGCCTGCATGGTAAGCACCACAACGCCGGCACCGCGCTCCTCCCTAAGGGAGACGAGCTTGGCGATGGTATCGGAGGTCACCAAAGGGCTGTCGCCGGTAAGAACCACCAGCGAATCGCACTCGCCGATAAGCGCCTCACGCGCCACGTTGACCGCGTGCGCCGTCCCAAGCTGCTCTTCCTGCACCACAACCGAAACGTCCTTGAGCAAAGGCTCCACCTGCTCGCGACCATGGCCCACAACAGCCACAACCTTGGAGAGACCGGCGCCGAAAGCTGCATCGACCACCCATCTAACCAGGGGCTTTCCCATAATCTCGTGAGCAACCTTAGGCTTCGAGGATTTCATACGGGTGCCGGCACCGGCGGCAAGGATAAGTGCAGCTGCTTTCATAAATATCTACTTTCGTTCGTCGTGAAGGATCAAGCTTGCCGAGCAGATAGCATCGAGCAAGATGATCGCGAAATGTTGCGCCGTGCGCTCCACACCCGCATCGCACCAGGCATCGCCCGGAAGGCGAAGGGCAACGCGGGAGCCGGGCTTGGCCCCCGTCGAGCGGAAGGCCTGGGTCAGGCGCAGCACCAAGGTGTCGCTTGGCTCCAGGTCGACCGTCGGGACGCCCGGAGACGGAGCCTGATCGGCGCCAAGAATCTGCAGGAACATCGTTGAGTCCTCAGGCGCGACATTGAGCGATTCGGCGCTGGTGACCTTGGAGTTCGGGTTGGTGGCCATGGCAAGGTTGGACATGCGCGCAGCCACCAATCGGGGCAAATCCTCGGTTCCGAACAGGCAGAGGAAGTTGAGCTCGAGCGCCTCGGATGCTCGTGCGAAGCCCATGTTGACCACGGGAGTGTGCACGTTCTTCTCACGCCAAGAATGAGCAAGATTGTTAATGGCCCTGAAGGTCATGGAGCCGGCAATACCGTCGTCGGGAAGGCCCATGTTCAACTGGAAGCGACGCAGGGCCTCCTCGGTATGGGCGCCGAACATGCCGTCGATGTTGCCCGTGGAAAAGCCCAGGGCCGAAAGCGCCGACTGCAGCACCTCGACATCGTGACCATGGAAGAAGGGCACACGCAGGTAAAGATTGCGGTCGCCCATCTGGAAACCGGCGTCGACCAGACGAGACCACACCTGCTGATCCACGTAGTCGATTGGCTCCAAACCATGGTCAGAGCAAAAAGACTTCACGGCCAGCACAGTGTCCGCATCGAAGGTCTGGGTAACTTGGTTTTCGTTCAAATATCCAAGATCGGCCAGGCGACGCTGCACGTCGGCAACGGCGACTCCGCGATCGTGAGGTTTAATGGCTTCCATATGAAACCTACTTCAAACGGCTCACGAACCAATCAGCCATTGAGACAAGTTGGTCGTAAGCATCGGTATGTTCGATGATGGGAGCAAGCTCTTCCTTGGCCTCGTCGACAAGCTTTTGAGCATAGTTGCGGGCGTAGTCGATGGAGCCCGCATCCTGCATGATGCGAACCGCCTCGGCCAGGACCTCGGGATCCTTGGCCTTGGAGGAAAGAATCTCTTCCAGGCGATCGCGCTCGGAGGAATGAGCCAAAGCATGAACAGCGACCAAGGTGCGCTTGCCTTCGGTGATGTCCGAGCGATAATCCTTCTCCTTGGCTTCCTTGGTGCCCACCAAGTTCAAGAGATCGTCTTGAATCTGGAAGGCAAGGCCGGTTGCCATGCCGAAGGAACGCAAGCCCTCCACCTGGGCGTCCGTGCCACCGCCGACGATGGCACCGATGGCCAAGGGCACGCCGCCCGAATAGTAGGCGGTCTTGTGGCGCGCCATAAGAAGATAATCGTCGATGCTCAGATCGTAGCGATTGTCGCGAGCCCAGCCGATGTCGAGCGCCTGGCCTTCAACGGTGGAACAGGCCATGGACACGAGCTCAAGCGAAACGCGCACCTTCTCGGAATCGGAAAGATGGGGATCGCACATCACGATGCCGTTGACCACGGCCAGGCCAAGGTCGCCCGCGTTGATGGCAAGGCCCTCGCCTTCCTTCAAGTGGAAGCAGGGCTCACCACGGCGAAGCTCGGCTTCGTCAGCGATGTCGTCATGGATGAGCGCCGCGGTATGGAAATGCTCGATCGCAGCACCCGCAGACAGGGACTTCTTCCAATCGCCCCCAACAGCCATAGCAGCCAAAGCGCAGATCAAGGGGCGATGACGCTTGCCAGCGTTCTGGCTGTAGGCCGTCAAAGGACCGTACAGATAGGTCCACATATCGGGGTGGGAGCCTTTAGGGATGAAGGAATTGATGATGTCGCCCATGGCAGCGGCGCACTTCTCAAGGTAATCCTCGAAAGAGCCTTTTTCGACCTTGGAAAGACTGTCGGCAAGATTGTCGCAAAGAGCATGCAGCTTCTGCTCGTCAACGGAAAACAGAAGCTCAGGATTTGCTTGCATAAAAAACAATCCCCTTTCAGGGCGGCGAAATCACTAGTTAAGCAACTGGTAGGAGCGGTGGGACTCGAACCCACAAGATCGAAGACCGGTGGATTTTAAGTCCACTGCGTATGCCAATTCCGCCACGCTCCCCTTTGTTGTGTACTGCCGTATTGTAACAGCTAAAAGAGCCTAACGCCCAAACTGCTGCTATAAGCCGGCGGCGTCCATGATGATGCCCTGCAGGATGTCGGACTCGCTCACGGTGAAACCCGGGGCGCCGACGAGCTCGAGCACGATCCGCAAGATAAGCGCACCGGCCACGATGACGGGCGCGCGCTTAGGCTCAAGCCCCACAACACGCTCACGCTCAGCCAAGGGCATAGAGGCGAGCTCGGAGTAAATGCGCTTGAGCGTTTCGAGGCTCACGAAGGAACCATCTACCTGGACGGGATTGTAGACGGCCATCTTGGAATCGATGGAGACCATGGAGGTTGCGGTTCCCGCCACCGCCACAACGCGATCGCAGGCGCAGCCGTCAGACAGCGCGCGCTCGATGACGGGCTTCATCGTCTCGCGAATCCAAGCTGCAGCAACGTCCAGCTCACCGGCGGCCGGAGGATCGCTGGGTAAAAAGCGCTCGGTCACCCTGCGGCAGCCGATGTCGAAGGAGTGGCGGAACTCGGGATCCTCGCCACCGCGCCCGAACACCACCTCAGTGGAGCCACCGCCAACGTCGACGACCAACAAACGCTCGCCCGTATACGCGCTTGAGGCCCCCTTGAACGAAAGCGCAGCCTCGCGCTCTCCGGGGATAACGCAGAGGGTCACGCGGGATTTGGCCAATTCGTCGATGAGCTGCTGGGAGTTTTCGGCATCGCGGGAAGCGCTTGTTGCCAACGCGGTAACGGGGATCTCAGGCTCACCCTTCAGCTGCAGGGCGTCAATGCAGCCCCGGTACTCGGCGATGGTGCGGGAAACACGCTCGATGGCGTCTTCACGAAGGACACCGGTCTTGTCGACGTCCTGCCCCAGATTGGTGATCTCGACGTGGCGAAGCTGCTCGACAAGCGCTCCATCAACGACGTCGGCCACAAGAAGACGGCAGGTCACCGTTCCAATGTCGATTGCAGCAAAGCGTTTAGCCTTCATAGCCGAAAATCACATCCAGGACCCCCGAATACCAAGTATCGGGGGTTTGAGCCTTAGCCGAGGCCAAAGCGAGCGACTGAGTGGTGCTGGCCGAACTCGACGAAGCAGGCGACTGAAATTCCTCGCCATCCAGGCCAACCACGTTGACCGAATGCTCGCCGGATTTAAGCCAACCTAGCTGCTCATGTGCGTAATCGGCCAAGCCCTCATCGGTGGAAAGATAATCAACATCGGCCTTGACCTGCTCGTATTCGGCAGAGCTTATCTCGTACTGAGCCTGAAGCTGCTGCAAGGAACGGCCTTCGTTGTACCAATCGGCAATAGGCTGGTACAGGATGAAAACCGAGAACGCCATGGCGATCATCGCAACGCACGCCCACTGGCCACCCTTCGTACCGACGAGCAGGAACAAGGGGTTGAAGCCCGCAAAAGAAAAACGGGATTTACCGGACTTGGAGTCTTCCTGCATATGGGCGGAACGGCGGTGGTCTTTGCCCATCTTCATCTCGTAGAGGGCGGCACGGCTCGATTGCTCAGGCTGAGAGGAACGTGCGTCATTTGCGGGCACGTTGCGCTCGAAAAGACGCTCGGCCTTCGCGGTGCGCATCTTGCGCGTAAGCTTATCGAAGGCCGTTTCCTTCTTTTGACGTTGAGCATGGGAGCTGCGCATGCCACGCGTGCCGTTGCTCCTTGCTTCCTGGCGACGCTCCTCTTCCTCGGAAAAGGCCCCCATGGACATACGCGAGGAGGCATGCCTGGCAGAAATCCTTGCCTCGGAGCCGCGATAGGCGGCATCACGCTTGGGCCCGGTGGCGCGAGCGTTGGCAGGGGTAGCGCTCATACGTGCATGAGAACCCCTCTGGGTGCGAGGCACCTGTCGAGAAGAAATTGATGATTGAACAGGGGCTTTTGTTTTTGCCCGCGAATCACGAAAACGCGGGGCGCAAGCCCTCGCGTCGGCAAAAGACAAGATGTTGGTAGTGTTGGACACTGAGTGTTGGCCCCTTAGCATGTGGTGTGTTTGAGTAGTGCGATTGATGCTGTAAGAACTAGTCAGAAATGGTATCACAGGATGCGTTACTCACCCGAAAATAAAACGACGATCGAGCGTGTTTCTTACCCAATCGCACATCTTGCGATTTCACCTACCATTTCCCTTTATCGGCGAGCCCGCAAGCAAGCATGCCCGAAAAGAAAACGAGCCGCATGAAGCGGCTCGTCAATAGCTGAGAATCCTCGGCTGTTCTTTAAAGGAAGACTGCGCTTACTCCTCATCGAGAGCAGCGGCAACCTCCTCGGTGATCTCCATGGTGTGGTAGACGTTCTGAAGGTCTTCAAGCTCTTCAAGACGATCGATCAAGCGCATGACCTTGCGAGCCTCGTCGGCGGTGACGACGGTGGGAGTGGTGGGGATCATCGTGAGCTCGGAACCCTTGATCTCGATGCCCTGCTCCTCAAGAGCGCTCTTCACAGCGTGCAGGTCGGATGCGCCGGTGTAGACGATCCACTCGTCGCCGCCGTCCTCGTAATCCTCTCCGCCGGCCTCGGCGACGGCCAACATGAACTCGTCCTCATCGACGGCATTCTCTTTGTCGGCGACCTTCTTTTCCTCGGACTTGATGACCTTCTCGACCAGGATTTGACCCTTGCGCTCGAACTGGAACGCAACGGAACCGCTGGTGCCCAGGTTGCCGCCATGCTTGGTGAAAGCGGAGCGAACGTCGGCAGCGGTGCGGTTGAGGTTGTCGGTCAAGGCCTCGCAGTAAACGGCGATGCCGCAGGGGCCATAGCCCTCATAGACCTTGGTTTCGTAGCTTGCGGCGTCCTTGCCGGTGCCGAAAGCCTTGTCGATAGCGGTCTTGATCTTGTCCTTGGGCAGGGAGTAACCCTTGGCCTTGTCGATAGCGGCAGCCAGAGAAGCGTTATTGTCTGGATTCGGGTCGCCACCCTCTTTAGCCGCAACGGTGATGTTACGAGACAGCTTGGAGAACAAAGCGGAACGCTTTGCGTCCTGGGCTGCCTTGCGATGCTTGGTGGTTGCCCACTTTGAATGTCCGGACATTTGCACTTCCCTTCGGATGAGTATCGTTACACAGCGGGACTTCCCTACTGCACAAATATGCTTACGCGACTCGTCAGTGTACCACAAATTCGTTAAGCTAATCCTTATTGAAGAGTCGCCCGCCTTGTCTGGAGGAAACATGCAGCGTCAAGTAATACAGATAGACCATGAGAAATGCGATGGCTGCGGCCTTTGCGTCAACGCCTGCCATGAGGGCGCGCTTGGGCTCGTCGATGGCAAGGCGACGCTTCTGCGCGATGATTTCTGCGACGGCATGGGCGATTGCCTGCCCAGCTGCCCACAGGACGCCATCAGCTTCGTATGGCGCGAAGCCACGCCTTACAACGAAGCTGCCGTGATCGCCGCCCAGATGGCGAAGGCGAAGGCCGACTCGCACGCTAACATGCCCGCAGACTTCGCCTGCCCGAGCACGCAAGCCAAAAGCCTGCAGACCAAACCCGCTCCCAGCGAAGATGAGCTCGGCGATTTGATCTCCGGCAAAAGGGAGGCCCTGGCACCCCGCTCGCAATTGGGGCAATGGCCCTGCCAGATCAAACTTGTCCCGCCAACGGCCCCCTACTTCAAGGGATGCAAGCTGCTGATTGCCGCTGACTGCTGCGCGTTTGCCTACGGGGACTTCCACAACAAGTTCATGGCGGGCAAGATCACCCTCATCGGCTGCCCGAAGCTCGATGGCGTCGACTACTCGGAGAAACTCGGCATGATCTTCGCGTGCAACGACATCGAAAGCGTGGAGGTGCTGCGCATGCAGGTCCCCTGCTGTGCCGGCATCGATGCGGCCACCCGCAACGCCATCCTGAAATCCGGCAAAAACATCCCCTGCTCAACCACCATCATCTCGACCGACGGGCATATCGTCGAGCCAAACTAAAGCCGCTGGCATAGCGCACAAACGAACGAGCGCCTTCCCCGTCATCGAGGGGAAGGCGCTCGTTTTATTCTTGCGACGAAGTGATGCGGCAAGGACTTGCGTGGGCTACTCGCCCAAGCCCATCTCGCGCTCAACCACATCGGCGATAGCTTGCGCAACCGCGTGAGCCTCTTCGTGAGTTGGGGCCTCGACCATCACGCGGACCAAAGGCTCGGTACCTGAAGGGCGGACAAGAATCCTACCGGAGCCGGCCATCTCCTCATCCTTGGCGGCGATGATGCTGGCGACCGCAGGGTTCTGAGCAACGGAATGCTTGTCCGTCACGCGAACATTGATGAGTTCCTGAGGGAAATGCTTCATAACGGATGCCGCCTCGGAAACGCTGACGCCTTGGCGCAGGACCGCTGCCAGGAACTGCAACGCGGTGATAAGCCCATCACCCGTGGAATTGTGCTCCAGGAAGATCATGTGGCCGCTCTGCTCGCCGCCGATGGAGTAGCCGCCCTCGCGCAGCTTAGCCAAAACGTACTTGTCGCCCACGTTGGTTTGCACGATGTCGATCCCGGCTTCCTCCATACATTTGGTGAAGCCCAGATTGCACATCACCGTAGATACGACGGTGTTACCCGCAAGAAGCCCGCGGCGTTTCAAGTCGAGCGCGCACACGGCCTCGACCACGTCGCCGTCGATCTCGTTGCCGGCGGCGTCGACGAGCATGACACGGTCCGCATCGCCATCGTGGGCGATGCCCACCTGCGCGCCTGTTACGGCAACAAGCTGCTTTAAGGGCTCAAGATGGGTCGAGCCGCACTCGACGTTGATGTCGGTACCGTTGAAATCGTCGTTGATGACAAGCACCTCAGCGCCAAGCTCTTCCAAGGCGCGGGCCGTCGTAAGCGAAGAGGCGCCGTGCCCGGTGTCGAGGGCGATTTTAAGCTCATCGAAGGGCAGGCCCTCATCGGCAACCGTGTTGATGGCATGGCGGATATAGAGCTCGCAAGCATCTTGAACGGGAACGATCACGCCCACGGCATCTCCGGAGGGCAAATCGCGGACAGACGCGCCGCCTTGAGCGACGAAGGCCTCCAGCTCGGCCTCACGCTCGTCGGAGAGCTTGAAGCCCTGGGCATCGAAGAACTTGATGCCGTTGTACTCGGGCGGATTATGGCTCGCGCTGATGACGATGCCGCAATCGGCATGAAGCTCGCGCGCCAAAAGGGCAACGCCCGGAGTCGGGATGATCCCGCAGGCCAATACCGTGCCACCAAGGCTCATGACGCCCGCGCCCAGGGCAGCTTCGAGCATGTCGCCGGACAGGCGCGTGTCCTTGCCCACCACCACGGTTTTGCCGAACAGGGCAACCGCTGCCTGACCGAGCTTGAAAGCGATGTCACAGCTAAGCTCCGTGTTGGCAACGCCACGCGCGCCATCGGTTCCGAAAAGTTTTGCCATAGCTCCCCCTACTTTTCCACGTGGTTGCCGCGATTGCGGTACTCGGCCTTAAGGCGAATGGCACCCGCGTTCTTCGAGAGCTCCTCCGTGGTCATGCGCGCGTTAAGTTCAGCCGCGAACTCATCCAAGGAAACACCTTCGCGCTCAAGAAGAACCATCAAGTGATACACGACGTCAGCCGCCTCGTAGCGCAGATGATCCACATCGCCCAAGGAAGCATCCACGCGCGCGCAATCCTTTGCGGCGAGCGTGGTCTCGTGAGCCTCCTCGACCAGCTTCTTTAAAAGATTGTCCAAATCACCGTTCAAAAGACGATAGGTGTAGCTTTCCTCACCGGCACTACGGCGTGCATGAATGGTATGCGCAAGCGTCTCTAGCGTGTTGCCAATCTGGCTTACCGCAGGCGCGAGCGATTCCCCTTCGGGAATGAATGTCTTGGATGTCATGTTTCTCCTAGGGAAAAGGGATGAAGCGTCCCCGTGAATGAACCTGGTTCATAATAGCGCACTCGTTTTGAAATGGCGATTAAAGGCCAAGTGCAACGAAAAGGAGCCCAGGGGCATTCACCCCTGGGCTCCGAACAAGCCGCTTATGCCTTGTTTGAAAACTTAGGCTTTTGCGCCTTACTCCTGCTGCTGCTCGGCGTTGGAGGCAGCTTCCTCGCTAGCGGAAGTCAGGCCGAAACCCAAGTCGCCGCCAAGAAGCGCGTCAAGCTCGTCGAGGTTGCGCTGATAGGAGCGAGGGGGCAGAGCCTCGCCAAGCATCTCCTCGTCATCGTCGTAGGAGACGCGGGACTCGCCGCCGATAAGCACGCTGTCGTCAGGGCTGAAGACCATGTCGAGCAGCTGGCTCACGTCGTCGCGGGAGGCGTTAAGGTCGTCCTCGATGACGCGGGAGAGGTTATGAGCCTCAAGGCCCGCTTTCAATTCCTCGATGGCCTTGGCACCGATGCCCTCGATGCGCAGAAGCTCATCTTCGGTGCGACCGACCAAGTCGGCAACGGTCTCGATGCCGGCCTCGGAGAACTTGTTGGCCCAACGCTGGGAAACACCCAGATCGTCGTAGATGTAGAGGCGTGCCTCCTCGTCGGTGAGGTTGTTGGCGCGACGGCCGCCGATGGAAGCGAAGTAGCTTGCGTAATCGGAGCCGGGAGCCAGGTAGCCCTCGCCGTCGAGCGCCCAATCCTGCTCCTTGGGCAGGAGTTCTTCGATGTCGCGCAGTGCGGCAGGGGCGGAATCGGGCAGCGCGTCGCCTTCCACCTGCTCGGTGGGAACACCCTTGTAGGTAAGGCCGACCTTGCGGTAGCGCTCGAGGCCGGTACCTGCGGGGATGGGCTTACCGATGATGACGTTTTCCTTAAGGCCGTGCAGGATGTCGACCTTGCCCTCGATGGCGGCGTCGGTGAGAACCTTGGTGGTTTCCTGGAAGGAAGCCGCGGAGACCCAGGAGTCGGTTGCCAAGGACGCCTTGGTGATACCAAGGAGCAAAGGCTGACCCACGGGAGGATTCTTGCCCTCGAGAACCAGGTTGTTGGCGATGTTCTCGAACTCGAAGCGATTGACCTGACGGCCGGGCATGAGCTCGGAGTCGCCTGCATCGGTGACGGTGATCTTGCGAAGCATCTGACGTGCGATGACCTCGATGTGCTTGTCGTTGATGTCGACGCCCTGGGACACGTAAACGTGCTGAACCTGGGAGACGATGTAGCGCAAGGTGGTGTCGGCATCGGTGAGCGCAAGAAGCTCATGGGGGTTAACGGAACCCTTGGTGAGCTGCTGGCCGATGGTGACGGTGCAACCGTCGGAGACGCCGGGCATCAGCTGAGCACGTGCGGAGACAACCTCCTCCTGGATGTTGCCCTCCTGGTCGTGGACGGTAAGGGTCTTGGACTGCTTGTCGCCACGAACCTGCAGGACGCCGGACACCTTGGCGAGCACCGCCAAGCCCTTGGGCTTGCGAGCCTCGAAAAGCTCGGTGACACGAGGAAGACCCATGGTGATGTCCTCGCCCGCGACGCCGCCGGTGTGGAAGGTACGCATCGTGAGCTGGGTGCCGGGCTCGCCAATGGACTGGGCGGCGATGATGCCGACCGCGGTGCCGATGTTGACGGGGCGGCTGGTGGCCAGGTCCCAACCGTAGCACTTCTGGCAGATGCCATGCTCGGAGTGGCAGGTCATGACGGAGCGATGCTTCAGGGTCTCGACGCCCAGAGCATCCCACTCCTGGAGCTGATGGACGGAAGTGATGTACTCATCCTTCTCGGCCAGAATCTCGCCCGTGGAGGGATTGACGACGGGCTCGGCCAGGCAACGGCCGACGAGCATCGCGTCGACGCCCTTGTCGCCGCGCAGAGGAGCAACGGTGCCATCGCAGGTACCGCAGTCGATCTCGCGGATGATGATGTCCTGAGCAACGTCGACCAGACGACGGGTAAGGTAGCCGGAGTCTGCGGTACGCAGAGCGGTGTCGGCCAGGCCCTTACGAGCGCCGTGGGTGGAAATGAAGTACTCCAAGACGGACAGGCCTTCGCGGAAGTTCGCCTTGATAGGAGTCTCGATGTAATTGCCCTGGGGGTCTGCCATCAGACCACGCATACCGGCAAGCTGACGAATCTGCTTGATGTTACCTCGAGCACCGGAGAAGGCCATCATGTAGATGGGGTTGAAGCGGTCGAAGTTGTCGGCCATGGCATCGCCGACCTCCTCGTTCGCCTTGGTCCACACGTCGATGACCTGCTGATAACGCTCGCCATCGGACATAAGGCCCATCTCGTACTCTTCGTCGATGACGGCAACCTGCTCGTCGGCAGCAGCCAGGATGGCGGGCTTTTGCGGCGGGATGGTTGCGTCGTAGACGGAAACGGTAACGCCTGCACGGGTTGCATAGTGGAAACCGGCGGCCTTAAGGCCGTCCAGGATAGGCTCCATGCGCGAGGTCGTGTAGCGGTTGCAGCAATCTTCGACAAGCCAGCTGATCTCGGACTTGTTCATCTCATAGTTGAGGAAGGGATAGTCCTCGGGCAGCACGTTGTTGAAGGTGATGCGACCGATGGTGGTCTCGATGCGCGCGCCGGCCTTGTGCTCGGTGTACTGCTCGCGAGCGTCGGCTACCAGGGTGTCCTTGTTCAGGCGAACCCAAACCTTGGCCTGCAGGTCGACGTCGGCACGAGCATCGTAGGCGCGAAGGGCGTCGTCGAAGTCGATGAACGCACGGCCCTCGCCCGGGAAACCATCGCGAGCAGCGGTCAGGTAGTACAGACCGATGATCATGTCCTGGGTGGGAACGGTCAGAGGACGGCCATGAGCCGGGCTCTTGATGTTGTTGGCGGAAAGCATGAGGACGCGCGCCTCGGCCTGAGCCTCGTTGCCCAGGGGCACATGAACAGCCATCTGGTCGCCGTCGAAGTCGGCGTTGAAGGCAGTGCAAACCAGCGGATGCAGCTTGATGGCCTTGCCCTCGACCAGGACGGGCTCGAATGCCTGAATGCCCAGACGATGCAGGGTTGGTGCGCGGTTCAAAAGCACAGGGTGCTCGGTGATGACTTCTTCAAGAACATCCCAAACATAGGTGGCGCCGCGATCGACGGCACGCTTGGCTGCCTTGATGTTGGCAGCGTACTCAAGCTCGACCAGGCGCTTCATGACGAAGGGCTTGAAGAGCTCGAGCGCCATCTGAGAAGGAAGGCCGCACTGGTGCAGCTTCAGGTTGGGGCCGACGACGATAACGGAACGGCCGGAGTAGTCGACGCGCTTGCCCAGAAGGTTCTGGCGGAAACGACCCTGCTTGCCCTTCAGGTTGTCGGAGAGGGACTTCAGAGGACGGTTGCCAGGACCGGTGACGGGGCGGCCGCGACGGCCGTTGTCGAACAGGGAGTCGACGGCCTCCTGGAGCATGCGCTTCTCGTTGTTGACGATGATCTCGGGGGCACCGAGGTCGAGCAGACGCTTCAGGCGGTTGTTGCGGTTGATGACGCGACGATACAGGTCATTCAGGTCGGACGTTGCGAAACGGCCGCCGTCGAGCTGAACCATGGGGCGCAGATCGGGAGGAATGACAGGGATAACGTCGAGAATCATGTCGGAAGGCTTGTTGTCGGAATGCAGGAACGCATCGACGACCTTCATGCGCTTGATGGCCTTGGTGCGCTTCTGACCCTTGCCGGTCGAGACGATCTCGCGGAGCTCTTCGGCAACCTCTTCAAGGTCAAGAGCGTCAAGAAGGTCGCGAACGGCCTCGGCGCCCATGCCGCCCTTGAAGTAGTCGGAGTAGTTCAGGCGCATCTCGCGATAGAGAGCCTCGTCGGAGACGAGCTGCTTGGGCTCGATCTTCAGGAACTCGTCGAGCGCCCTGGAGCGAAGCGCCTTGCGCTCGCTGAACTCCTCGTAGATGTCGGCAACCTCGTCCTCGACCTCTTCGGGGCTCAGGCGCTCCTCGTCCTCGAACTCGTCGACGAACTCGTCCTCTGCGGGAACGTAGTCGACGGACATGCGACGGACCGACTCGATCAGGCGATCGCGCTCGGCATCCATCTCCTCGAGGTCGGCGGCGAGCTCGTCGCGCAGGTCCTCGACGTCCTCGTCGCGTGCTTCCTTATCAACCGAGGTGATGATGGAAGATGCGAAGTAAAGAACCTTCTCAAGCTCTTTAGGAGGAATGTCAAGCAGATAGCCCAGGCGGGAAGGCGAACCCTTGAAGTACCAGATATGGGAAACAGGGGTAGCCAACTCGATATGGCCCATGCGCTCGCGACGTACCTTGGAGCGGGTAACCTCGACACCGCAGCGCTCGCAGACGATGTTCTTGAAGCGGATGCGCTTGTACTTGCCGCAGGCGCACTCCCAGTCCTTGGTGGGACCGAAGATCTTCTCGCAGAACAGACCGTCCTTCTCGGGCTTGAGGGTACGGTAATTGATGGTCTCGGGCTTCTTGACCTCGCCACGGGACCAACCGCGGATATCCTCCGCACTTGCGAGGGAAATGCGGATCGCGTCGAAATTGTTGACGTCAAATTCGGACATTTAGTTCTCCTCTCCCAAACCGATCAGGTCGATGCTCTCGTCGCCGGAGTCCTTCAGAAGGGCTGCGGTCAAATCGGCGATGGAGCCCAGCAGGTCTTCGTCGGCTTCGGTGTCAAGGACGGGAGCCTTGGGCTCTTCCTTGCCACGAGATTCCTCGGGGTCGGCGGTAACGTCGATGGTGCCGCCATTGCCCTCGAGCTCGACGTTGAGGCACAAGGAACGGAGCTCCTTGATAAGAACCTTGAAGGATTCGGGGACCTCAGCTGCGGGGATGCTTTCGCCCTTGACGATTGCCTCGTAAGCCTTAACACGGCCGGAAGTGTCGTCGGACTTAATGGTCATGATCTCCTGGAGCACGTTGGACGCGCCGTAGGAGTACAGGGCCCAAACCTCCATCTCG
>CAVHFE010000005.1:0-79668 GCA_963635145.1 Oscillospiraceae bacterium
TACTGATTCGTAGTCAGTCCCTCTATCCAGCTGAGGTAACGGCGCGTTTTCAGCAAGAAAGAATATACGTTTCTTCTGGGGGCAAGTCAACCATTATTTTTAAAACTTAAGGAAGATTCCTCCGACCTGCGCCAACGCTCGCTCAGGAACTCCAAGATATCGCTGAGCTTGTTGTCGGGCTGACAATTCATCAGCAAGGCGACGGTGGCCTCGGCCCAGCTGTAGTCGGAAAGATACGAGCCGGCGAACATGCGCTGATAACGCTCGTTGCCATTTAGGAATTCAAAGTAATCGCAGGTCACGATGTTGCGATTGAGGCTTCTAACGTGATTGTCCTCGATAATCAAATCGGCAACCCCGTAGCGCTCGAGCGTTTGCCGTGCCCGCTGGATCAGCTTTCGGTAACGGTCCTGCTCGTTCTTGTTCCGCGGGCAGGCCTCGTACAGAACGGTTATGCCCTCGCCCGTCGAGACGGTTCCGCCCCGCCGATCCACAAGCAGCGCCATGAACTCCTTTTCCTTGGCGCTCCTGAACGCTATCGGGCGCCCGTTGACGAAAATATCGAAGAACCCGAAAGTCCTGATATAGATATTCGTCACGCCTTGCTTGTCCGGATCCTGGCTTTTGTCTAAGTGAAGCAAACCATCTGGTGGGTTTGAGCTTCGATTGAGGCATTGCTCACTTAGCATGAAAGTCTCCTTTCAATATCGAAGCAGCGCGCATCCTGGCTGCTGCCGCCCGCGACGTTTCCACCCAATCGCAAACGGCAGCACTCCAAGAGGTATGCAAGAGATCGTTTGCACGCAAAGCATCTCTTCCTGCTCGACAGATTATGCAGATTGTCGAATTAGCTACCAACACAATGCATAATATGCCTGGTAAATGGATAGATTTACCGCTTGAACAGGTTGTATACCTTCCCAAAGGAGGAACAAAGCGGACACTTTTGTGACAAAAACAGGAATGAGCGGGCAAGGCCATGCCGCGCTCCGCTCGCAATAAAGCAAAAGAAAAGACCGCCTTGGAGCTTTTGCCAAGACGGCCTACATGAGTTTATTCGATTCAATAGCTCACACGGAGCCAGCAGCCAAAGCGCGCAGCCGTAAGCGAGCAAGCATGAGCAGAGGCCAGCATCGCCTGCTCGCGCACAAGCCAGACCAGCCCCGCGCGCGACACCTTACTTCGTACCGAAGATGCGGTCGCCAGCATCGCCCAGGCCGGGAATAATGTAGGCGTCCTCGTTCAGGCGCTCATCGATGGCGCAAGTGTAAATATGCACGTCGGGGTCAGCCGCCAGCAGAGCCTCGATACCCTCGGGCGAGGCCACCAAGTTGAGGAAGGTGATGTCCTTGATCCCCATCTTGCGCAGGTGCTCTATCGCCATGATGGCCGAACCGCCCGTGGCCAGCATCGGATCGACCAGCAAGATCTTGCGATTCTCGCTGCCGGTTGGAAGCTTGGAGTAATACGGGATGGGCTTGTGCGTTACCTCGTCGCGCTGCATGCCCAAATGCCCCACGCGCGCAGCCGGAATCAGCTCCAAAATGCCATCGACCATGCCCAGGCCCGCACGCAGAATGGGAACGATGACCAGTTTCTTTCCCTCGATTTGCTGAGCGGTCGTATGCGCCAAGGGTGTTTCGATCTCGATATCCTCCAGCGGCAGATCACGCGTGGCTTCGTAGGCCTCCATCATGGCAAGCTCGCCCACCAGCTCGGCGAAAAGCTTGCTCGGCGTGTCCTTGCGACGAAGGATCGAGAGCTTGTGCTTGACCATGGCATGATCCATGACAGTAACGCGATCGGTATTCATAAAGGTTCCCCTTACCTCGATGTTTCGTTAAGGGAACTCTAACATCAGCAGGCTCTGAAGCTAAGGACGCCGCTAGAAAAGCACACCGAGAACCGAGCTTGCAATAGAAGCCGCCAGCAACAACAAGGCGAAAAGCATGTAAAGATAATCACTTGCTACGAAGGGGTATTCCTTGTAGCCGCTTATGCGCGTGCGCAGATTGAAGCCACGGACCTCGGCGGCGATGGCGGCCGAGTTGGTTTTGCGCACCGAGCTTACCAGCAGGGGCACGCACAGGGGGACCATCAGGCGCAGTTTCTTTAAGAAGCCGCCGTCGAACTCGACGCCGCGCGCGGTCTGGGCTTCCATGATGCCGGCCATGTCGTTCATGAACACAGGGATGAAGTGCACTGTGCTCGTGAACACGAAGGCGTACTTGTACGGAACGTGGCACACCTTGACCAGGGAATTTGCCAGGTCGTTGAGCTTGGTCACGTAGAACACCAAGAACAGCGGCACGGCGGCGGCAACCAGGCGCAAGACGATACGAACTGCCGCAAGCACCGATTCCGAGCCGATATAGCCCCAGGGCAGCGCCACCAAAAGCAAGCCTTCGGGCGTGGTGAGAAGCGCGATAAGCGCCAAGATGATGGAAAATCCGGCCACAGCCTTGGACAGGCCGAGCGTCTGCTTGATCATGCCGCAGCTGTACGCCATGAAGAAATCGATCGCCAGGATAAGGCCCAGTACAGCGAAGCTCGGCGTGATGAAGCAGGCGAACACCATAAGCAAGGCAACCGCCAGCTTAGCCACCGGGTTCATCTTGTGCAGGAAGCTATTGCCGGGGACGTATTCCAAGAAGCCGTTCATTAGCGCACCTCCTGTGAAGAAGAATCGGTTGGCGATGCCGCAGCGTTGGCTGCGCCGCAGGTCAAAGCGCCGCTAGCTTCCTCAATGGCCGCAACCAAATCCTCAACCGTGCGCGCGTTTGCGATGGCCGTCGCCTTGAGCTCGGGATGGCGATCGCACAGCGCCTCCACGATGGCAACGCACTGCGGCGCGATAAGGTCCGCCCGCGACAGAACCTCACGGTTGCGCAAAATCTCGTCCGTTAGGCCTTCGGCCACCAAGGATCCGCGCGTCATAACGATCAGGCGTTCAGCGTAATCGGCAACCACCTCCATGTCGTGGCACACCATGATCACCGTATGGCCTTGCGCGTGAAGCTCACGAATGACTTCCATGACCTTCACGCATTCCAGGTAGTCCAAGCCGGTGGTGGGCTCGTCCAAAATAATCACCGGCGGCTCGGTCACGATGATCGAGGCCAACGCCAACAGCTGACGGGTCCCCCTATTAAGAAGGTAAGGCTCGGCATCCGGATCAAAGCCGAAGCGCTCTATCGCGGCATCCACTTTCGCACGAGCCGCGTCGTCAAGCTTGCCCTGCGCCTTGAAGCTGAATTCCAGCTCGTCGCGCACCGTTGCGCAGCAAATTTGACGGTCGGGATTCTGGAACAAAAAGCCCACCTGACGTGCAAGCTCGCTTGTTTTCAGCTCGGTAGTGGGCTTGCCACCCACCAGCACCTGGCCCGCCGTCGGCTTAAGAAGGCCGTTGCACAAGCGCATGGTGGTGGATTTTCCTGCGCCGTTGGTTCCCACGAAGGCGACGAACTCGCCCTTGTTGATGGTGAAGCTCACGTCCTCAAGCACCGCATGTTCGGCCACATAAGAGGCGCTCACGTTCTTGAACTCGATCATGCCCGGCCCCCTTCCGCGCGCGAAGAAGCAGTAAGCGCCTGCGCGTCAATTGCAGCGGGCTCCGCTTGAGAGCCGCTCGCACCGGCCGCACCAAATCCCAGCGCGATTTCGCAGGCGCGCAGAGCGTCGGATACGTTGCGGCAAGCAGGCCCCGCATACAGGCCGCGCTTCGCAAGCTCATTGCCCAGGGACGTTGCGCGCGGGCAGTTGATTCCTTCCGCCTTAAGAAGCTCGGCGTTTTCAAGAACCTCGGCGGGCGTGCCGTCAAGCAGAATGCCGCCGTTCTTCACGATGATCAGGCGATCGGCGAACTCGCTCATCAAAGCGATTTTCTGCTCAATCACGATAACCGTGATGCCACGCTTGCTCGCATAATCGCGAAGAAGCGCGAACACCGCATGCGAGCTTGCCGGATCGAGCTCGGCGGTGGGCTCGTCCAAAACCAAAACACGAGGTCGCAGGGCAAGAATGGCGGCAACGGCCACCTTCTGCTTCTGGCCGCCTGAAAGGCTCGCGATGTTGCAGCACTTCAAATCGAAGATGCCCATCGCGTCCAGCGCCTCATCCATGCGAGGCTCTATCTCTTCAGCGGGAACACCGAAGTTCTCCAAGCCGTAGAGCATCTCGTCTTCAACGACGCTCGAGACAATCTGGCTATCGATGTCCTGGCAAACGCTACCGACCATGCGCGAGATGTCGGTAAGACTCGTCTCGACGGTGTCCTTGCCGTCAATCAACACGGAGCCGTAAAAATCGCCCGGGTAGCAATGCGGGATGATGCCGTTGAACGCATAGGTGAGCGTCGACTTTCCCGAGCCGGCGGCGCCCGTGATGCCCACGAACTGCCCGTCGGGGATGGTCAGGCTTACATCGCGCACCGTAGGCGCGTTGCCTTCTTTATACGTGAAGCTGAGGTTCTTGACTTCGATCATGATGAAAACACGTGCCTAAGCGCGCTTGAGGGCCTTTTTGATAATGGGGGTCAGGATGGCAACCAGGACGGCGTTCATGGTCGCGGTGCCCAGAACCATCACGGCGTAAACGGCGAAGACCTCGGCCACGCCCAAACCGTTCATCGCGCAACCGACGATAAGCGCGAAGGTGTATCCGGAAAACACCGTCGAAATGAAGGTGATGACGAAGGGGAAGGCGACGTTTTGAGCGGCGAAGTTTTCCTTGGCGATGCGGACGAAAGCCAAAACCAGGATGCCGCAAACCACAGCGCCGACCAGCTCGGAGCCAAGGTTAACCAAAGGCGTCGCATTGAGCAGCGGAATCTGGCTGATAAGGCCGGTGATAAGACCGATGATGCCTGCCTGCACAATGTTGGGTCGCGTTAGGATGATGGCCAGGCAATACATCGCGATCATGAAATTGGGTTTCATGCCGGCAAAGGTAAGGAAGCTCGAGACGGTGAGCTTAAGAACGGCGCCCGCCGCCAACAACACCGCGATAAGGATGAGGTCCTGGGTGGAGAAGCCCTTGGTTTCCTGAGTTGCAACTACTCGCTTTTCTGCAGCCATTTCATTGGTCCTTTCTCTAGCTGCGTTTACAGTAACGAGCTGCGATCAAGGCAATAAAAAACGCCCCTTTCGCATCTCGCGAAAAGGACGGATGAACCGCGGTGCCACCTTTTCTTGGCTCTTGGAAGAGCCCTCTCATGAGAACGCCATCACGCCCTCTGCCGTTAACGCCGGCTTACGTCTTGGATTGGCTCTTGCGAGCGCGCCCCTTGCCCTCAGTGGTCCATTTGAAGGTCTGCGTTCTGCCCGGATCCCAGCACCCCGAGCTCTCTGTGAGTGCACCACCAACGTTACTTCCACGTCATCGGTTTGTGTCTACGGACTTTAGCCGCAGTCCCAAGAGCCGTCAACACCGTTTTTCGTAAACGGCTCGTTAAATGAGTGGCAAAGCCCGCATCAGGCAAGCCTGCAATCCGAGCGCAAGCCTAGGTCAGGCAGCGAATTATGAAGTTTGGAAAATCCTGCGCCACACCGGTTTTGACTCGGCTATACTGCAAATAAAGGGTGCCCCGCCTATCCGGGCAGCATCTTAGTTGCTAAAGCCAGGTCGTTCTGAAATTTGGGCCTGGCTTTTAGCTTGCTTTGATACTGTTCACACCTCCTCTCCGTAAGCGCGCATCGCATTTAACGACGTTTGCTTACTTCGATGATCCCAAGAACTACAGAGAAGATTGCGCAAACGGCAATCACGGTCTGGACGTCCATAGGCGGCACCCCCCTTCTTTGGGGCTGCCCGGATGCGAAGCACCTTGCCATTAATTCTAAAATACCTTCTGACCTGCGTCTATTTCGAATATTTTTGCAATTTTGTGCATTGGCTCAAGCGCTTTCACGTCAAAGAAATTTCAGACGGAGCGCTTTGCGAAGAAGGGCTGATCCCCTATTTTCGTCAGAAAGAAGGCTTCGGCCGTTTGCCGAGATTTAGGAAAAATTTCGGTTGACTCGGCGGCGAAACGCGCGCTATTCTGCAGCCATCACCTAAACCGTTGAAGCGGAAGTAACGGTGATCGTGCACTCACAGAGAGCTCGGGGCGCTGGGATCCGGGCAGAACGCAGATCGCCAAATGGGCCGCCGAGGGCGTGGGGAACCGGCTGATCAGTCAGCCGAAGTATCCGCGACGTAAGACCGACGTTACCGGTCAGGAGCGTGATGGCGCTTCGCAAAGCGCACGAAGCTTAAGGCTTTGTGAATCAAGGTGGCACCGCGAGCTTTACCAAGCCCGTCCTTGTTTTCGTAAACACGAGCAAGGGCGGGCTTTTTGTTTCCCGCTCGGAAGGAGAGGGATGAAGCACGCAAACGAGCATACGCAAAACACTGCCGCCCCTGCGATCGAAGATGTCGCAAGCGCAAAAACGGCAGGCGCAGCGAACGCCGCCTTCGACATCATGCCGGTGAGCTGCGAGATTCTTTCGGACGAAGTGACCCCGATCACTGTCTTGCGCAAGATGCAAAAGGTGAGCAAGCACTGCTACCTGCTTGAATCGGTTGAGGATTCCGTTGAGGGGCGCTACACCTTCCTCGGCTTCAACCCCAGTCTCGAGATCACCTGCAAAAACGAACACATGAGCATCACCAAGCTCGATAAGCAGGCCTTCGTCCCCGCCGAGATCTTGGCGCTGGCGAACAGCGCCGCCACGAGCCCCGAAACCGGTGCTGCCACCCAAGCCAAAGCCAGCGCTGCCGGCCAGGCCGAAGGCGATACCGCCGAGCAAAGCGATGCCAAAAACACAAGCGTTATCGAGTTCGAAACCACCGATCCCAACGTAGCAATCCGTGCGATCTTGAACGCGCATCGCAGCCCCAAGGCGCCCGAGCTCCCCTCCTTCACCGGAGGCCTGGTGGGCTACTTCTCCTACGATTACCTGAAATACTCCGAGCCGAGCCTGCGCTTGGACGCCCATGACGAAGAAGGCTTCAACGACGTCGATCTAATGCTCTTCGACAAGGTCATCGCCTTCGACAACGTGCGCAAGAAGATCATCCTCATCGCAAATGCCCGCATCTCAGAAGGGGCTGCGGGCATCAAGCGCGCCAACAGCGAGCTTGCAAGCATGAAGAAACTCGTTCTTCATGGCGAGATGGCGCCCTACCAACCCGGCCGTACGACGAGCGAGTATCGCAATCTCTTCGATGAACAGGGCTTTTGCGATATTGTCCGCCGCGCACAGGAACGCATCAAAGAAGGCGACATCTTTCAGGTCGTGCTCTCAAACCGCCTTGATGCCGACTTCGAGGGCAGCCTCCTGGACACTTACCGCACCATGCGCACCACCAACCCCAGCCCCTACATGTTCTTCTTCGCAAGCGACGACATCGAGCTGGCCGGCGCCTCGCCCGAAACGCTCGTCAAGCTGGAAAACGGCACCCTGCGCACCTTCCCCCTTGCAGGCACCCGGCCCCGCGGCGCCACACCGGAGGAAGACGCGCGCATCGAAGCCGAACTTTTGGCCGACGAAAAGGAACTGGCCGAGCACAACATGCTGGTGGACCTTGGCCGCAACGACATCGGCAAAATCTCGAAATACGGCAGCGTGAAGGTCGAGAAATACCTGAGCATCGAACGCTTCAGCCACGTGATGCACATCGGCTCCACCGTAAGCGGCCAGATTGCCGATGGACTCGACGCCTTAGACGCCATCTCGTCCGTGTTGCCCGCAGGCACCCTCTCGGGCGCGCCGAAGATCAGCGCCTGCCAGATCATCAACGACCTTGAAGATTGCAAGCGCGGCGTCTACGGCGGCGCGGTGGGCTACCTCGATTTCACCGGCAACATGGACATGTGCATCGCCATCCGTCTGGTGTTCAAGAAGAACGGCAAGGTCTTCGTCCGCTCGGGCGCGGGCATCGTGGCCGACAGCGTGCCGGAAAGCGAATACCAGGAAACCATCAACAAGGCCAAAGCCGTCCGTGTTTCGCTCGACAAGGCGCAAGGAGGCATCGAGCAATGATCGCCATCATCGACAACTACGATTCCTTTACCTACAACCTCTACCAGCTCATCGGCTCGATCGACCCCGACATCAGGGTGTTCCGCAACGACGAGATAAGCCCTGAGGAGCTGCACGAGCTTGACCCCGACCACATCGTCATCAGCCCCGGGCCGGGCAAACCGAGCGAGGCGGGCAGGTGCATCGACATCATCCGCGAGCTCGGCCCCGATTACCCCATCCTCGGGGTTTGCCTTGGCCATCAGGCCATTTGCGAGGCCTACGGTGCTCATGTTGGATACGCCGAGCGCCTGATGCACGGCAAGCAGAGCACGGCCAACCGGGAAAACAGCGTGCTGTTCACGGGCTTGGCGCCGCGCTTCAAGGTTGCCCGCTACCATTCGCTGGCGGCCGACAGAAACAGCATCCCCGACTGCCTGCGCGTGACGGCGCGCACCGACGACGGCGAGATCATGGCGGTGCAGCACAAGAGCTTCCCCACCTTCGGCGTGCAATTCCACCCCGAAAGCATCATGACACCCGACGGCGCGACCATCATCGCCAACTTCTTGGCGGTTCAGCGCCCGGGCGGGCCGAAGTTCCCCACCCGGCCAAGCGCAGGCACCGCACCCGACGCTCCGAGTGATTCCGGCAATCCCGGCGCCGCGCCAGCAACACCAACAAACCCCCTGATCAAAAGTAATGAACAAAGCCAAGCAAAGGAGCACAGCATGATTCAGGAAGCCATCTTCAAAATCGTTGATAAGCAGGACTTGAGCTACGACGAATCCTACGCCGTGATGAACGAGATCATGTCGGGCGAAACCTCGCCCACGCAGACCGCAGCCTTCCTGGCGGCGCTTTCCACCAAGAGCACCAAGGCCGAAACCATCGACGAGATTGCAGGTTGCGGCGCCGCCATGCGCGACCAAGCCGAGCACCTGAGCTATGGCGAGCCCCTGTTCGAGATTGTGGGCACCGGCGGCGACAAGGCGGGCAGCTTCAACGTCTCCACCACTGCGGCCATGGTCATCGCGGCCGCCGGCGTGAAGGTGGCCAAGCACGGCAACCGCGCGGCCAGCAGCAAGTGCGGCACCGCCGATGTGCAGGAAGCCCTGGGCGCCAACATCAACCAGGACCCCGAACTCTGCGCAAAACTCCTTGACGAAGTGGGCTTTTGCTTCTGCTTCGCGCAAAAGTACCACCCCGCCATGCGCTACGTGGGCGCCATCCGCAAGGAGCTGGGCATTCGCACGGTGTTCAACATCTTGGGCCCGCTGACCAACCCCGCCGGCGCCACCAAGTTCCTGCTCGGCGTTTACGATGAGAGCCTGGTGCAGCCCCTGGCCGAGGTCCTAAGCACCCTGGGAGTCGAGGACGGCATGGTCGTGTACGGGCGCGCTGTGCTCGACGAGCTCTCGAGCGCCTGCGACACCGTGGTGTGCGAGTTCCACAAGGGCTTCTATCGCAACTACGTGATCAAGCCCGAGGATTTCGGCCTGCCCCGCTGCTCCAAGGAAGACCTTCTTGGCGGCGACCCCGAAGAAAACGCCGCCATCACCCGCGGCATCCTGGATGGCAGCATCACCGGCCCCAAGCGTGACACCGTGCTCATGAGCGCAGGCGCGGGCATCTACCTGAATGGCAAGGCCGACACGCTTGAGCAGGGCATTCACCTTGCCGCGAGCCTAATTGATTCCGGTGCGGCGCTTGCAACGCTCGATAAGTACATCGAGGTGTCCAACAGCTAGATGGCGCCTGCCCACCATAAGCAAACCGCCCGAAGCTCAAATCGCAAACACCACGTTTTAGGATCGCCCATGACCACCATTCTTGACAGCATCGCCGAAGCTACCGCTGAGCGCGTGAAGCACGAGCAGGAACGCATGAGCCTGGCTCACTTGAAGCAACTCATCGGCATCGCCGAGAGCAACGGCTCGCAACTAGGCGACGGAAAGCGCTTCTTCGATGCCCTGCAAAAGCCTGGCCTCAGCTTCATCTGCGAGGTGAAGAAGGCCAGCCCCAGCAAGGGAATCATCGCCGAGGACTTCCCTTATCTGCAGATTGCCCGCGAGTACGAAGCCGCCGGCGCCGATTGCATCAGCTGCCTTACCGAGCCGCAATGGTTCATGGGCAGCGACCAGATTTTCCTCGACATCCGCCGCGGTGTTGACACCCCCATGATCCGCAAGGACTTCACGGTGAGCGAGTACCAGATTTACCAAGCGCGCTTGATGGGCGCCGATGCAGTGCTGCTCATCTGCTCGCTTTTGGATACGCCGACGCTCAAGGCCTATCTGGAGCTTACCCACGAGCTGGGCATGGTTGCGCTCGTTGAAACACATGATGAGGAAGAAATCGGGCAGGCTCTTGAGGCTGGCGCGCGCATCATCGGCGTAAACAACCGCAACCTCAAGGATTTCAGCGTCGACTTCGGCAACGCGCAGCGCCTGCGCAAGCTGATTCCCGATGATTGCCTCTTCGTTGCGGAAAGCGGCGTGAAAACGCCTGGGGACGTGGGCACCATTGCAGCCATGGGCGCGGACGGCGCGCTCGTTGGCGAGGCTCTGATGCGCAGCACCGACAAGGCGGCCAAGCTTGCGGAGTTCCGCCTGGCCGCAAAGGAGGCGTAAATCCATGTCCACCAGCCCAAACGCGCGCCCAGCCGTCAAGTTCTGCGGCATCTGCTCACCCGACGACCTTGAAGCCGTAAACGAAATCGCCCCCGATTATGTCGGCTTCGTCTTCTTCGATAAGAGCAAGCGCAATCTGAGCGCCGACGAGGCCCGCACCCTGCGAGCGGGAATGAACGACAAGATAAAAGCGGTCGGAGTCTTCGTCGATGCCGATCCCGCATTCATCGCCCGCCTGTTTGAAACGGGAACGATCCAGATTGCACAACTCCATGGCAACGAGGCCGCCCGCTACATCGAGGAGCTGCGAGCCTTGGCGCCGACGCTCGAAATCTGGCAGGCGTTCGAGATAAAATGCGCCGCCGATATCGAGGCCGCCAACGCATCAAGCGCCGACCTCGTCCTGCTAGACGGAGGCAAAGGCGAAGGGCGCAGCTTCGATTGGGCGCTCCTTGGCAAGGTGGCGCGCCCCTTCGGCTTGGCGGGCGGAATGAGCATCGAAAACGTTGGTCCCGCCCTGATGAACTCCCAACCGAGCCTCATCGACGTGAGCAGTGGCATCGAATCTTCCTTGACGGACGCCCAGGGCAAACCGCGCAAGAGCAGGATCTTGATGCAAGGCTTCATGCGCATGGTCGAACAAAGCGCGGTTTTCGCAGACGCAACGCGCAGTTTCGAAGAGGCCGCCAAGCAAATCGGAACCCTGGCCGAGCAAACAAAGCTTTAACGCGCACCACCCCAACGAAAACCCTCGCACCAGCTGCGATTCCCCTTCGCAAACATCCTAAGAAAGGAAAACCATGACCGAGAACACCGCCCCTCAAACCAATGGCCGCTTCGGCGTCCATGGCGGACAGTACATCCCCGAAACCCTGATGAACGCCGTAATCGAGCTTGAGGAAGCTTACGAACACTACAAAAACGACCCCGAGTTCAAGGCAGAGCTCAAAGACCTGCTCGACAACTACGCAAACCGCCCCAGCCTTCTTTACTACGCCGAGAAGATGACGCAGGACCTCGGCGGATGCAAAATCTACCTTAAGCGCGAGGACCTGAACCACACCGGCGCGCACAAAATCAACAACGCCCTTGGCCAGGCGCTTTTGGCGAAGAAGATGGGCAAAACGCGCCTGATCGCGGAAACCGGCGCCGGCCAGCATGGCGTCGCAACCGCAACCGTCGCCGCGCTCCTTAACATGGAATGCCACGTGTACATGGGCGTCGAAGACATGGAGCGCCAAGCGCTCAACGTGTACCGCATGCGCCTGATGGGCGCCGAGGTTCACGGCGTTAACTCGGGCACCGGCACTTTGAAGGACGCCGTTTCAGAATGCATGCGCGAGTGGACCAACCGAATCGACGACACGCACTACCTGCTCGGCTCCTGCATGGGCCCGCACCCCTTCCCCACCATCGTGCGCGATTTCCAAAGCTTCATCGGCTACGAGATCATCGACCAGTGCACCGAGAAGGAAGGTCGCCTACCCGATTACGTCTTGGCCTGCGTCGGCGGCGGTTCGAATGCCATTGGAACCTTCTACCCCTTCATCGAGCATGAGGGCACCGCGCTCATCGGCTGCGAGGCGGCCGGCCGCGGCATCGACACTTTCGAGACCGCAGCCACCATCAACACGGGCAGCCTAGGAATCTTCCATGGCATGAAATCCTATTTCTGCCAGGACGAATACGGCCAGATTGCCCCGGTGTACTCCATCAGCGCCGGCCTTGATTACCCCGGCATCGGACCCGAGCACGCCTGGCTGAACGACACCGGCCGCGCGCAGTACGTGGCCATCACCGACGACGAGGCGGTCGACGCCTTCGAGTATTTAAGCCGCACCGAGGGCATCATCCCCGCAATCGAAAGCGCACACGCGCTGGCTTACGCGATGAAGATCGCGCCGACGCTCCCCAAGGACAAGATCATGGTCATCACGCTCAGCGGACGTGGCGACAAAGACTGCGTTGCCATGGCTCGCTACCGCGGTCAGGACATCTCGGAGTAAGCCCGAGCCTCGCTTCATCAACTCACGTTCCCCAAACCCAAGGAGTACCCATGAACAAGAAACTCGCCGCGGCCTTCGCCGATGGTAAAGCCTTCATCCCCTTCGTCACCTGCGGAGACCCAACGCTCGATACCACTCGCGAGGTCGTGCGCGCCATGGCCCAGGCCGGCGCGAAGGTAATCGAGCTCGGAATCCCCTTCAGCGATCCCACCGCCGAGGGCCCTGTTATCCAAGGAGCCAACCTGCGCGCGCTTGAAGGCGGCGTAGACACCGACAAGATCTTCGCGCTTGCCACCGAGCTCAACCAGGAACTCGACGTCGCCATGGTTTTCATGACCTACGGAAACGTGGTTTATCACTACGGGATTGAGAAATTTGCCGAAAACGCAGCGCGCGCCGGCATGTGCGGCATCATCCTGCCCGACGTCCCCTACGAGGAAAAGAACGAGTTCGCCCCCGCCTTCGCAGAACAGGGGCTCGATCTGATCTCGATGATCGCACCGACTTCCGAGGACCGCATCAGCATGATCGCGCGCGAGGCCGAGGGCTTCATCTACCTGGTTTCCTCGCTCGGCGTCACTGGAACGCGCAGCAAGATCACCACGGACTTAGGCAGCATCGTCACCAAGATCCGCGAGGTCACGGACACGCCCATCGCCATCGGCTTCGGAATCTCCGACGCGGCGGCGGCCCAATCCATGGCTGAAATAGCAGACGGAGCCATCGTGGGCTCCGCCATAGTGAAGATTATTGAAAAGGAAGGCACGCAGGCAGCGCAACCCGTCGGTGAATTCGTCGCAGACTGCGTTGCCGCCGTGAACAAGGCTTAAAGGAAGGGCGGGGCTACTCGCTCTTCTTCCCGTCGTCTCCTGCAAGTTCGCCCTCGTTGGTGGAGACGGCGGGCGCCTCGGCCTGAAACTTAGGCTCGTCCTGCTTGGCAGGAACATCCGCGTTCACGGGCGCCTCGGCCTGAACGACCGGCGCAGGCTCAACCACTTGCGCGGTCTGGGCCGCCTCGGCAGCAGGCTGCTCCACCTGCACGGGCGATGCGGGCTCGGCGGCAGACGCGGCTGCCTCAACAGGCGCAGCCGGCTGGGCGTTCTGCGCAAAAGGCTGTGCAGGGGCGGCAGGCTGACCGTAAGGCTGCGCGGGCTGAACCGGCTGACCCCAAGGCGCCTGACCGTAAGGCTGAGCCTGAGGAGCCTGCCCGTACTGCGCGCCCGCGGGCTGGCCGTAGGGCGCCTGCACATAACCGGGCTGCGCATAAGGCTGAGCCGGCTGGGCATACTGATAACCAGGCGCGGGATAACCGGGGCCGACGAACATCAGCTCGGGATGAGCCTGCTGCTCGCACAGAACGCTGAAGGGAACCTTGCGCAGCTTGTACATGTAAACAGCGGAAATGATGAGCAAAACGCCGGTGATAAAGCCAGCATCCACAATGTTGATGACGGCGAACACGATGAAGAGGACGAACATGCGGTTGAAACGCTTCTCATTCTTCAAGACGTTCATACCGAGAACGCCAACAGCCAGGTTAAGCGCGGAAACGACGGCGCTGAAAAGAGTCACCAGGATGAAGATGATGATCGTCGTGTGCAGCGCCTGAATATCGGAAACCGTGTCGTCCCCGTAAGCCATGGCGCCATCGATGTCGAACGAATTCACCGTTAAGGAACTCGACATCTCCTCGTTCACCGCTACGTTGGCGCCAATGAGCATGGCAAGCGCCAGGATGGAAACACCGATTCCGATTGCCGACAAAACCACAACCGCAATGTTCAGATTGCGGAGCGTCTTCAAATCCTTGAGCATGATTTCCCTTTCATGGATGCAGGTGCGGCGCTTTTCTGCCACACCTCGATTGGGCAATCATATCCCAGCCAAACCGCCAGCAGAGCTCTAGGCGCCGCTCTTCAAAAACTTATCGTACATCTGCAAACGCAGAAGAACCTCGGCTGGGTCGACGCCCTCGCAGCGCGCGAGCCTGACGATTTGAATACGCGCAACCTGCTGAAGCGCTTCCATGTCGATGCTCTCGGGAAGTTCATAACCGCGCTCCCTCATGCGATACACCATCAAGATGAGCGATATCAAGCCGCTTACGGAGTACTCGATCATCAAAAGCGACTCAAAGCTCAACTCGCGCCCGTCCTCGCATAAGATGCTCTGCCACATGTTGCGGACGATCTCTTTGATCTTGCTGCCGACGATTTCCATGCCACCTCGGCTGGCTAGCAAAAACAGATGGCGGGTCATCTTGTTTTCAACCTGCTCTAACAGCAGCTCGGAGGAGGGGGTGGCCAGCATTCTGAAAATCAGATGCGCGTAGGACTCGTCTTCGCTTCCCATCAGGTCTTTTTCGATGATGCGATAAAGCAGCTCGTCCATATCCTTGAAGTGATAGTAGAAGGTACCGCGGTTGCAGCCCGCCGTCGCCGAGACCATGCTGATGGTGATGTCCTTCACCATGTTGTCCTCGAGCAGCTTCCAGTAGGCCTCGTAAATGCGATCGACGGCGCTGGGCTCGTTGGTGTCAATGCGTGGGCGTCCCATGCCTACTCACTTTCCTTCCGCGATGAATCGGAGCCCGCGGCGGCGCGGGCGTTCATGATGAGCATCTGCAAACGGTTCTCGATGTTGGCGAAGCTGACATCGGGGTCGTAATCGAGCGGGAGAATCTGCGCATCGGGGTACATTTCTTTCAGGCGCTTGGCAACGCCGCGCCCAACTACATGGTTGGGCAAGCAACCGAAAGGCTGCAGGATAACGAAGGCACGGCAGCCCTCCTCGGCGTGATGCAGAATCTCGCCCGGAATCAGCACGCCCTCGCCGGCGTCAAAGGTGTGGTGGATGATCGGGTCGGAGGCCTTCACCAGCTCGTCCATGCGCTTGGCCGGCTTGTAGAGCGGATGATCCTTGGCAATGCGATCGCAAGCATCGTGAGCCAAGTCGAAGAACTTGTCCTCGACGGCGAACATCGCCTTGTAGCTGAAGGGCTTGTTGAGCTTGTACTCCTTGACCTGGCGATCCTTGTAAAAATACGACTTGCGTATGACGTCGGTCATACGAGCCTCGATAACCTCGAGGCCGTTTTCCTCAAGGTAAAGCTCGATGTCGTGGTTGGCACCGGGATGGAAGTTGAGCAGGTACTCGCCCACAATCAAAACGGTTGGGCGGGGCTTGCTGCGGTCGTACTCCACCTTGCGCATGAGCTCGAGCGCGCGCTTGAACCCGCGACGCATACCCCTAATGCCGCGCTCGCGCAGGCCGTCCATAATCAGACCGATGCCCTGGTCGAAGGCCTTCTGCGCACTGCCCTTTTCCAACTCGTAGGGGCGGATCTTGCGCAGTAGCTCCTCCATCACGTCGATGACGGGCAGCGTGAAGGCGATGCGGATTGCCGCGGGCAGGCTCATCTTGTAGCCAGGATGCAGGTTGTGGGAATCGACATCGTCGTTGGTGACGATGGGGACCTGCGGGTACCCAGCATCGTCGAGCGCCTTGCGCGTAAGGGCCGCGTAATGGGTAAGGCGGCAGTCGCCGATGTATTTGCCCTGGCATATGGCAACTTTGTCCGGATCGTACTCGCCGGACTCCAAAGCCGCCAAGGCCTCGCCGATAACGATCTGGCAAGGGAAGCAGATATCGTTGTGCACGTACTTCTTGCCCAGACGGATGGCTTCCTCGCGTCCAACGGGAAGCGCCTGCGTTTTCAGGCCGTCGCGGGCAAAGGCCGCCGCCATCAGCATGCTGAAGGCGTGGCTGGTGTTGGGAACCAGCAAGGTCTTTTCCTTAAGGTCGGCCTTGGTGAACTTCTGGGGGTACGGGTCTTCAAGCTCGTGAAGCTCGAGCGCCGCGCAACCCGAGGCACAGCCCGAGCAAGGGTTCTTCAGCGTGACCCCCGACTCAAGTTCGCTGGTGCTCGGCAGGCCACGACGGGCGTTGACGCTCTCGATGAAGGAGCGCACGCGGATGCGCAGGGGGCCTTGGATGTCGGATTCGTCGACCTTCAAAACCAGCGGTGTTTTGCCCGAAATCTCCTTGGAAATGCGGATGATCTCGTCGGAAAGGTAGGCATCGTGGCCGCAGCCGAAACTGACGATCTGCACGTACTCCAGATTCTCGCTTCGTGCCGAGATAACCGCACTTGAAAGCATGCGCGCGTGGAAGTTGTTCACCACGTCGATGAGCAAATTGGAAAGATCGACCTCGTTGCGCCCCGGGACGCTATCAGCCGTGAGCACGGGAATGCCCAGCTCGGTGAAGAAATGCGGCAGGTCGTGGTTGACCAGCGGATCGTTATGGTAGGGGCGCCCTGCCAAAACAACGGCATAGCGGCCTTCCTTCTTCACCTCGTCCAGGACGCTTTCGCCCCAGGCCTCAAGCTCGTTGCGAAAGGCGTCGAGCGCGGCGTCGCCCTGGCGAATCGCATCGAGCGCCGTCATGCGCTCGATGCCGAACTCCTTGTGCAAATACTCGCCGAGCTGACGATCGCGATCCTCGTAGGTGTACCAATGGAACAAAGGCGAAAGCATCGGAACGTCGAACTCGCGCTCGGTGTTGTCGGAGTTCTGCATGACGATGGGGTATCCCTTGACCACGGCGCACATCGATTCCGAGGTGGACATGGCGTTTTCGGAAGGGATGGTCGTCAGAATCGGGTACCAGATGCGGTCAACCTTGCGGCGAACCAGATCGCGCACATGGCCGTGCACCAGCTTCGCCGGGAAGCACACCGTGTCGGAGGTGACCGCCGATAAACCCTGCTCGTAGATTTTGCGCGTGGAGGCGCCGCTTACCACAACCTTGAAACCAAGGCTCTCGAACACCGCACGCCAGAAAGGCAGGCGATCCCAATAGGCCAAAACGCGCGGGATGCCGATGGTGATGCCCTGTTCATCGCAGAGTTGCTCGACCGGGCGCTCCTTCAAAAGAAGACGCTCGCGCACTTCGTAAAGGTTGGGAACCTTTTGATCGTTCTTAAGGGCGGCGCGCACCTGTTCGCGAATCGCGTCGTCATGCGGGTCGCCCACAATCTCGCCGCGGGAGCAACGGTGCCCCGTCATCCAGGTGGTGCCGTCGCTGAAAATGGTGCGCGTGCGGTTGCAGCGGTTGGAACAGAACGGGCACCTCAGATTCGTTTCCTGGGTGTAGGTGAGCTTTTCGAGCGCCTCGAAGCCGATGAAGCTCGAGCGCTTGTTGCCGTCGGGGCGATTTTCCATCTGCTCTTTAACAAGCAAGGCCTCGCCGATGGCGCCCATAAGTCCTGGATACGGAGCGCGCACGACCTCGCGGCCGGTGTACTGCTCAAGCGCGCGAAGCACGGCGTCGTTTTGGAAGGTGCCGCCCTGCACCACAATGCGCTTGCCCAGCGAATCGAGGTTGCTTACGCGAATGACCTTGGTAAACACGTTCTCGATGATGGAACGGCACAGACCCGCCATGATGTCGTCGGGCGTTTTGCCGTTGCGCTGCTCCGAGACGATGGAAGAATTCATGAACACCGTGCAGCGGCTGCCGAGCACGGCGGGATTCTTAGAGCGGAAAGCTGCTTCCGCGATATCTTGCACCTTGATTCCCAGGTTGGAAGCAAAGGATTCCAAGAACGATCCGCAACCCGACGAGCAGGCCTCGTTGACCACGATGTCGGTGATGATGCCGTCATCAAGCCAGATGGCCTTCATGTCCTGGCCGCCGATGTCCAAGATGAAGGTGGCGTCGGGCACATAGCTCGTTGCCGCATGGGCATGCACCACGGTTTCCACCGTGTGATGGTCGGCATGAAGCGCCTGGGCGAACAGCAGCTCGCCGTAGCCGGTGGTGCCAACACCCGCAATCTCAAGTTCGGTGCCCGCGGCCTGGTACTTCGCATACATTTCGAGCAGGGCCTGCTTCAAAATCGCCAAAGGCTCGCCCTCGTTCGATGCGTAGAAGCTGTCCACCAGTAAGCCATCTTCATCGATGAGGGCGAACTTCGTGGTGGTGGATCCGGAGTCGATACCCAGGTACACCTTCAAAGGCTGGCCTGGGTTGCGATGCGCACGGACCTTCTTGGGCTCGTGACTTGCAAGGCCCAAACGATGCCGCACCTCGAAGCGCTCGCGCTCCGAGGCATCGGCGAACAGGGGCTCGGCCACCGGCCCCGTTGCCATGCCTGCATGAAGGGCATTTACGCAGGCCAGCGCTTCATCCCCGTTCTTAAAGCCCGGCTCGTCGGCGAACAACGTTTCCAAGGAAAGCGCCGCGCCGTAGGCCACGATGGTCTCGGGGTGCTCAGGGACGATGACGTCTTCGGGTGCAAGCTCCAAGCGCTCGGCGAAAACCTGGATAAGCCGGGGATTGAAGGTAAGAGGGCCGCCCTCGAACACTACCGGCGGATTGATATCCAAGCCCTGAGCCAAACCGCCGATGGTCTGCTTGGCCACCGCATGAAAGGCCGAAAGGGCGATGTCTGATTTAGGAACGCCTTGGTTGAGCAGGGGCTGGATGTCGGTTTTGGCGTAAACGCCGCAACGCCCCGAAACGTCGTAAGTGGCGCTGCCCTGGCAGGCAAGCTCGTTGTACTCCTCCACAGGAACCTTGAGCAAAGCGGCGATCTCGTCGATGAAGGCACCGGTGCCGCCCGCGCACGACCCGTTCATGCGCATGTCGCTTACCGCAAGCTGGCCGGTGCGCTCGTCCTCGCGGAAGAACACCATCTTCGCGTCCTGGCCGCCCAGCTCAATGGCGCAGCGGGCCGTTGGATGAAGGGCGGCAACGGCCTGGGCGTTCGCCACCACTTCTTGCACGAAGGGAATGCCCGTGGCCTTGGCCAGGGATTCGCCGCCGCTACCGCACAGGGCCACCCTCCAGGCACACGACCCGAAGCGCTCGGCCACCTCAGCCAGGGCCTCCTTCAGGCTTTCCGCCTGATGTGCGTTATGACGCCTGTAACGGGAATACAAAATCTCGCGGGTCGACGGGTCCAGCACCAGCAGCTTGGTGGTGGTCGAACCAACGTCGACTCCGATATGAATGACCGAAGGCAGGGCGTTCGATGTCATAAACCCACCTTTATTAGTTCATATCGCCCTTGCCCGCAAAGGCCCCGCATCGAGCTTCAGCAGGGCAGGCACTTTGGGCGATCTACCTCTCGCAGAGCGATTATCATACACGTTGTATAATTTTTTGAGCAGGTGGTTACGGGGACGCCCTAATGTTTCCGTAATATTTCCATCTATTTTCAAAATGCGAGTTCAGGCGATTACCTGAGCATCGAAAAGTGTGAGAAACTTTATTACCTATGAAAAAGACCGAAACATACCGCACCAACGAAGCTCCCCTTGACGAAAGCAAACTTGCCTACGCGAGTGCAAGCAATGCAGGCACGCAAGGCTCCCAGGTTCAAGGGGAGGAACAGGTCGCCACGCTGCGCGAGGCCTTGGAGGGGCGCCGCGCCAACCGCCGCGCCCACCAGGCAGACGAGGGGCTTATCGAGCTCAGCTTCTACAACCTGTTCTGGATCTTCATGGTCGCAAGCTTCGTCGGCCTGCTATTGGAAACCATCGTCAGTTACCCCATCGACGGCATCTGGAAAGATCGCGCCGGCTTCGTATGGGGCCCGCTCTCACCCATCTACGGCGTGGGCGCTGTTCTTATGACCATCGGCCTGAACGGCATGAAGGGCAAAACAGCCCTGCACACCTTCGCCTTCGCAGCCCTGCTCGGCGGCGTCTTCGAGTTTTGCGCGGGCTTCTTTTTTGAAGAGGCTTTCGGCATTGTGGCCTGGAGTTATGCCGGGCAGCCCTTCAACCTGATGGGTCACACCTGCCTTGGCATCGCCCTTATCTGGGGCGCACTCGGGCTCATTTGGACGTGCATGCTGCTGCCTTTGACTATGGACGTCATCGCGCTCATCCCGAAGCGCATCGCCTGTGGCCTTACCGCGGCGGCCACGCTTTTCATCGTGGCCGACATCGTGCTCACCTTAGGGGCTTTCAACTGCTGGTTCGAGCGCAGCGCCGGTCTTGAGGTAAGCACGCCGGTGCAGGAATTCTTCGATCAGAACTTCGGCGACGAATTCATGCAAGAGCGCTTCCAGACCATGAGTCTGTACCCCGAGGTCGCCACGCGCGATACGCAAAGCGCAAACGAGGCTTAAAACATGGACGAAGTAATCCTTCTTAACCCGGACGCCGACGACACGCCGCAGCAGGACGAGCGGGGCGGTGCGGCCCACTTTTCCCATGGCGGCGCAACCCACGGCGACAACGTGGCCGTGAACCCCGAGTGCCTCTACTGCGCCAATCCTTGCGGCGCCGGCAGCAGCCTTTCCTTCGGCATCGAGCCGGGCATCGATGTGCCGGCCGCCGAGGGCAAGGTCATCGCTGCGATGAGCGGCGGCGTCGATTCGTCGGTTGCCTGCGCGCTTTTGCACGAAGCGGGCTTCGAGGTCATCGGCGTTACCATGCGCCTGTTCGACTACGACCAGCTGGCCAATGCCGAGCTTGAGGCGATGAACCAATCCTGCTGCTCACAGAAAGATGTCGAGGACGCACGCAGCGTCTGCTGGAGCATGGGACTCGACCACTTCGCCTTCAACTTCACCGACCGCTTCGAGGCCGATGTCATGGACAAGTTTTGCAAGTCCTACCTGGCCGGCGAGACCCCCAACCCTTGCATCGACTGCAACCGCTTCCTCAAGTTCACCGCGCTGCAACGCCGCCGCGAGCAACTTGAGTACGACTACGTGGCAACGGGTCATTACGTGCGCCGCGCCTACGATGAAAAAACCGGCCGCTACCTGCTTAAAAAAGGCTTGGACCCCAAGAAGGACCAAAGCTACGTCCTTTACGGGATGACCCAAGATCAACTCAAGCACACGCTTTTCCCCTTGGGCGAGCTCACTAAAGAAGGGACGCGCGAGATTGCGCGCCGCCATGGCTTCACCACCGCCGAAAAGGCCGAGAGCCAAGACATCTGCTTCGTCCCCGACGGCGATTATGCGGCCTTCATCCAAAAGCACGAGGGCGCGCTGCCAGGCGGCGGCCCCATCGTCCTGGAAGACGGCACCGTAGTGGGGCAGCATATCGGGCTTGTTCACTACACCCCTGGTCAGCGTAAAGGTTTAGGCGTTGCCTGGAGCGAGCCTTTGTACGTGCTTTCCAAAGATATTCCCAACAACACGCTCGTGGTGGGACCGGCATCGAGCCAGCACGTGAGCAAGCTTTGGGCCGACGACGTGAACCTTATCAGCGTGGAAGACCTGCCGCACCCCACGGCCGTTACGGTGAAGGTGAACTACCGCGCCAAGGAAGTGCCCGCGCTTGCCCAGGTGAAGAACGATGAGCTTACAGTCGAGTTCCTAGAGCCCATCCGCACCTGCGCCACCGGCCAGGCGGTCGTGTTGTACCAAGGGGATTTGGTGGTCGGCGGCGGCACCATCCGCCGCTACGAGTAAGGGCTAAGCGCCGCATCCGCACGCGGATTCAAGCAAGCTCCACAAGCCTGAACAACAACTCAAACTCATACGCAGCCCCCTGTACAGCGCTTCTGCGCTAGCTCAAACGAGGCCCAGCAAAACCAAGGATGGCCGAAAGCCAACTTTTAAAGAACCTCGTTCAAGCTGCCCGTGCGATATCCTTCCAGGTCAAGCGTCACATAAGCGATGCCGAGCGCCTTGAGTTTCGGCACCACTTCCTCGCGGCGACCAGCGAACTCAAGGATTTGCGCCGGCGGCACCTCGATACGGGCAATGCTGCCATGCACACGCACGCGCACGTAGCCAAAGCCCGCAGCATGCAGAATCTCCTCGGCCTTGGCCACGCGCTCAAGGCCTTCCGCGGTGATGGTGCTGCCGTAAGGAAAGCGGCTGGCCAAACAAGCGGCGCTCGGTTTATCCCAGGTGGGAAGCCCGAGCTCATGCGAATAGGAGCGAATCTCCGCCTTGGTCAAACCCGCCTCAAGCAAGGGGCTTTTCACCTCAAGCTCCTTTAGCGCCTTAGTGCCGGGGCGATAATCGGACAGGTCGTCCACGTTGGAGCCGTCCACCACCACGCTGCCGGGCAGGGCATCGGCGGCGACTTGCTTCACCTCGGCGAAAAGGGCTTTCTTGCAGATATAGCAGCGGTCGGGCGGGTTCTGCGCGAAACCGGGGAACTCAAGCTCGTTGGCGCGTACCACCAACTGCGCAACCCCTTCTCCCTTTGCCCACTTCTCGGAGGCAAGAAAATCCGACTCGAGGTTCAAAAGCGAGCGCGAGGTGATGGCAATGGCGTTTTCGCCCAGTTCATCGTGGGCAACCTTAAGCAGGAAAGTGGAATCGACGCCGCCGGAATAAGCCACAGCGACCTTGCCGTATCCACGAAGGATACTTTTAAGCTGAGAGAGTTTGTCCATGAAGGCTCCCTTATCTATTCAATTTGCGATGCGTGTACGGCGCAATCCAAGCGCAAAGCCAGGCGCGAATTCGCTTGCGTTTTAGATGCAGTAGTTGTCTATTGCGGCAGCCGAGGAATGATCGAGCACGTCCTGCAGGCTGATGCTTGAAAGGTATTCCTGCTGCACGTCGTGCAGGCCCTTCCATACGTAAAACTCCATGCAAGGAGTACCGAAATTGCACTCGAAAGTGTCGCCCTGCAGGCACGATGCCGGGGCAATGCTGCCCTCGGTCACCTTGAGGATGTCCAAGATGGTGATCTTGCTTGCGGAATTTGCCAGGCGATAACCACCCTGGGCGCCGCGAACCGAGCGGATGAGCCCCGCCGAAGTGAGGCTAGGGACAATCTGCTCCAGATACTTCTTCGAGATGCCCGTGATGCGCGAGATCTCCTTAAGGGAAACCAGCTCCTCGCCATGGGTGGCAAGAAGAATCATCAGACGAACTGCGTAGGTTCCTTTAGTGGAAATCTTCATGTTCGCCTCCTAGTTCCCAAATGCCGGGACGCCGAGCTTGCTCGTGAGCACCGTGCGCTCCGATTCAGAATCGATATCCTCGATGCTACCCCAATTCTTGTGCAATGCGTACTCATGAAGTTCATCAAGGTAGCCTGCTTCGTCAGCAGCAAGCGCGGCGGCGGCCAAAGAGAATAAAAGCTCTATCCAGGCCACCAGGGAATTCCCGTAGCACTGGGCCTTGAAGCCGTCCTTGAAAATCGATTCGACGGCGTCATCGATGTCGGCCTTCCCGATAAGCCAGATGTCATCCTTCACGCCCAGGGCGCGCTCGATGGCCACCAGACTTTCCTCGCTGTAGAAAAGGCCCTTCACCAAAGAGGTGTAGCCGGCCATGATGGCGGCGGGCAGCGAGTCGGCGGGGCGAATCTCGACGAAACGCTTCAGGCGCACGTCGGGCCAGAACATCGAAAGCACATGCTCAACGTCGTCCTTGCTCATGGGCGCATCCGCATACAAATCGGCGGCCACCTTGCCCCCGTCGGCACGCAAGGCAGGCGAACTTGGATCGTCGGCGGCAGGGCGGGTAACGAAGATGGGGCGTGTGCCCAAGATCCAATCGACGTAGCTGCCCACGCCGAAACCTTCATCGAAGAGACCCGGCACAACGCCGCAGCGCAGAGAATCCACCTGGCGCCACAGGTCGAAGCGGGCAATGGGGCGCTTGATGTTTTCCGCCTCGAAGACCGTGGTCCCGTCGGCGATTACCGCCAAGATCGGGGCGAGCGCATTGGCGACGCGCATCTTGCGGACGGCGTCGGCCTCGTTGTGGAAATCGACGGACACCTGGGTCGAAGCGCTGGCGCGCATCATGCGATGCCCCACCGTGCCGATTGCGGTGAAATACTCATCCATGAAGGCGTAGCGGCGCTTAGGAATAAGCGTCAGATCGAAGGCCTTCTTGGTGGGATGATAGCCGCCGTGAACGAGCTTCATATGATGCTCGGCAAGGAAGGGGTCGATGCGATCGCGGAAGCGCTGATAGGCGGCAAGCACTTCTTCCACCTGGGCGAAAGGCGCGATGCTTATCTCTACCTGAGCCGCCGGCTCAAGCGTGATAGAGCCGTCCTCGGACGCCAAACCCAGCAAGTCGCCCTCGTCGTTATAAGAGCGCTCCGGGTAGTACTGGCTCAAATGCTCCAGGATGTCGGCGACGCCCGGCTGGCCATCGCGCCCGCGATAGCTAACGTTTTCGCCGTCATCGGTTACCACGAAATGCTCAACCTCAACACCAAGCTTGTCGCACACCTCGTGCGCACCCTGCAGAATGTAGTCGATCACCGTTTGGCGGTTCTGAGCCTTGTAATCCATAAGCCCCTCGATTCGTCGAAAAGCGGCGCGCCCCGCAGGCGGCCTTGCCCTCGATCTGTTCGTCTTTTGAAGAAACAGGATACTGCACTTGGCGCATAGCACCAGGCAGGCATGTGCTTTACGCACAAAATGCGAAGGCCGACCGAGCATGAACCCGGCCGGCCTTCACGAAACGAAGAGAGGACTAGAAGTTGAACATAGCGGTGGAGAGGTAACGCTCGCCGGTATCGGGGAGGATAACGACGATGTTCTTGCCGGCGAATTCGGGGCGCTCGGCAACTTTCTTCGCAGCGGCAACGGCGGCGCCGGAGGAAATGCCTACCAGCAGGCCTTCCTTGCCGGCGAGCTCGCGGCCGGTTGCGAATGCCTCTTCGTCCTCGATGGGAAGGACCTCGTCATAGATGGAGGTGTCCAGGGTGTCGGGTACGAAGCCGGCGCCGATACCCTGAATCTTGTGAGAGCCGCCATGGCCCTCGGAAAGAACGGGGGAACCAGCAGGCTCAACGGCGAAGATCTTGATGTCGGGGTTCTGGGACTTCAGATAGCGGCCAACACCGGTGATGGTGCCGCCGGTGCCGACGCCTGCAACCAGCGCGTCGACCTTGCCCTCGGCGTCAGCCCAGATTTCGGGGCCGGTGGTTGCCTCGTGGATTGCAGGGTTGGCAGGGTTGGTGAACTGGGAAGGAATCAGGGAGTTAGGGATCTCAGCGGCAAGCTCGTCGGCCTTGGCGATGGCGCCCTTCATGCCCTTTGCGCCGTCGGTCAGAACCAGCTCGGCACCGTAGGCCTTCATGAGGTTGCGGCGCTCGACCGACATGGTCTCGGGCATGGTGATGATGATGCGGTTGCCGCGGGCAGCAGCCAGAGCGGCCAGGCCGACGCCGGTATTACCGGAGGTAGGCTCGATGATGACGGTGTCGGCGTTGAGTGCGCCCTTTGCCTCGGCCTCGTCGAGCATGGCCTTGGCGATGCGATCCTTAACGGAGCCGGCGGGGTTGGTGCGCTCAACCTTGGCAAGGATCGTCGCCTTAAGGTCGTTGTTCTTCTCGAAGTTGGAAAGCTCGAGCAGCGGGGTGCCGCCGATGAGTTCTGCAACGTTCTTCTTGATAGCCATTTCGCTTCCTTTCTTGATCGGGGTGATGCGCGCCCGATCGTTTGGCTGAGTCCCGCGCTGGTACGTGGGTGTTGTGCGGGGCGGGATTTACACTCAGCCCCTCTGTCGTTGGGCTAAAGCCTACTATTCCCCTAGGTTTTTAGCAATAAGAATTTTCAAAAAATTATGACTGACCAGGAATCCCCTGGTCAGTCATTGATATCCGCTCTTCTACATGGGTTTGGCTAAAACACCGAACTAGTCTTTTTCGTCTATTTCCTTAAGCTGGCGCATCAATTCCTCGCGCTTTTGCTCGCGCTCTAGCCGCAATTCGCGATGCAATTCCACACGCCGTTGGTGGCGCTCGGCCTTTGCCTGCTCTATCAAATCGTGACGCTTATGCTGCTTTTCCAAGCGCACCTTGGCTTTGTCGACCTTGCGCTTGCTGCGCTGGCTCTGAGCGCCCATATCCTCGTTCGCCAACTCGGCAAAGGCAATGTGGTCGCCCACGATGTCGGTGATATGGCGCGGGTCGTGCGCCACTTCCTTGGCGGTTTCCACCGGATGAACGTCGGCCACGCGATAGGTAAGCTGAGCCAAAAGCGGCATGACCAGCACCGTGATGGCACCTGCCGCCACCAGAACCGAGGCCGTCTCGGACGACATCGCGCCCGCGTTCGTGGCCACCGAGGTAACCGCCACGATCAAAGGCAGCGCGGTGGTGCAATACAGGGCAACGCTCACGCGGTTATGCGAAGACATCGTCTTGGTTTCGCGGTCAGTCGAAAGCGAAACGAAGATGGGCACCGCACGAATAAGAAGCAGAGCAACGATGAAACCCACCAACAGCAGGGGCTGATCGAAGACGGCCATCAGGTTGATCTTCGCGCCGGACACCACGAAGAACACCGGGATGAAAAAGCCGAAAGCCGCGCCGTCGAGCTTATGCTCAAGGTCGTGGTCACCCGAGGGGATGATATAGCGCAAAACGAAGCCCGCCGCGAAGGCGCCCAACACCGCATCCAAATCGAACACCGCCGAAAGCGCCACCAGCGCAACAAGCAGCAGCACCGTGACGCGCATGGTCGTCTGCGAGGTGGTGTTGGCGTTGTCCTCAAGGAAACGATGGATTCGGCTGCCGGTTTTACGCGCCTGAGCAGGAATCACCGCGGCCAAAACCGCCACAGCCGCAAAGGCCAAAAGCACCACAAGGGTCTTCCACTCCGCGCGCGAGGAAAGCAAAAGCGCCATGGCGATGATGGGGCCAAGCTCGCCCCAGGTGCCGTAAGCAAGCACGGAGTCGCCCACTCGGGTGTCGATGAGCCCTCGTTCCTTCAAAATGGGCATCAGGGTGCCCAGAGCCGTGGTGCCCAAGGCGATGGCCACGGCCACCCCGCCCAAATCGTCGAGCGAGAAATAGGAGGTCGCCTGCGATGCCCCGGCAACGGCGGCAAACCCCAAAGCCAGGCACACCAACCAGGTGACAAAGCCGCGTTTCCCCTGATGGCCCGTGATGTTCTTCGGGTCTATCTCGAAGCCGGCCAGCAAGAACAAAAAGGCCAAGCCCAGCTCGGAGAGCAGTTTTATGGCATCGGAAAGCTCGATCACGCCCGCCATGTTCGGTCCCAAAAGCGCTCCGGCAATAAGCAGGAACACCGTCTCGGGGATGGGCTTTTTGGGAATGGAGTGCGCAATAATCGGGCACGCCGCCGCAACAAGCACGATGACGGCAAGCGATATCAATTCTTCAGTCATGTAAGCCTTTCATCAGCCAAACTAGCGCGCCGTTAAGTCGGCCACGCCCACGGGAATCGCCGCCTGAAGCGCCTCGAGCGTCGTTTGGATTTGCGCGCCCACGCGCCCGGCGCTGAACATGATCTCGTCGTAGAGTTCGGCGGTTTCGTCGATGGTGGTGACGAACTGCTTCTTCATACCCAAGGGCGAGCAGCCCCCGTGCACGTAGCCCGTCAAAGGAAGAAGCTCCTTCGTCTTGATCATGTGCACCGATTTCTCGCCGACGACGGCGGCGGCTTTCTTCAAATCGAGCTCCTCGGCCACCGGGACCATGAACACATAGTGCTCGCCGGAATGCCCGACCGTCACCAGGGTCTTGAACACGCGATCAGGGTCCTCGCCGCGCATCTGCGCAATCTCGACGCCCGACTTGCCCTCGGCTCCCTCGAAGGAATGAAACTCGTAGGGCATTCCCGTCCGCTCGATCTCGCGCACGGCGTTGGTCTTCTTCTCTTGCTTTTTCGCCATGATCAAGCCTCCGTCACACGCGCGGTCGAAGCCGCCTAACAACTCATGCGCATATTACGTTATCCTTTATTGACACACATTCATCTAAGGAAGCATCATGCCCATCAGGATTCCCGATACTTTGCCGGCAACCGGCATACTCGAAAGCGAAAACATTTTCGTAATGACGGAATACCGCGCCATTCATCAGGACATTCGTCCGCTGCGCGTGCTGATTTTAAACCTGATGCCCACCAAAATCGAAACCGAGACGCTCATCCTGCGCAAACTCTCCAACTCGCCTTTGCAGGTGGACATCGAGCTTCTGCGCACCGACAGCAATTCCTTCGACAACCAGATGGAGCACATGCGCGATTTCTACGTCACGCTCGACGAGATTCGCAACAAGCACTACGACGGCATGATCGTAACTGGCTCTCCCGTCAAAACTCAGAGCTTCGAGGAAGTGGACTTTTGGCCCGAGCTTTGCGAAATCTTCGACTGGGCCAAAGAGCACGTGTTCAGCACCTTCTACATCAGCTGGAGCGCGCAGGCCGGCATCTACCATCACTACGGCATACAAAACCACCAGCTGCCCGAAAAGAAGCTCGGCATCTTCCCGCACCACGTGGTCAAGCACTCAAGCCCCCTGGTACGCGGAGTGAACGACCTGGTTTGGGCCCCGCGCGCGCAGGCCACCTTCATCAGCACGGCTGACGTCGAAGCGCATCCCGAGCTTGAGCCCATCATTGTCGGCGGCTGGGACGGCCTTGCGAGCTTCAACGAAATGGCAGGCGCTGGCAACACAAGCAACGACGTCTACATTGCCAAAAGCACCGACAGCCGCCACTTCTTCGTGTTCGGGCACCCCGAGTACGAAGCGGACACGCTCGCGCTCCAATACCAGCGCGACATTGAAACGGGCAACGAAGCCGTGATGCCGAAGAACTACTTCCCCGGCAACGACCCTGCGGCAAAGCCCTGCGCGGTATGGCGCAGCGACGCCCAGCTTATTTACACCAACTGGCTAAACTACTACGTCTACCAGGCAACGCCCTACGATATCGACTCGCTCACCATGGGCTTCCCCAACAAAAGCACCGGCCGATTCTTGTTCTAGCGCCGCTGTTTAGGGAGGAACGTCCCGGGTCGCGCCACGTCAGGCGAAGGCGCGGGCGGCAAGCCCTCGAAGGGTTCGCTCTGAAAACCAAAAAGAGAGCTTCGCAAGAAGCACGCATATAAATACTGAAGCAGCGTGCGCATGAGAAGACCCCAGGCCATAAGGCCTGGGGTCTTCGAACAGCTAAGCGGGCGACGCCCGCAGAGGACTTGCCGCCCACGCCGCTTCGTGCGTATGAGGTCGAACGGGTTTAGTCGACGACGCGGATAACGGAGGGGGCGCCGCCGGTGACGATGTCGAGGCTCAGAATCTCGTCGATCGCATCGTTGATCTTGCCCTCGTTGGCCGAATGGGTGATAAACACCAGGTTCACATCGTCGCGCTGCTTGTTGCCCATCTGCTGGACGGACTGCAGCGAAACGCCGTACTCCGAGAACACCGTTGCCATCTTGGCAAGGACACCGGGGCGGTCGGCCACGCGGAAGCGCAGGTAGTACTTCATTTCCAGGGTGGAAATGTCCACAACGGGGCAGTTGTCGGGCACAGTGTAGCCGCCCAAGGCAGGAGCGCCCTTTTCAAGACGGCGAGCGATATCGACCACGTCGCCCATTACCGCGGAAGCGGCAGGGCCGGCGCCGGCGCCTTCACCGAAGAACATGGCCTCGCCCACAGCATCGCCCGTAACGTAGATTGCGTTGTACACGCCGTTGACGCTTGCCAGCTGATGGCTCAGCGGAATCATAGCCGGATGAACGCGAGCAACCACGCCCTCGCCGCTGCGCTCGGTAATGGCCAAAAGCTTCACGGCGTAGCCCATGTCGTGCGCGGTGGACAGATCGAGCGCGCTCAGACGACGGATGCCCTCGGTATGCACCTGGTCGATGGTGATCTTCACATTGAAGCCGATGGCGGCCAGGATCGCAATCTTGGCGGCAGCATCGAAGCCATCGACGTCTGCGGTCGGGTCGGCCTCGGCAAAGCCATTGTCCTGAGCTTCTTTAAGTGCCTCGTCATAGGAAAGGCCAGCCTCCATGCGCGTGAGCATGTAGTTGGTGGTGCCGTTGACGATGCCGATGATCGAGGTGATGTCGTTGGCGCCCAAGGAATGCTTCAAGGGGCCGATGATGGGGATGCCTCCGCCGACGGACGCGCCAAAGCCCAGCTCAAGGTTGTTCTTGTGGGCGAAAGCGGCAATTTCCTCACCGGAAGAGGCCATAACGGCCTTGTTGGCGGTAACCACGTGCTTGCCGTTCTGCAAGGCCTCGGTGATCACATCCTTGGCAATGCCGGTGCCGCCGAACAGCTCGATAACCAGATCGACGTCTTCGGCGGAAACCACCTCGTGGTAATCAGGAGTGAACAGCGAGCCCAGCCCGTGCGCCTCGGCCACATCGGAGCTGCGCGAACAGATGCGCGTCAGCTGCAGGTCGATGCCGTAGCGAGACAGGAAATCATCGTGATGCCTTTGAATGATGTCGATGCAGCCGGTACCAACGGTTCCGGTTCCGCACAAACCAACACGAATCGTCATTTGCTTCCTCCTGAAAACAAGGGCCGATAAAACACAGGGTGGAATTTAATCAAGGTCGCAGGCCATAAGGTCGGCGTAGCTTTCGCGACGAGTGACCAGCTTTGCCTGACCGTCCTTGACGAACACGATGCCGGGGCGGGTCTGACCGTTATAGCGGCTACTCATGGAATGACAGTAAGCGCCGGTACCGAACATGCACACGATGTCGCCCAAGTCAGGGTCCTGGATAGAGGCGTTGGCGGCAACGGCGTCGCCGGATTCGCAGTGCTTGCCTACCAAAGTGACAACCTTGGTGCGGGGCTGACCTGCCTTGTTGGCAATCGCGGGCTCGTAATCGGAGCCGTAAAGCGCAGTGCGGATGTTGTCGGACATGCCGCCGTCGATCGCGACAATGTTGCGGATGCCGGGCAAGGTCTTCAAGATGCCCACGGTGTACAGGGTGACGCCGGGGGTTGCGGCGATGGAGCGGCCAGGCTCAACGGCGATGCGAGGCTCCTTCACGCCATACTCGGCGCAAAGCTCCTTAACCGCGGTGCAAGTGAGCTTGGCAAAGCTCTCGATCGTAGGGGGCTCTTCCTCGGCAACGTAGGCAATGCCCAGGCCGCCGCCCAGATCAAGGCCATCGATCTCATAGCCGTACTCATCGTTGATGCGCTTGATGAACTGGATCATCACCTCGATAGCCTCGCGGAAGGAATGCAGCGCGAAAATCTGGGAGCCGATGTGGCAATGCAGGCCGGTCAGGCGCACGCCGGGGGTCTCGATCGCGGTTTTAACGCACTTGAAGGCAAAATCCTCGCGCATGGTGAAGCCGAACTTCGAATCCTCGCAGCCGGTGCGGATGAATTCATGGGTGTCGGCCTCGACGCCGGGGGTGATGCGCAGGTAAACGTCCTGCACAACGCCCATTTCCTGAGCGATCTCGGAAATACGGCCAAGCTCAATGCGAGAATCGACCACGATGCAGCCGACGCCGGCCTCAATGGCTTCGCGCAGCTCTTGCGGGGTCTTGTTGTTGCCGTGGACGATCACGCGCTTTGCAGGGAAGCCGGCAGCCAGGGCCACAGCCAGCTCGCCGCCGCCCGAAACATCCAGGCACATGCCATGCTCAAGCGCCAACTTGACGATGGCCTTGTTCTGGAACGCCTTGGAAGCGTAGGCAACCTGAGCCTTCTCGCCGTAATACTTCTTGAAGGACTGCACGTACTCGTCCATGCGAGCCTCAAGATCGGCCTGGTCGAACACGTAAAGCGCGGTGCCGAACTCCTTGGCAACCTCAACCATGTCGCAGCCGCCGATGAAAAGGTGATCGTCCTTCACCTCGGCGGTCAGGGGCAAAACCTTGCCCAACTCCATGGTGGTACGGCCGTCGGCCTTCTTGTTCAAATCTGATGCAGGAAGTGACATTTCTTCTCTTTCTTCGGCCCGCGGACAACGCGCGCGGGTTCTTTCGTATATCAGTTCAGTATCATAGCGGCTCACGGTTTTTCTCGCGTTACCATACGTAAACAGTGCATTAATTTCCACGCGAAAGGGATATGCCTCATGCTCAGAATCACCGTGTTCGCCGTCGGCAAGCTGAAGGAAAAATTTTGGAAGGAAGCTTGCAACGAATACCTAAAGCGCCTGGGCGGTTACGCCAAGGTCGAGGTGCGCGAGCTACCCGATTCCACGCGTGAGAAGGAAGGCGAGCTTTTGGCTGATGCGCTGCCTGAGCGCTGCCCCATCCTTCTGCTCGACATCAAGGGCAAGGAACTTTCAAGCGAAGCCCTTTCAGCGCGCATCGACGAGCTTTCGCTTTCAGGCGCGAGCCACCTGTGCTTCGTCATCGGCGGCAGCGACGGCGTCACCGACGAAATCAAGAAGATGGCCACCCAGCGCATCAGCTTCGGGCCCATCACCCTGCCCCACAATCTGGCGCGCGTGGTCTTGCTGGAACAACTCTACCGCGCCATGAAGATCAGCCGCAACGAGCCCTATCACAAATAAACGCAAACTCGCGATACGTGCCACGGCGGACGAGTGCCTTTGCTCAGAGGACACCTCGTTTATGACATCTGAGTTTTCATGAGCATAATCTTCGAGCCGTTTTCTTCAGCTCTCAAACTTGCAACAGCGCCACGGCAGGTGGAGATCCTGAAGGGTTCGCTCTGAAAACCAAAAAGAGGGCTTCGCTAGAAGCCCGCATAATAAAACTGAAGCAGTGAGCGCATGAAGAAGCCCAGGCCAAAAGCCTGGGCTTCTGAACAGCGGAACGGGCGACACCCGTAAGGGTCTTCGCCTGACGTGGCGCCGCCGTGAGCATGGCGCACCTTACTCGTAACAGCGCGCAAACAACAACCCGGCTAAAAAGAAAAGGACGGTGCGCAATTGCACCGTCCTTGTGGAGTTTGGGTTGAAACCCGAAAGGCCTTTGCGGGCCCTGCACCTTACAGGTTGTTGAAGGTGTAGTTCTGGGGGTTGGCCTTCACGTCCTCGCGCAGCTTGGGGTTCATCTTCAGAACACCGCGACGAGCATCCTCGGTCTGAGAAGCCAGAACCTGGTTGCGGTTCTCCATCTTGATCTGAGTGTCGAAGGAGTTGTCGAGGGAGGTCTGCAGGGACTCCTTGGTCATGCGCAGGCCGAAGGGAGCGGAGTTCTTGATCATCTGCTCTGCCATCTCGACAGCGGTCTCGACGGCCTGGTCGTCAGCGACGACGCGATTTGCGAAGCCCCACTCAAGAAGCTCTTCAGCGCCGATGCGGCGAGCGGTGGTCAGAACCTCGGTAGCGCGAGCGAAACCGACGATGCGGGGCAGGTAGTAGGAACCGGACATGTCGGTACCGGTGAGAGCGATGTTGAGGTAACCAGCCTGCATCTTGAAGGACTCGCCCAGGACGCGCAGGTCGCAAGCGCAGGAAAGGGAGAGGCCGCCGCCGATGGCATGACCGGTAAGAGCACCGATGATGATCTGGGGGCAGTTGCGCATGTTGACAACCTGGTCGGAGCAGATGGTCTGCATGATGTAGAAGTCACGCTGAGCACGGCCCATGTCCTCGGGAACGTCGAGGTTGAGGTCGTTCAGGTTGAAGCCGGCGCAGAAGGACTTGCCCTCGCCACCGAGGACGATGACGCGAACGTCCTTGTCATAACGGACGAGCTTCAGGTAGTCGTTGAAGTCACGCATCTGAGCGTAGGACATTGCGTTCAGGTTCTTGGCATCGTTGAACTTGACGATGTGAATCTGACCGCGAACCTCGATGTTGAGGCCCTCGAAGTCGTAGTTAAATTCGGGCAGATGGTATGCCTCCTGGTAAACGCTCATTCGCGCTCTCCCTCCATGTTCAGGGTGTTAAGTAAACAGGTAAATCGTATGTTTGCGCCCTTTGCAAGTCAAGAAAAGGAGGCCTTGGGATTACCTGTTTTGTGGTCACTTTTCGCGATTTGTGGAAATATTTTTCCATATCTCTACAAGCCCTCCAAAACCTTGGCGCACATGAGCTTCTTTTACGGGACAAAAACGAAGGAAAACGCCCAAGCCCGCGCTCTTTTGACCCCCTAAGCCCAGGCAAATTGGCTATAGTTTCTTACTAAAAGCCATTGGACTGACTGGAGGGATGGACATGGCAGATTTCTCACCCACGCGCACCCACGCAAGCTGGAAGCCGCGCACCACGCTTGCTCATATCCCGTTCTTCATCTGCGAGGAATGCGGCCACGTATACGCCAACCTCGATGATGCGAAAGAGATCGAGCTCATCAACGACGGCGAGCGCTCGCTGCGCATCGACTTGCCCTACGGCCACGAAGCGGTAGCTCCAAGCTGCCATGGCAAGGAAATGAAGCCGCTTGTTCCCATCAACTGGGAAGATGTCGATGATCGCATCCATTTCGATTACAAGATCCTGGGCGGCTACAACAACAACTGCACCGAGATTTCCTGGAAGGTCGGCGAGCCCGGCTGCGAGCCCAAATGGTTCGCGCTTAAGACCTTCACCGGCATGCAGATGAAGTACGTCCAGCCGAAGAAGTGGCCGCCCATCGTCTTCGCCTTCGCCGACGAGGACGCCTTCGCTTACTGCGATCGTAACCCCTGCTTGGAGTGCCAGTTCCGTTGCAAGACGGGCATGGAGCTGTACTGCTACGTTCCCAAGATCGGCCTTATCTGCCGCAGCATGGACCGCATCTCGATGGTGAAAGCCGGCCTGCGCTAAACAAGCACGTCACACCAAGACGGAACACCCCGCCAAAACGAAGAAAGCTCCAAGGCATTTCGCCTGGAGCTTTCTTTTTGCTTGAAGAAGGATGATGAAGACGAGTGCGAACGCGCGAGCATCAGGCGAGCAGACCGCGAATCGCCCGCTCGAAGCGCACGCTTAAGCGATGCACCAACGAGGGGGCCAAGTGTGCCAGCCGCAGCCTCCTTAGGCCTTGCGCTTCCAGCCGCGCAGACGCAGGGCGTTGGTTACCACGCACACGCTCGAGAAGCTCATGCAGGCCGCGGCGATCCAGGGGTTCAGGCTCAGGCCCGCCCAGCTGAAGGTGCCCGCGGCAATGGGGATGCACACGACGTTGTACAAAAGCGCCCAAAACAGGTTCTGCTTGATGTTGCGCAAGGTCGCGCGCGACAAATCCAAGGCCGCAGGTACATCGCGCAGATCGTTGTGCATCAACACGATGTCGGCGGCATCGATGGCGATATCGGTACCTGCACCCACAGCAATGCCCACGTCGGCACGCGCCAGGGCAGGTGCATCGTTGATGCCGTCGCCCACCATGACGACCTTGCTCTCGATCGACAGCTTGCGGATGATCTCTTCTTTTCCTTGGGGCAATACGCCCGCAATCACTTCATCGATGCCCACCTGAGCGGCAATCGCCTTGGCGGTGTGCTCTTCGTCGCCGGTGAGCATGACCGTCTTCAGGCCCATGGAGCCTAGCTCGGCGATGGCCTTGGCACTCGTTTCCTTGGGCAGGTCGGCCACAGCCACCAAGCCGCGCACCTCATCGCCCCAGGCGAAGTAGAGAACGGTTTTGCCCTCGGAGGAAAGACGGGTGGCTGCATCGGCGCAGTCGGCAATGGATATCCCCTGATCGGCCATCAGGCGCGCGTTGCCCGCAAAGCATTCGATGCCCTCGATCTCGGCCTTGATGCCGCCACCGGGAATCTGCTCGAAGGACCAGATGGATTCCTCAACCTGCGCGGCGGTGGGAACTGCCTGCTCGCCGGCCATCTCGCTTTCTTGCGAGTTCGTGCCACATGCGGAATCGTCTGAAGCACCGTCCGCAGTTTCTTCTTTACGCACCACGCCCAGATCGAAGGCATGGTCAACGATAGCTTTGGCCAGGGGATGCTCGGAGCGCTTCTCGATGGCGAAGGCAAAGAAGGCAAGCTGCTCCTTTTCAACGCCGAAAGGAATCACATCGGTCACGCGCGGGCTGCCAACAGTGATGGTGCCCGTTTTGTCGAAGACGATCGTGCGCGCGGCCTGAGCGGTCTCCAAGGCCTCGGCGCTCTTAATCAAAATGCCTTCCGTGGCACCGCGCCCCGTACCGACCATGATCGCAGTGGGCGTTGCCAGCCCGAGCGCGCACGGGCAGCTGATGACGAGCACGCTAATACCGTGGTTGACCGCCGCGGCGAAGTCGCCGGTAATAGCCCACCAAAGAGCGAAGGTTGCAAACGCAACGGCTATGACGGCGGGAACGAAGACCGCACTGATGCGGTCGGCAAGGCGCTCGATAGGGGCCTTGGACGAAGTGGCCTCGTCAACCAGGCGGATGATCCCCGCCAGGGTGGTATCGGCGCCCACGCGCTCGGCCCTCATGGTGAACCAGCCGCTCATGCTGGTGGTAGCGCCCGTGACGGCGCTGCCGGGGCCAACTTCCACCGGGACGCTTTCGCCGGTGATCACCGATTGATCGATTGCGGCGGAGCCCTTCACCACCACGCCGTCCACCGGGACGCTCTCGCCGGCCTTCACCAGCAAGATATCGCCCGGTTTCACCTGTTCAACCGATACTTCCTTTTCAACATCGCCATCAAGCACCACGGCGCGCTTGGGGGATAGGTCCATAAGCTTGGATAAGGAATCGGTGGTGCGGCCCTTGGCGCGCGCCTCGAAAAACTTGCCCAAGGTGATAAGCGTCAAGATCATGCCCGCCGACTCGAAGTACATGTCCATCGCGGCCATGTGCGCGCCGTCCAAATCGCCCGCGCCAAGCGCCAAGCCCACGCGATACATCGCCGCCACACCGTAAACCGTGGAAGCCGTCGCACCCAAGGCAACCAGCGAATCCATGTTGGGGCTACCGTGAACAAGGCTCGTGAATCCCACGCGAAAGAATTTGAAGTTCACGAAGATGATGGGCAGCAAAAGCAAAAACTGCGTGAGCGCGAAAGTCATCATGTTCGCGTGACCCAAGAACACGCTGGGCAGCGGCCAGTTGAGCATATGTCCCATGCTCAAGTAGAACAAAGGCACGCAGAAGATGATGCTGATGATCAGGCGGCTGCGCATGCGCTTCGTTTCCTCAAGGGCGGCCTCCGTGGCCGTATTCGTCTGCACGGGACCGGCCTGGTCGCTGGCGCCTTCAGCCAAACTGGCGCCGTAACCGGCCTTCTTCACCGCGGCGCAAATGGCCTCGGTGGTTTCAGGACTACCGTCGTAGTCAACCTCCATCGAGTTCTTCAGCAGATTGACCACCACGTCGTCGACGCCTGCAACGGCGCTGGTCGCCTTGGTAACGCGCGCCGAGCAGGCAGCGCAGGTCATCCCAGTAACGGCGAATTTTTTCTTCATATCAACCTCATCGCTTAAGAATCACTTCGCAAAGCGCTTGATGAGCTGGACCATTTCCTCAACAACGGCATCGTCGCCCTGGCGGATCTGCTCAACCACGCAGGTTTGCATGTGGTCTTGCAGGAGCATGAGCGATACCTGGTGTATCGCAGCCTCGGCACCGGCAAGCTGGATGAGCACGTCACCGCAGTAACGGTTGTCATCAATCATCCCCTTGATGCCGTTGAGCTGGCCGATCGCTCGGTTCAAACGCTTTTGCAGGTTTTGCTGGAATTCGTCGCTTCGCGGGCTTGCCTTGTGCTTGCAGCAGCAGTTCCCGTCACTTGGTTCGTGCACCATGATCTTCCTTTCATCTGCCCTCATGATATACCCCCTAGGGGTATATGCAACGATAATTTGGCAGGATTTATAGGACAGCTGTGCATGTTTTGCATATAAAAGAAAAGCGCGCCTGAATCACTAGTAGAATGAAACTTCGTGAGCCTAGGGGTTAAAGCTCACCGCATCTAAACGCATCAGAGGGAAACGGACCACAAACATGACCTCCCCTTACGATAAGAACAACGCCGGAGCCGGCAAGGCCGAAGGCTCTGCCCGCGCGCAACGCAGCAGCGAGCGCGTGTCGGTTCCAAGCGCCCGCGAGACGCTTGAGAAGGAAAGCCGCGCCTATTCCAGCAACCGCGGCACGGGTTCCTGGGGCAACGAATCCCCTTCCGAGCAAAAGAATCGCGCCGAGGCCGCCAAGCAGCTTGAGGATTACGACTTCATGGCGCCCTTCCGCAAACCGGGCGTCCCCAAGTACCGCGTGCGCAACAAGAACCAAACCCCCACGCGTCGCTACGCGGACACTTCCTCCAACCACTATCAGGCAGCAGGCGCTGCCGAAGGCGAAAGGACCGCGCGCCCGAGCGTGCGTAGGTCGGCCACTGCGCGTCCAAGCGTTCGCCGCGAGCAGGAACGAAAGCAGCAACGAGCTGCCCGCCCCAAGGCCCGCCGCAGCTCCACCAGGGCAACCGACGGCGCAAACCGGGCTGCCGCAACCGAACACGCACCGGCCGCTCCCGCCGCAGATGCCCAAAGCTACCAAAAGCGCGCTACCAGCCGTTTCAGCGCCGAAGAGGTATCCAAGGGCGTCCAAACGGTGCAGGATTACTCCATCGCCACAGGCAAAGTAGATTACTCTCGTGCATCCTCGCGCTACTCCCGCAACGACCAGCTAGCGCATAGCCGCTACCGCGGCCTGGGCGAGCGTGAGGAAGAACGCGCCGAGGGCGCCCGCGGCCTGGTTCAAGGCGCTGCACACGCCGCCCGCACGGCAACCGAACGCACCCGCTTCGTCCCCATGGGAACCCCTGGCACCGCTCCTAAAGACCACGGCCCCAACCCCTTCGCCACCGCGCGCAAGGCGATCATCGGCGTCGTCGCACTCGTGGCCGTGGTGGCCGTAGGCGTTTTCGGCTTTCAGAACTGGGACGCCAACCGCCCCGTGCACATCACCTTGAACGACCAGGAAGTCAGCGTCGAAGGCAGCCAGCGCTCCGTCCAAGGCCTGCTCGATGCCGGCACGGTCAACGTCTCCCCCGGCAACTACGTGGCCGTTGACGGTTCCACCATCCGCTCGGGCGAGGGCTACCGCGCCACCGCCAAGATCAACGATGGCGACGTGGACGACCTTTCCACCCATCTGTACGAAGGCGACGTCGTCTCGGTTACCAACGGCGGCGACATCATGGAGCCCTACACCGATTCCAACGAGAAAACCATCAAGTACAAAACCACCATCGAAGGCTCCGGCCCGGTGCACATCTACACTTCCAAAGGCCAAAACGGCACCAAGGTAACCCGCACCGGCCAGGAATCGGGCAAAACCGCCGAAGTGGTTACCAAAGAAGCCAAGAACACCGTGATGACCAAATATCACGTCGACACCAAGGGCGACAAGGTCATCTGTCTGACCTTCGACGACGGCCCCTGGCCCACCACCACCGATGAGATTTTGGACACCCTTGAGAAGTACAACGCCAAGGCCACCTTCTTCACCATCGGCCAGCAGATTGCCAACCATAACAGCAGCATCCAGCGCATGATCAACGATGGCCACCAGATCTGCACGCACACCTACGACCACGCGGCCGGCTCGGGCAAGGGCGTCAACATCACCTACATGTCCAACAGCGAGCAGAAGACCGAAATCGAGAAGGGCTACTCCTGCATCAAGGAGGTCACCGGCAAGGAAGCAAGCACTGTGGTGCGTCTGCCCGGCGGCAACCTGAACGAAAAGACAGCCGATAACATCAAGGACCTCATCACCTGCGAGGCGGGCTGGAGCCTTGACACCATGGACTGGAGCAAGCCCGGCGCCGACCATATCTACAACGTGCTCATGCAGGCCGAGGGCGGCTCGATCATCCTCATGCACGACGGCGGCGGCGACCGCTCGCAAACGGTTGCAGGCCTGAAGAAGGCGCTACCCAAGCTGGTTGAGAAGGGCTACTCCTTCATCACCATGGACGAGATGCTCTCCAAGTACCCCTACGATGGCGACATCGACGATTCCGCGAAGACCACGAGCACCGAATCCACGGACTCCTCGAGCAGCGACGGCTCGTCCGATGGCTCCGATAGCTCCGCCGACGCTTCCTCCGATAGCAGCGCCGATGCCAGCGCACAGGGCGACACGGGCGACAACGCCGCAGCCACCAAGGAAAACGAATAGGCCCAAAGCCACCCCGACTTTAAGCCCTGTTTCAGCTTTATCGGTAAAATCAAGGATGTTCGGATACCTGTCCGAGCATCCTTTTTTCGTCTCGCTTCGCCCTGTTTGAGAAGGAGCCACCATGGAAGTGCTTATCGCCGAAGATGATGTTCGCTTGGCGCAGGCCCTTGGCGCAATCCTTGAGGAAAACGATTACCAGGTTGACCTGGTGCATGATGGGCAAAGCGCGCTCGATTACGGCGAGTCCGGCATTTACGACGTCATCATCTTGGACGTCATGATGCCCAAGATGAACGGCTTCGAAGTGGTGACCAAACTGCGCCGCAAGGGCATTTCCTGCCCGGTGCTCATGCTCACCGCCCGCGCCGAGATCCCCGACAAGATCCGCGGATTCGACTCCGGCGCCGACGATTACATGACCAAGCCCTTCAGCCCCTCCGAGCTGCTTGCCCACCTGCGCGCTCTTTTGCGCCGCCAGGGCGAGGTGCATTTCGAGACCACCCAGGTTGGCAACCTAGAGCTCGACTTGGAAAACCAGGATCTCAACTGCAATGGCAAAACCGTGCACTTAAGCCACAAGGAATTCCAGCTCGCGCGCCTGCTCATGACCAACCACGACCAGATCCTGCCCAAGGACAGCATCCGCAACAAGATCTGGGGCGTCGATTCGCAGGCCGAGGACAACAACGTCGAAGCTTATGTATCCTTCTTGCGTAAGAAGTTCCGCTTCATCGGCGCCAACGTGCAGATCGAGGCGCTGCGCAAGCTGGGCTACCGCCTCTCGGTGAAAGACGAAGAATAGGCAATGACGCTGTTCAAAGACAAATCCATGCTCGGGAAGCTACGCGGTAAGTTCGTGGCTTTGAACATGGCGACGGTCGCTGTTGTGCTCGTCGTCGTCTTGGGCGGCATCCTGTTCTTCAACCATCAACAAACCCAAGCACAGGTCGATGGCGCACTCGATGAGGCGCTTAAGCCCTACATCACCTATGCGCTCGAGCAATCCGGCGACATCAGCAAATCCGACGCCGTCAACATGGCCAAGAACGACCGCTCCAAGGTTGCCTCGAGCATCGGCAACCGAGGCGACAAGGACCTAACGCCCATCGCGGTGTACCAGGTGAGCTCGGACGGGTCCTACAGCTACCTGTCCGACGCAAGCTCAGCGCGCTTGTCAGATTACATCTTGGAAGATGCGCTCACCGACACCATCCATTCCTCCGACTTCAACCAAAGCGCGAGCATCGTGCAGAAAAGCGAGGCCTTGGCCGACCTGGGGCTGTATTGCCACGTTGCCTTCATCGGCGACACCGCCTACGTCGCCTACGCCGACATGAGCTCCATCCAAGGCTGGCAGCAGCTTGCGGTGATCCTTGTTCTAGCGGGGCTCGGCGCGCTCGTCGTCTTCTTCATCATCAGCCTGTACTTCAGCCGCTGGGCCCTAAAACCCGTCGAGGAATCCTGGACGGCGCAGAAGAACTTCGTGGCGGACGCATCGCACGAGCTGAAGACCCCGCTCACGGTTATTTTGGCCAACACCTCGCTCGTACAGAAACACGCGGATTCGAGCGTGGCAAGCCAATCGCAATGGCTCGAAAGCACCGAGCACGAGGCCAAGCGCATGCAGGGTCTGGTTGACGACATGCTCACCCTTGCGCGCCTTGACGAAGGCCTGCCCGAAAGCCACCAGTTCTCGCAGATAGACCTTTCCACCATCGTCGAGGGCACGCTTTTGCAATTTGAATCGCTGGCCTGGGAAAACAGCATCACCATCACCGACCAGGTTGAGGAAGGCATCGTCCTTCAAGGCGACGAGAACAAGATCGACCGCCTGGTGAACACCCTGCTCGAAAACGCCTGCAAATACGCGGGCAAGGGTGGGCAGGTTAACGTTCTTCTGAAGAAGGAAGGAAACCAGGCGCTGTTAAGCGTGTCAAATTCGGGCGCGCAGATTCCCGCTGAAGATTTGCCACACGTGTTCGACCGCTTCTACCGTGCCGACAAAGCACGCACCCATAGCGATGCCGCCGGTCATGGCCTGGGATTGAGCATCGCCGCGAAGATCGTCGAGGCACACCACGGCTCCATCGGGGCGGCAAGCGACAACAAGCTCACCGTCTTCACCGTTAAGCTTCCTTTGGGCAAATAGGACGAAGGCGCGAGCTTCCCGGTTCCTTTAGCCGCAAGGTGCGCGTTCAGTACGTAGGCAGCGTCAAAGCACCTGGGCTAAGACAAGCAAGAGTCCGCTTCACCCCACCTTGCCCGAAGCCTAACGCAAAGTTGGCCTCAAAACTTCTTTTCTTATTGCTTCTCCTATTGCGCGGCGCGCAGGCTCACGTCGCGGATTGCCGCATCATAGATTAGGCGGCCGATCTGGGATTTCGATATATCGCCTGGGTCCTGCAGCCAACGCGAGATCATGAACAAGGTCCCCGTGAGGGTATATTCCAAAATCAAGTCGATTTCCTGCTCGGAATGCTCGCCGGTTTCGGCAACCACGTACTTGCGCCATAAAGGTTTGAGCCCCTGCTTAAGTTCGATCAGAAAAGAAGGGTCGCCCGTGTCGCTTAGCAAAACCACGATGTAGCGCTTGTTGCGCTCGTAATAAGCAACCACCTCGGCCAAAGCGGCAATGCGCGCAAGCTTCGAGCCGTCGTCGGACAAGCGCTTCATACACGACTCAACACAGGCGACCATGCCCTGCAAAAAGCGGTCCTCGATTATCTCCAAGAGCTGGTAAACATCCTGAAAGTGCAGGTAGAAGGTGCCGCGATTGTATCCGGCGAGCTCGCAGACCTGGGCAACCGTTATCTTCTCGATGGGCTTTTGCGCGTACAGGCGCCAGAAAGCCTGCTCGATGTCGGCCTTGGTACGCTCGGTTTGTTGGGTGCGTTTCCTCATGCTCGAAACGATACCATGTTAGGCTTTCGCCCCTCAAACCCTGCGCACGGGGCAAGGTTTCCGGAGCGGGGCTGCCCGGGTGGCGTTTCCCAGGCGGCGCTTCGGCGTTCCTTGCTTAGACGTTCCTTGTTCAAGCGTTACGGCTTTACCAGCGCTGCCCCGCACGGCGCCAACGGGTGAGCCTGCGCTCGCACAAATCGAAGAACAGGTAAATGAGCACGCCCAAAATAGCCAGCGCGATAATGCCCGCGAACATACGCGGGTAGTTGACCATGGCCCAGGAATTCATGATGAAATAGCCCACGCCGGTGGAACCCGCAATCGACTCGCTGAAGAACAAAACGGCGATGGCAATAGCCGTAGAAACGCGCAGGGTGGTGAAAAGCTCGGGCAGAGTGCCAGGCAGGATGACGTGGCGCCATACGTCGAGCTTGCTGCCGCCCAGGCTGCGCACCGATTCGATCATGGGCTCGGGGATTGCCTTAGCGGCGTCGCGCATGACCATGACCACCTGAAAGAAAATCGTCAAAGTGATAAGGACAATCTTCGGTGTGCCGCCCAGGCCGAACAAAACCAGCAAGATGGGCAAGATCACGATCTTGGGCAGCGGGTACAAGATGTACAAAACGGGCGCGAAGAGCGCATCTACCTTGCGCGAACGGCCCAGGAACAAACCCAAAGGCAAGCCCAGCGCAGTGCCCACCACCAGCGAGAAGCCAACACGATGCAGGCTGATGCAGAAATCAGGAACCAAGGCCTCGGCATAGCGACAGAGCACCGGAACCGTTTCCTGCGGAGTAGGGAAAGCGGGAGTGTTCAGGGCGAGCGAGCCCAGCTCCCAGGCAGCCAACACGAAAAAGATGCCGAAAACATAGCAAAGCACCTGCTTGATCGCATTATTCATGGGAAGCCCCCTTTTCCTGCTCGGCAGCCTGCGCCACACCTGCATCAAGCAAGGAGCGCACCTTCTTGCAACGCTCGAAGAACACATCATCGCTACGGTAGGAACGCGCACCCATTTCGGGGTTGTCCACAATCCCAAGCACACGCCCCGGTCTGGGCGACATGACCACGATGCGCTGCCCCAAGAACACCGCTTCCTCGATGGAATGAGTCACCAAAATCTGGCTATGCTTCGAGCTTTTCCACAGGTCAAGCAGGGTATCTTGCAACTCTTCGCGCATCAACGCATCCAAGGCCGACAAAGGCTCGTCCATTAAAAGAAGGTTCACATCCATGGCAAGAGCGCGCGCCAAGGCCAGGCGTTGTTGCATTCCGCCCGAAAGCTCCGCAGGGTAGCGCTTCTCAAAACCCGCCAAGCCCACTTTTTCCAGAGCCGCAAGCGTGCGCTTCTTTCGCTCCGGCGCGGCAACGTGGGCGATTTTCAAGCCCAGCTCCGCGTTGGCGAACACCGATTTCCAGGGGAGCAGACCGTAATCCTGCAAGATCAAGGCCGTGTCCGACCGAGGGCCTTTAAGCTTTTCACCATCAAGGCTCACCGTGCCCGAGCTTGGCTGCATCAGACCCGCCGCAAGGCGCAGCAAGGTCGATTTACCGCAGCCCGAAGGCCCAATGATGGAAACGGCCTCGCCCGGCGCGAGCTCCAAGCTCAAGCCATCAAGCGCACGCATGGTCGCCTGACCTGTAACATCACTACGGTAGTCAACTACCAGCCTATCGAAAACAAGCAAACTGAAGCTCCTCTGTAAACAAGAACAAGGACCAAGGCTCGCCTTGCCTTGGTCCTTGATTTTACTTAAGCAAACGGGTTCTTAGCTACGACCCTTGAAGCAGCCGCTTTCCGCATCGTAGGTGATGCCTTCGTCAAGGTAGCCCTTCTTCTTCATCCAGGCAAGAACGTTGTCGACCATCTTCTGCTCGGGGAGCTGGCAGGTGGGATACTCGCTTACCTCGTAGGTTTCAGCGATGGCGTCGGAAAGGTTGGCCTTCTCGGCAAGGAGGGAGCGGTAATCGCTGGGGTTGGCGTTGATCTTCTCGACCGCCTTGTTCCAAACATCTTTAAGGGCCTCAAGCGTGTTCTGGCCGGCTTCGTCGCTCACGAACTCGGAGCGAACGATCATGACCGACTGGGAGATGTTCTCACCCGTGGTGTCGTCTGCAACGACCTTGAAGCCGTTTGCCTCGCCTAAGGCCAGCAAGCTTGCAGGCAGGGCCGCAGCCTTAACCTGGCCGGATGCCATGGACTCGTAGCGAACGGGAAGCTTCTGCAACTCCTCGACCTTGATGTCGTCCTCATCCACGCCGGCATTCTCCATCAGCGTGTCCATGACGTACTCAAGGATGGTGTTGGAGCCAACGCCGATGGGCACGCCCGCCAAATCCTTCAAGCTCTTGATGGAGCTGTCGGAGGTCATGATGCCGAAGCGGCCCTGCTTGGCGTCCATGCCCAGGGTGACCCAGGAAACCTGCACGTCGGTGCCGGAAGCATAGAGCGACGCGGTGACCATGGGGTCGGTCATGGCAAGGTCGACCTCTCCCGCATTAACGGCGGCGATGAGCTCGGTGGCGGATTGGAAGGTGGTCACCGTGGCGTCGATGCCGGCATCGGAAAACAGCGACTCGCTATCGGCAACCCACATGGGCAGGATATCCTCGGTGGCCAAGGTGCCGATGGTCACCGACTTGGTCTCAGAGCTGGATTTGCTCGAGGAATCGGCACTTCCGCAGCCGGCCAGTGTGAACACCAAGGCAAGCGCGGCGGTCATAACGGTCAGGCAAGCGATAATCCTTTTCACCTGAGCTCCTTTCATTCGTTTGATACATGAATGTTCGTTTCATGCACGAATTAGCCTATTGGTGACAAAGATTGCTCGCAATGAACAATCAGCGCGCCGGTGTCGATGTTAACGAGCGTGCCCGCTTGGCTAAGCTCCATTGATTCCATAAAACTAAATGCTCGCTGGGCAAACACTCAGCAACTGGAATGCCGATGCAGCCTATAATGAGGAACATCTTTACCCACCACATAGCTTGGCAACGCGCCGGCAGCGCATGGCCGCTAATCCGGCAAGACTGACATGGCTTCGCAGGCGCAAAGCGATCGAAGGAACAAGGAGCATCCATGACCTCACGAATCACCGCACGAACAGGAGTCTGCTGCGTCTTCGGCGACCCCGTTAAGCACAGCTTCTCGCCCAAGCTTCACAACAAGGCCTTCACCAAGGCCGGGCTCGATTACGCCTACGTCGCCTTCACCGCCAACGAGCAGACGATCGGCGACTGCCTGGCCGCCGTGCGCACCTTGGGAATTCGCGGATGCAGCCTGACCATGCCCAATAAGATCGCCTGCCTGCCCCACTTCGACCGCATCGACCCAACCGCCCAGATGATTGGCGCCTGCAACACGGTCGTCAACGACGACGGCGTGCTCTCCGGCTACAACACCGACGGCTACGGCATGCTCAAGTCCTTCGAGGACATGGGCGTTACCGTTAAGGGCAACAAGATGGTTCTTTTGGGCCTGGGCGGCGCAGGTGCAGCCGTCGCCATCACCGCCGCCATGGATTGCGAGCTGGGCGAGCTCGTCGTTTTCAACCGCGCGGGCGGCAAGTCTTGGGGCCACGCCGCCGAAACCGTCGCGCTCATTAACGAGAAAAGCTCCTGCAAGGCCCGCCTGTGCGACCTGAACGATCTTGATCTTCTTAAAGAAGAAATGTCCACGGCGCAGATGCTCGCCAACACCACCAACGTCGGCATGGCCGAGCTCGAGGGCCAAAGCGTCGTCCCCGACGCCAGCTACTTCCCCGCTGGCATGGCCGTGCAAGACGCCATCTACTCGCCGGCGGAAACCAAGCTTCTCTCGCTTGCCAAGGAAGCCGGCTGCCAGTACGCAAACGGCTTGTCCATGCTCTTCTACCAGGGCGCCAAGCAGTTCGAGCTCTGGACCGGCCAGCCCATGCCGCTCGAAGTTTCCGACCTGGAGATGGAGTAAGCGCCAGCCGGCAAACGCCGCGCAAAAAACGCGCTTCCCGCAGGCTTAGCTAAACATACATTTTCACAGCAAAAGACCTCGCCCCTTCCGTGGGAGCGAGGTCTTTTGCTGTATGAAGCCAACAGCCATGTTCTCGACCGAGGAAACCCCTTCCGAAAAGAGAATAGAACCTCGTTTGCTTATAACTTGACGAAATTATAATTTGTATTATATTATTGTCCCACTAAAAGGAGGGCAATCATGGACAGAAGACAAGAAATGGGTAAACGGATCGCCTGCCTGTTAAAGGAGCAAGGCATGACACAAAAAGAACTTGCTGCTCGTGTTAGCGCTACAGAGTCAGCGATTTCCAAATACATCAAGGGCGAGCGGGAGCCGCGCGCGGAAATGCTCGCCAACATCGCAACGGTTCTGCACACTACATCGGAAGCGTTGCTAGGCATGGAAGACGGCTTCAAAACCCCTTTCGGAACCGTGAAAGAACTGTGCGCCCGCACGGCAGCCGATATGACGCAGGATGAGCGGAACGAGCTTATTCTCACCATTCTCCAGGCAACCAAAGAGAAGGGGCTTTAATGAGATTACCCGGCTTTCGCTACGAGCAAATCAAACGCAAGGTAGTCGAAACCTTTGAACTAACTGGCGAGAGGTCTATTCCGATTGATCCGTTCGCCATAGCACGCAAGCTTGGGATACACCTCGTTGCTTACAGCCAACTCAGTGAAGCGGGAAAAGCTGCATGCCTCAAGAAAAGCAAGAGCGGCTTCAAATACCTCCTCGAACAACCTGGGGCGCCCTCGATTTGGTACATCTATTACAACGACGAGATGCCTTATGGCCACGTCCGGTTCACCATTCTCCACGAGATTGGCCATATAGTCCTTGGTCACTTGCAGGAAAGCGATGTGGCCGAGGCTGAAGCCAACTTTTTTGCGAAGTTCGCGATAGCTCCTCCATCATTAGTGGACTTAATCAAACCTAACGACTATATCGAGATAGCCCGCGCCTTCGACTTAAGCTCTGAAAGTGCGCTGAATTCTTGGAGCTATTATCGAAAATGGCAATCCATCAATTCCACCACCGATTACGAACTCAAGCTCGAATCCTTGTTCACCATCATTAGAGGAGGAAGCGATGAACCTATAAAACGCGTTCTACGCATAAAGAAGGGCGCCTAGCGGTTGCCGCCGCTTGACGCCCTCTCGAAAGGCGATGTGCCTTCCAGAACAAGACGCATTATCACCTTTCGAGAAATTCTTCGCAACCAAAGTTCGAATATGATTTTCACGAAAGAACAACAGTATGACTGTTCGAATCTCGGCGTCTCCAGCTGACGGGAGGCGCAGCCATGAAACGCAACGCTAAAGTAATCAGGCCAGACGGAAGCTTTGCAACGATCCCCGTTGACCTGCGCCGCAAACTCAACCTCAGCTACCTTGAGTACACCAACAAGACCCGTTCTGCCGGCATCCATGACTTACCAGCTCTAGCCTGCAACACCAATGTTCTGCCTGATTTCATCGCTCTGCACAGCCAACCTTCGACCTATCACAGAACACCACTCACAGCCATCGGTTATTGGCAGTACGACAATGAGTTCGATGGCATCCATGGTCTCTACAACGCGATTTACTACAACGACAAGAAGCTCCTTGATGAATATCGCGAGCGATACGAAGGAGTGAAAATCTTCTTCACTCCCGACTACTCCCAATTTGGCGATGTTGACGACATAGAGGAACACTACCGCCTCAAGAAGGCCCGAGTGGTAGGGCTGTGGCTTACGCTCGAGCTCGGAGCGGTAGTCATCCCGTTCATAACAGTGCCCACGCCTGCGAGCACCGCTTTCGCACTCGATGGACTAATGGATTGTCATGTGGTCGCTTTTTCCACTAAAGGCTACGTAAATAACCCTATAGAGCGCGAAATCCTTAAACAGATTGTGGAGCTCACAGTTGATACGCTCGACCTGCACGTCATTATCGTCTATGACGTATGCAAGGACGATGCGGCGGTGAACGACATCTTCTCGTATGCCCGCGAGCACGGAATCAAGGTTGTCGTTCCAATGAACGTCCTAAAAGAGCGCAACATGGCCAAGGCTGCAGTCAGCGCCAAGTCCAAAGCAGGTGACACCAATGAGAGGTAGCAATTCAGGTTATGCCCATGGCACCACAGGCTCGCCTCAAACTACTTTGGAGCAAACGGAGTATATGGCCAAAGTCGCCGAAAACGAGGCGGCGCTCCTAAATACTGTCTTGGACACAGAGCCCTCCTTTTCCAATGTGGGCATCAACACGGAAAGAAAACTCAAGGGGTATGCGCTCAATCCCGACCATCCCGCAGGCAAGAACAAGGCTCGAGTGTTCAAGAAAGCTCTTGGCTTCACCAGTGATGATGCCTCAGAACTTGAGCGTCAGATCCGCGAAAAGGTGCCCTACCATAAAACCATCAAGGGTAAGCGCGACAAATACGGTCAAAGATGGACGGTGCGCATTCCTGTCGAGGGAAACAACGGACGAACAGTAACCGTTGAAACAGGTTGGATTGTCCGTCCAGAAAAATTGGAACCTGAGCTAACAACCGCTTTTGTCATGAAAGAGAGGAAAAATGCTTAACGTTGGAGATATCGTACGACTGAAGAAATCCTTCACTGGGGATAGTTTGCCCATAGGAGCCGAAGGAACAGTGGTCATGTGCTTTAGCGAGCCCTCCGAGGGATACGAAGTCGAGTTCCTCGATGATGAGGGATACACCATGGCCGTCCTCACGCTGGAACCCGATGACTTCGAGACAATTTGGAACCAGGGTTGAGCAAACCGCTAAACGCACGTCGAGAGAACCTTTTGTTTTTCACAGCAAAAGACCTCGCCCCTTCCGTGGGAGCGAGGTCTTTTCGTTATGCGAAGCCTTATGTTGAAGCGCCGCTTATTCCTTGGCGCCGTACTGCTCGTAGTAAGCGTCGATACCCTTCTTCATCTCGTCGTCGATAAGCACCTTACCCTGAACCTCACGGTTGTACAGATACTCGGTGACCTCGGACATCGTGACAATTGCCGCTGTGGGGAAGCCGTACTTCTCGGAAACCTCGTCGCAGGCACACTTAACGCCACCCTTGCCCACCTCTTGGCGGTTCAGGGAAACGATCAGACCTTTAATCTCGATGTCGGCGGCAGCGGTGATGATGGGATGCGTCTCGTCGATGGACTTGCCGGAAGTCGTAACGTCTTCGACCATGACCACGCGGTCGCCATCTTCAAGAACATGGCCCAAAAGATTGCCGCCCTCGCCGTGGTCCTTAACCTCTTTGCGGTTTGAGCAGTACTTAACCTCTTTGCCGTAGAGCTCGTGGTAAGCCATCGCGGTAACAACCGACAGGGGGATTCCCTTGTAGGCAGGGCCGAAGACTACGTCAAAGTCGTCACCGAAGTTGTCATGGATGGCACGGGCGTAGTACAAGCCCAAACGATGAAGCTGGTCGCCGGTAACGTAAGCGCCGGCGTTCATGAAGAAGGGGCTCTGACGGCCGGACTTCAAAGTGAACGAACCGAACTTGAGCACCTGGCTCTCAACCATGAACTCGATGAATTCCTTCTTGTACTCTTCCATAAGCATCCTTTCACGCTTTGTTAGGGGTGATTGTACGACATGTGCGCCCGGAAGGGATGCTGCCTGCCGCATTTAGCTTACGAATCTCAAGCGGCGGCACCCAGGCCGCACCTGCTCAAAGCCGTACGCCAGGCTGCCTGTCAGACTTCCCACGCCCAGCAACAAACGAAGCCCAAACATCAGCGCACAAAAGAAGAAGCCCATGCCGCCGCAACGAACATGAGCTTCTTGGTTTCAAGCATGAGCTTTTGGATTTCCTAGAACTCCAGGCTCTCCAAGCGATCGAACACACGATCCTTGCGGGTAAGGAAGGCCCACGGGTCGAAGATCTCGTCGAGCTTATCGGCAATGCAGGCGGCATCGGGGTCGGCCTCGATGCGCTCGCGGTAGCTGGGGCCGTCGACCGCCTGCTGGATGTCGTCCCAAACCGCCATGGCGTTGCGCTGAACGATAACGTAAGCCTCTTCGTTGGTAAGACCCGTCTGCACCAGGGCAAGAAGCACCTTGGACGAGAAAATCAGGCCCTTGGTGCGCCAAAGGTTGTGCTCCATTTTGTTGGGGTAGGTCTGCAGGCCGTCGAGCATCCACTGCATCTTGCTGAACATGTAGTCCAGGGCGATGAAGGAGTCGGCCAGGGCAACGCGCTCGGCGCCGGAATGAGAAATGTCACGCTCGTACCACAGGGCCACGTTGTCAAAGGCCACCTGGGTGTTCGCCTTAACCACGCGAGACAGGCCGCACACGCGCTCCGCGGTGATGGGGTTGCGCTTGTGGGGCATGGCGGACGAACCCTTCTGGCCCTTGGTGAAGGGCTCTTCAGCCTCGATCACGTCGGACTGCTGAAGCAGGCGCACCTGCATGGCGATGGATTCCAGGGTGGAGGCGGTCACGGCCAGGGCGGACATGGCACCGGCATGGCGATCACGCGCAATAACCTGCGTGGACAAGGGGTCGGGGGTAAGGCCGAGTTTCTCGCACACGTATTCCTCGACGAAGGGGTCGATGTTGGAGTAGGTGCCCACCGCACCCGAGATGGCACCCGTTGCGCTTACCTCGCGGGCCTGCTCAAGGCGGGTCTGCGCGCGCTTCAAGGCCCATGCCCAAGAGCCGAACTTCATGCCGAAAGTCATGGGTTCGGCGTGGATGCCGTGGGTGCGACCGACGCACAGCACGTCCTTCATCTCGAAGGCGCGGCGCTTGCAGGTCTCGCCGAGCTGCTTAACGTCCTCAAGAATGATGTCGAGCGCCTGGGTAACCTGATAGCTCAATGCGGTGTCGCCCAGGTCGGAAGAGGTCATGCCGAAATGAATCCAGCGGCCGGGCTTGGGCTCACCTTCGGGAATATCGGCGTTGACGTAATTGGCCATGACCGTTTTGAAGGCGATGACGTCGTGATTGGTGACCTTCTCGATCTCGTCGATTTCGGGAACCGTGAAATTGGTGTGCTCGCGGATATAGGCGGCTTCATCCTTGGTGATGCCGATCTGACCAAGCTCGGCCTGAGCTTCGCAGGCAAGCACCTCGATTTCCTGCCAGATCTCGAATTTGTTCTGGAGTTCCCAAATAGCGCCCATGGCAGGGCGGGTGTAACGACCGATCATTGAAGTCCCTTTCCTTTAAAGCCCCTAAAGCCCCTTGATAACGCGACGCGCGAATTCAAGCTTGTCGGTATCTGCAGCCAAGATTACATGGTCACCGGGAAGAATGCGAGTTTCCGTTCCCACGACCTCGATATCACCACCGCGGTTCACCGCCACCAGGCGGATGCCGTCTTCGAAGTGCTCGTCCAAATCGAGCGCGGAAATGCCCTGCTCCGAATCGTTTTTCTTGAACACACGCGGCGTCATGACGCTTTCAAGCGCCAAGTCGTCGTTGGTCAAGGAAACGGCGACCGTCATCGAACCGACCGTTGCCTCTTCCTGGATCATGCGTGCGATCAGGCTGGTCGATGAAATGCATTCGATGCCCAAACGGCGGAAGATGCGCAGGTTCTTCGGGCTGTTGACGCGCGCGACGCAACGGGGAACCTTATACAAGCGGTCGGCAATCTCGCAGGCCGCCAGATTGTCCTCGTCGCGGCCGGTGATGGCTACGAAAACATCCGCCCGATGAACGCCGGCCGATTCCTGAACGGTGGTCTCGCAACCGTCGCCGTTGATAACCAGGATGGATCCGCGCAGCTCCTCGGAAAGATGCTTGGCAATGGCCGCTTCCTTCTCGATGATCGCAACATCGTTGCCGTCCCCCAGCAAAACGCCGGCAAGGTACTGGCCGATCTTTCCGCCACCTGCGATTACGACATACATAACTACACCTGCATAAATCGAGAAAGCTTGCCCGACATCCCGTGACGCACGGCAACCAGCACGCAATCGCCCTGGCGCAAAACCGACTTCGAAGTGGGCAAGGATGAAGATGAACCGTCGGCGCGCTCGAAGGCGCACACGCGGATGATATGGTCTTTTTGTATTTCGCCCACGGTGATGGAATCTTTGCCCGTTGCGCTTAGGTCGAGCGCGAACTGCAGAATCTCGTAATCGCCGAAGGTGGTTATGTGGTCGCCCACGCCCGACATGACCTTCGAGAAAATTTCCTCGGCCACCAGCGCCGTGCCGCATACGTAGTCGATTCCCAGCTGGGAATACGTGCGCTCATGAGCGACGTTGTACAGGCGGGCGATGGCATTGGGAACATCGTAGAGACGCTTGGCGATCTCGACGCACATAAGGTTGGTGTTGTCGGACTGGGTAACCGAGGCAAGGAAATCGCATTCCTCGATGCCCGCATGCTGCAACGTGGCCTCGTCGATGCCGGTTCCGACGATGGTCGATCCGTTGAAATCGCGGCCCAGCGAAGCGAAGGCCGATTCATCGCGGTCGATCACCGTGACGTTGTTGTCGTAGCTTGAAAGCATCGTGGCGAGTCTGGAGCCGACTCGCCCGCAACCGATGACGATAACGTTGCCCATGAAGGCTCCTTAGGAAAGGAAGCGGTAGCTTACGGTGCGCGTGCCCCAATCGGCAACGGAATCGAAGCCGAAAGCCTTGTATACGCCGGGCGCCAAGTCGAGCGCGCGGCCGTACTTGGCGAAGCCGCCGGTGTCGGTGACCGTTGCGATGACGACCTTACCGTCGTAGCAGACCTCGGCAATCTGGCCGAGTCGCCAGGATTCGCTCTCAGGGACGGCCACGGTGATGCTCTCGGAGCTCAGATCGATGCCCGAAGCGGTGTCCGTCACGCCGAAGTTGCCCTTGCCGTCGTCGTTGTCGGCAATGGAGTAGGCGCTTGCGATGCCGCTTGACCAGGTGCCGTCGGAGGTGTCGGGCGCGATGTGCTTTGCGGTAGGCAAAGGATCGAGCGTGCAGTACTTGTTAGCCATCTCGACCGCAAGCTCATTGGTGCGATCGATGGCGATGGGCACAACAACAGGGTCCGGGTCCTCGACGGTGATGGTGCGCTGGGCGCCCTTGGTAACGTCCTCAACGTCGGTGACGTCGGAGACGGTGGTGGATTGGAAACGCTGAGAGGCATCGAGTTGCGTGGTGCTTGATTGGTTTTGGCCAACACCGATGGTGGAGGAATCGACCTCGCCCGAACCTTGCGCCTTGGTTACCGCGCTAAGCGAAAGAGCCGCCAGCGCGAAAACCACGACGACGGCGATCAAGACGATGTTGAGCGCGCCATACTTTCTTCTATGTGTTTTGGCTGCAGCCAAAAACCCTCCGATGTCCTAGGCTCAATTAACCACCGATATCCAACGTGGTGGTTCTTCGCCTGTTTCCTTGCAGCATGTCTGGTTGGTTGATGTTGCGTGATGCGGCAAGGCTTGCAAGCTGACATTGCGAAAATGCACAGCAGAAGAATTATACCCCTAGCACCTATAGGCACCAAATTGGCTCTACAGGTACCTAAAATATGCGGCGCAGGAGCCCTCCGAGGAAACCATGCAGGGGCCCACCGGGTTTTCCGGCGTGCACACGCGGCGGAACAGCGGGCACTCGGCGGGGGTCATCATGCCGCGCAGCACGTCGCCGCAGCGGCAGCCGCGCGGTTCCTGCGTTGGCTCGACCTCGGGCTCGAAGCGACGGAATGCGTCGAACTCGGCGAACTCGGGGCGCACCGCGTAGCCTGAACCGGGGATAACGCCCAGACCACGCCAGGTGGTGTCCACGGTTTCGAACACCTCGTCAATCGCGGCGATTGCCACGGGGTTGCCTTCGGGCATGACGCCACGGGCATAGGCAATCTCGATCTCGGCACGGCCCTCGTGCAGCTGACGCATGAGCATCGCAATGCCCTGCAGCACATCCACCGGCTCGAAGCCGGTGATAACGCCGGGAATCCCGTACTTTTTTGCAAGGAACTCATAAGGCTTGGCGCCGATGATAGTAGAAACATGCCCGGGAAGGATAAGGGCGTCGATCTTGAGCTTGGGGTCGGAGACGATCGTCTCAAGGGCGCCCGGCATGTTTTTATGAGCAACGAAGACGCTGAAGTTCTTCAGGCCCAAAGCGCGGGCGCGCTTGATGGCCATTGCCACCAAGGGAGTGGTCGTCTCAAAGCCAACGCCAACGAAAACAACCTGCTCATCAGGGTGTTCCTGCGCATAACGCAAGGCGTCGAGCGGGGAATAGACGATGCGGATGTTGCGGCCCTCGGCCTGTTCTTTAAGAAGGCTTGAAGTGGAACCGGGGACGCGCGTCATGTCGCCGAAGGTGGTGATGGTTACCCCGGGGACACGTGACAAGGCGATGACCGTGTCGATGTCTTTGTTGGAGGTGACGCACACCGGGCAGCCGGGGCCTGAAGCCAGGCGGGTGCCCTTGGGCATCATCGTGCGCAGGCCGTTACGCGCGATGGCAACGGTATGAGTGCCGCAAACCTCCATCAAGGTTGCCTGCTCGGGCGCCCATTTCTGAATCGAATGGATAAGGCCGCTGGCGAGCTCAGGGTCTTTGAACTGGTTAAGATCGGCGACCTGCATGCTTACAGCCCCTCGACGTCGGCGAGCTCGGGAATCTCGCGAATAAGATCAAGCGTTTCCTGCGCGTATTCCTCGGAAACAACCTCAATTGCGAAGCCAGCGTGAACCAAAACGAAATCGCCCACCTGGGCCGCGGGCGTCAAATCCAGCGAGCATTCGCGCTTGACGCCCAAAATATCGACGATGGCCAGATGGTCATCGGTGATCTCGGAAATCTGTGCGGGGATAGCCAGGCACATTATTCATCACTCCTCTTCAAAAGGCTCGTGTGCATTCAATGCTAACACTGCCTGCCCGTACGAAACGGACGCATCGCTCGGTGGAAGCTCGCGGTTCAGAGCAACCGTGAAACCGAGCTCTATCAGCCTCGAAACCGCCCGCTCGCTAAGGTAACGGTTAAGGAAAACGCCGCCGCCCAGGGCAACCGTGGTCACGCCGTAGACGTTGTACACCAGTTGCGCCGCCTGCAAGATCACCTGGATCATCGCGTTATGGAAGCGCTGGGCAATGAGCGCGGGTGCCGTGCCGGCAGCCACATCGTCAAGAAGGGCCTTGAAGGCAGAAGCCGCATCGAACAAAACCACCGAGGTATCCTGCGCGGTCGAGCTCTCCGTTGCCGTGTTCTTTATCAACTCGATGGGGTAGGCCTCGTTGTTGGAAGGGTCAAGGGACCCTTCGTCAATACCTTGGTGCACAAGGGCCTCAAGCAAAATGGCCGCTTCGCCTTGGTAGCTGGGCTTGCTGCACACGCCCGTAAGAGCGGCAACCGCGTCGAACAGACGCCCGACCGAGGAGGTCATGGGCGAATTGATGCCCTTTTCGATCATCTGCTCCAAAAGCTCGGCGCTTGTGGACAGGCGATCGAGCAGCGGCTTGGCGCCGGGATGTTCAAGCAGGTCGAAGGCCCACAGCGCGCCGAAGGCGGTGCGATCGGGATTCTTAACCGCCGCAGCCCCGCCGGGCAGGGGGAAGTAGGCGAAGTTGGCAAAGCGCTCGAAGGCCTGCAAGTTGCAAAGCAGAACCTCGCCGCCCCAGATGGAGCCATCGAAACCATAGCCCGTACCATCGAAGGCAATGCCGCACACAGGGCCGGCAAGCTTGTTCTCGCCCATCACCGACAAAATGTGAGCGTGGTGATGCTGGCATTCCAGCAAAGGAAGCTTTTGTGATTTAGCCTGTTCGCGTGCCCATTTGCTCGGCAGATACTCGGGGTGCGCATCGGCAACGAGCACCGTGGGGTTGAAATTCATCAGGTGCTCGTAGAGTTTCATGGTCTCAAGCCAGGCATCAAACGATGCAGCATCCTCCAAGTCGCCCAGATGTTGAGAATTGAAGGCCTTCCCCCCGCGGGCGAAGGTGAAGGTGTTCTTTTGCTCGGGGCCTGCCGCCAAAACACAGCGATTGGCGGCAACAAGGTCGGCAAGCTGATGCGGCTCTGCGGCAGAAGCCTTGTCGGTGGACTCCCCGCTAGCCGAAGCTTCGCCTGCAGGATTTTCGGCGGCGGGCTCCAGGTCAAGCGGCGCGGGGGCATAGCCTCGCGCCCGGCGGACGAACTGGGTCACGTAGCCCGCTTCGCCCAAGTCTAAAATCCTTAACACGGAGTCGTCGTAGCGGCTGATAATCTCACGGTTGTTTACCACGAAGCCGTCGGCGATGGAGCCAAGCTGCTCGAAAAGCTCAGCCTCGGTGGTAACGATGGGCATGTCATGCAGGTTGCCCGAGGTCATAACCAGCATCCCGCCGAAATCATGAACAAGCAGATGCTGCAAGGGCGTCGCGGGAAGCATGACGCCCAACTCGGGGAGCTTATCGGCCAAGCCGGCGGCAAAGCTCACGTCGGGGCGCTTCTTCAGCAAGACGATGGGGCGTGCCGGATGCTCAAGCTGCTCGGCTTCCGCATCGTTCACCTGGCAAAACTCGCGCACCTCATCAAGGCTGCCGAGCATGATGGCAAAAGCCTTGCCGTCGCGATGCTTGCGCGCACGCAAGTTGGCCAAAGCCTGCTCGTTGGCGGCATCGCACACCAGGTGATAGCCGCCCAGGCCCTTAAGCGCCAAGATGCCGCCTTCGCGCAAAAGCTCAACGGCGGCGGCGATGATCTTGTCGGATGAATCGCGGTCGCTTGCCCACTCGATGTCGGTTAGAGCAGGGCTTTGCTCCCCACGGCGCACCCACCCAATCTGAGGGCCGCAATCAAAGCAAGCGTCGGGCTGGGCATGGAAGCGGCGGTTGGCAGGGTCGTCGTATTCACTTTGGCACTCCGGGCACATCTTGAAGGCGCGCATAGAGGTGTTGGCGCGGTCGTAAGGAAGCTGCCGCAAAATCGTGAAGCGCGGGCCGCAATTGGTGCAGTTGATAAAGGGGTAACGATAGCGCCGGTTGCTCGGGTCGAACAGCTCCGACACGCAAGCATCGCAAGTTGCCAAGTCGGGGGACACGAAAGTCGTATCCAACGAAGGCACGTCGTCCGAAAAATGAATCTCGAAGCTTTCGTAACCCTCCGGCTCAACTTCCTCGATATCGATTTCCGACACCTGAGCTGCCGCCGGCGCCTCCTCGGAAACACGGATGACGAAGCGGTCAAGCTCATCTGGGTCGCCCTCCACGCGGATGAAAACGCCCTCGACGGAGTTGAGCACCCAACCGTTCAGGCCATGCTCATGAGCCAACCGGTACACGAAAGGCCTGAAGCCTACGCCTTGGACGATGCCCTTAACCTGAACATGCAAAGCTTCCATGTGCGCTCACCTTACATCTGCGCCAAAGTGTGGCGGATAGCTTTGGCAAGCGCGCGCAAGGTCATCGCGGAGTTATCGGGAAGGTGCAGGTAAACGGCACGGCGGCCGCGTTCGTTCAAAACGGTGTAGTCGCCCAACGCCTGAGCCTTGGCAAGTTCGCCCAAGCTCGAGGCGCGCTCGTCGGTCACGGGAATGTCCTGCGCTTCCTCGGAGGAAAGAATCAGGAAAACGCCCTTGTTCATACCGCCCTTTTGCAGCTGACCAACCGAGTGCAGGTAGCGCGGGCCGATTTCCAGGCAGGAAACGGTGCCGAAGCGGTCGGCCATGGCATGGCGGATTTCCTCCAAGGCCTCGCGGCGGCCTTCGCCCGCAAAGGGGAGGAAGGCATTGATGCTGAAGAAGTCACCAGGGCGGATGCTCTCAAGCAGCACGCGCAGGGATTCGCCGATGGAAAGACGCCAAAGGTCGCCGCGCAGAACATCGGAAACGGAAACCTCAACCTGGCCCAGAGGGATGCCGACCAAACCACCCTGAACGCAGGTGGGCTTGGGGCGGCCTTCCTTCAAAATCTCAAGCACGCGGGTCTTGGCAACCTGAACATCGGGCTGGTCGAAGGGGCATACCTGCATCAGGTAACCGAGCATCGCGGTAGCGTACTCCCACATCACGAAGTGGCCCACCAAGTCGCCCACGCCGTCGACCTTGAAGTCCATGCGGGGAATGGTGGGGCTGACGAACTCGATGGAGCGCGAGAAATTCTGGCGCTCGTCCCACAGGTCGGTCTTGGTGTTGTACACGATGACCGTGCGGTCGCCCGGGTCGAAAGACAAGGTCAGCGGGTCAATCTCAATATTGGGAAGGATGCCGTGGCCCTCCTTGCCCACCGATTCGGCGATAAGCTGCTCAACCCACAGGCCTAAAACACGGCCGCGCTTGGGGCACAGGAAGCTGAACTTGTCGCGGCCGGCACGCAGGTTGTCGTACAAAAAGGAAGCCAAAAGAATGGCCGGGTTTTCCAACGAATCCGTGGAACAGATGCGCTCAGCCTCGGCGGCGCTCTCCATAAGGGTATGCAGCGGGATGCCCACCAAAGCGGCGGGAACCAGGCCGAACACCGAAAGCGCGGAGTAACGGCCACCCACGGTAGGCTCGCCCGAGAAAACCTTGGCCCAACCGCGCTCGTAAGCTTCCCGCTCCAGGTCGGAGCCAGGGTCGGTAATGGCGATGAAGTGGTTGCCAATCTCGTCTTCGGGAAGGCTTTCCGCCAGGAAGTCCAAGATCGCCTTGGTAACAAGCGCCGGCTCGATGGTGCTGCCCGATTTGGAGGACTGCACGAACAGGGTGTGCTCAACGTCGATGCCGGCCATGATGGTGCGCACGCGCGCGGGCGACACGGAATCGAGCGTACGGAACTTGATAAGGTTCGAGTCCACCGAGTTGTACTTGGTCATGGTCATAGGCGCCTGGGTAGACCCGCCCTGGCCGATAAGCACCACGGTGTTCATGCCGCGCAAGATCATCTCGTCAGCGAAAGCCTGAATCTCATCGATCGAATACGGGGGTTCACTAGCCAGCGAAGTCCAACCCATGTAGTTCTTGGCGAAGTCCTCCGCGTTCTCCGAAAAATCGTAGAGCGTATGGTCTTTCATGTTGATGCGGCTGGCAACCTGCTCTTCAATGAGCTCGTTTGCGCTTTCATACACATGCCCGGACTGATACGTAATCATCTGCCTTGACCTCTTCATAACGTTGCTCACACCCGCTTTTCCAGCGAATTCGGTGAGCAAGGCTTTTCGTTAAATTAAGCCACCCTATCAGGCGGCTTAGCTTAAATAATCCTTTTCTCAGCACCCACCGACAGCGCGCCGCCGATGGTTTTGCTAATTCTAGCAAAACACTTTGTTCACGTGCATTTGTCTATACTTGATGCATAGCACGAATGAAAGGGGTTGCTTCATGATTTCCTACGATTTTTCAGGTAAAACAGTCGTTGTCACCGGTTCCGCCCGAGGAATTGGGCGCCGCTGTGCCGAGAAGTTCCTTGAGGCCGGGGCAAACGTTGCACTGTGCGGCCATTCCCCGCGCAACATCGACGCACTTCTTGCAGAGCTTGAACCCTTCACCCACGGCGAGCACGATCGCGTGATGTACGAAACCTGCGACGTGTCAAACGTGGATTCCATCAACGCCTTTCTTGAAGCCGTGGTAAAGCGCTTTGGGGCGCTCGACGTGCTGGTGAACAACGCCGGCATCTGGGAGGCAACGCCCGTTGGCGAGCTTACCGAAGACATGTGGCAGCGAAACATCGACACCAACCTGAAGAGCCAGCTCTTCGCTTGCGACTGGTTTACCAAGTATCACAAGGAAAACGGCGGCGGGCAGTCGATCGTTAACATCAGTTCGGTTAGTTCTATACTCACCGGTCAGAACACACCGCTCTACAACCTTTGCAAGGCAGGTACGAACTCGCTTACCCGCACCTATGCGCACGGTTTGGGCGAGCTGGGCATCAACGTTAACGCCGTGGCGCCCGGCTCCATCGCAACCGACATCAACAAGGCAACCTATTCGGACCCCGCTACCGAAGCGGCAATGTGCGATTCCCTGGTTATGGGCAGGCGCGGCGTCACCGACGACATCGCCAACGCGGTGCTGTTCCTGGCAAGCGAGGAAAGCAACTACATCACCGGCCAGGTGATCTTCGTCGACGGCGGCTGGACTCTGCAGCAGGCACCCAGGAAGTAAGAAATAGCTGAGCTAGCGCGCATAACCTGTCAACCCGACAGCATTGCATCCGCGAAGCGCCATCGGGATGCTAAGCAAAAGTGCTCCGGCATGATACGGCGGCGGCTAGCCCCCAGCAATCAAAGCGCACGTAAGCTTTGCACCCGCAAACCACATATCCCAAACGCAAGAGAGGGGCTCGACCAAATGGCCGAGCCCCTCTCATTCATCCGTTATGCAACAGATAGCTTAGCGCCTTGCGCCGCGGATCCTGCGGCTGGCGAGGAAGGCGCCCAGCGCCGCGATTGCAACTGCAAGGGCCCCGCCCAGCGCGAACTGGGCGAAGTCGCCCGTCTGCGGGGTTGCGGAATCGCTGCCCGTGTCGGAGCTGTTGTTGGAGCCCTTGTCCGAGCTCTCGTTATCGGAACTGTCCGTGCTGTCGGTATCGGTGGACGCAGGGGCGTCAGCCTCGGTGATGGTGAGCTCGCCCGTCACGTTGAGCGTGTAGTTCTTAGTGACGTTGAGGTCGTCGTTGATGACATCCCAGGTGTACTCGGAAAGCTCATTGTAGGTGCCGGGCTCGGTGCCCTTGACCTGGGCGTTGAAGAGATGCAGCCTATCGCCCTCGACCAAGCCGCTGACCTTGGAAGCGTCGATGTTGAGCACCTGCTCTTTGCCGTTGTAGACAAGGGAGGCGGAATCGTTGAGCTCGAGCGCGCGCTTGCCGATGGTCAGGGAGCCGTCGGTAACCTTGAAACTGACCGTGAAGTTGGTGTCGTTGTTGACGAAGGAATCCTTGGTCAGGCCCATCTCGTAGGTGCCTGCGTTGGTACCCTTGGCCTCAGCGGCAGCACCTTCGGCCAAGGCAACATTCTCTTTGGTGTAAAGGCTGGACTGATCGCCCTCGATGCCGGTCACCTCATAGCCGGAGACGGACTGCTCGGCGCCGTTGTAGGTCTGGGTGTCAGACTTGCCCGTGACGCTTACGGTCACCTCAGCGGGCTTGATGGTCAACACGCCGTCGTCAACCAAATAAGTGACATTGAAATTCTCGTCCTCGTTAACAAAAGAGTCTTTAGTCAAACCCATCTTGTAAGTACCCGCATCGGTACCTTTAGCAATAGGATTCAAGTCATCCTTCAATTTAATTTTGCTTTTATCGTAGAGTTCGGCGCTATCGCCCGTGATTTCGTCAACCTTGAAACCCTGAACCGAGTGCTCTTCACCGTCGTAAGTTACAGCATTGGATTCAGTTTCGGTATCGGTTTTAGACTCGCCAGAAACGTTTGCGACCACATGAGCCTTGTTCACCTGAAGCGTATAGCTAGCCTCTGCTGTATTCGCAAAGTTTTTATTGGTTGCACGAACCATAACATCAAGAGAATCGCAGGCATTCTTCACCTTAGGCACTGTGGTAGACCAATTTTTGCCACCGTCGGTGGAATATTCAACGGTAGTACCATCGATAACACTGGGTACGGCTGCGCTACCATGCTCCTGACCATCGTAAGTTCCCTCGTAGTCCTTACCGGTAACGGCCAAGGAATCGTCTTGGAGGATGGTATATTTCCTAGTTTCATGAACGTAGGCGTAATCGCCCTTACCGTCGATTCTCACCCAAATAGTGCCGGCACTCGTGAAGTCATCGGTCTCAACCTCAGGCTTATCATCACGGGAATACTTCACCGTGTAATTATCGGAAGAGAAATCAGGGTTGACGGTGGCCTCTACCGTAGGCTTCCACTGATGTGGCTTCCCATCGTAAGTTACATAATCTTCTGGATAATCAACGTTCACATTCTCGCGAAGAAGCAGAGTGCCCTTTCCCGTTACAGCCCATTCTGCTGTATAGCCAGACTGCCCGTAGTTGGAAAGAGTAAAGTCCCCTTTAGAAGAAAAATATCCAAGCGTAGTGTGGTATTCGCCTTTTGCGTTATAAATCTGAAATGTAAGGAAAGAGACTCCGGGATCATAAGACGAGTTAAGCCTGTCATAAATGTCATGCTTCGACGGCTGGCTACTGTAATTGTAATAAGCAATCTTCTGCTCGTCCGATGCCAAGGAGATACCGTTCTCACCAGTAGACTCAAAGGCATTTTCAGTGAAATCGTTTGTGGACTCTTCGTCATCGCTATTCTGGTCGGAAGAGTCATTGTTCTCTTCGGACTCGTTGCCTGCGGTGGACTTGCCGTTATCCTCGCTGGAATCCTTGCTTGCGCTGGAGTCGGAACCCTCGGTGGACTTGCTTTCCTTAGACTTGTCCGCGGAGGAATCGGTGTCATCGCCAGACTTGTCGGCAGTAGTGTCACCAGCCTTGTCGGAGTCGGAACCCTCGGTAGATTCCTCTTCACCGGAATTGCCAGCGGACTCGCCTTCGTTCTGGCTTACCTGCTGCTCCTGGTTCGTGCTGTCCTGTGCGTCATCGCCTTCCGCCCAAGCGTTGATAGGCACCAAGCCGATAACCAACACTATCGCGTAAAAGCAGATGAGCAGACGCTTTGCCAGCGTCTTTTGAGCTTCAACTGTGTTCATTTACGTACCCTTCATATGCGTTTTTAAAGCATCAATGAAATAGGGTATTTTTTTTTTTGAAAATTACAAGGGGCTAAGCAGGCCTAATCCGGGTTTTAGCAGCCATGCAAACGATTTAAAAAACCTATCTGGAAACCATGGTGCGGCAAGCTTCAATCCATTGCCAGGCAACACCAATGCAAATCGCACTACTTAAATTAACAAGTTGAATACTTGGATAACGAAAAACGCCCCGGTTTCCGGGGCGTTTTGAATTCGATGGTGGTCGGAGGGGGACTTGAACCCTCGACACGCGGATTTTCAATCCGCTGCTCTACCAACTGAGCTACCCGACCATCAGTGCGCTTTGCGCGAGTAATTATAATACGCAAAGCTCTAAGGTGCGTCAAGAAAGATTTTCTTTCAGCACTCAATTGCCGCAGCGCCGCAAATCCAGCTCCACAGCAGCGGTCGCTACGCCCAGGCGCTACGACCCTTCAAAGCCTTGGCGGCAATATCCTTGCGGTATTGCTTGCCCTCGAAATCGATCAAATCAACCGCGGCATATGCCTGGTTGCGCGCTTCCTTGAAAGTATCGGCCAGCGCAACCACGTTGAGAACGCGGCCGCCGCTCGTCACAAGCTCGCCCGATTCGTTAAGTTTCGTGCCCGCATGGAACACCTTCACACCTTCAAGCGCCTCGGCAGCATCTATGCCGGTAATAAGCTTGCCCTTTTCGTAGGAACCGGGGTAGCCGGCACTTGCTAGAACAACGCTTACCGCCCATTTATCCGACCAAGCAAGGTCAATATCCTCGGGCCTGCCCTCGGCAACAGCGAGCATCACCTCAACCAAGTCGGACTCCAAGCGAGGCAGGACAACCTGCGTTTCAGGGTCGCCGAAGCGTGCGTTGAACTCGACGATCTTGGGGCCTTGCGCGGTGAGCATGAAACCACCGTACAGGCAGCCACGGTAATCCAACTCGAACTCTGCCTTGGTGGCCGCGGCGGCGCGCTGCATGATTGCCTGCATCGATTTCAGCTCTTCCTCGGTTGCAATGGGAACGGGCGAGTAGACGCCCATGCCGCCCGTGTTCGGGCCGAGGTCGCCGTCGTAAGCACGCTTATGATCTTGCGCGGGAGCCATCGGATGCGAAACGCCGTTGGAAACAAAGGAGAGCATGGAGCACTCGGGGCCCTGCATGCATTCCTCAATCACCACGCGCGCGCCGGCAGCGCCGAAACCGCCGTCAAAGCAATTGCGAACCGCGGCGAGCGCATCGTCGACGGTCTCGGCAACAACGACGCCTTTACCCGCGGCCAAGCCGTCCGCCTTGACGACGATGGGCGCACCCTGCTCTTCAACGTAGGCGCAGGCCGCATCGGCATCGTCGAAAGTTGCATATGCTGCCGTGGGAATATCGTTGCGCGCCATGAAGCGCTTGCTGAAATCCTTAGAGCCTTCAAGCTGAGCACCCTCGGCGCTGGGGCCGAAGACGGCAATGCCGGCCTTGCGCAGAACATCGGCAACGCCCGCGACCAGCGGAGCCTCGGGGCCAATAACCACCAGATCGATCTTATGGGCCTGGGCGAATGCCAGCACTTCCTCGCCGGATTCGGCGTTCACGCCAGAAACATTGGTGGCGAAGCTCGAGGTGCCGCCGTTGCCAGGGGCGACGAACAACTCAGAGCAACGAGGCGATTTGGCCAAAGCCCATGCGATGGCATGCTCGCGGCCACCACTGCCCAAAACAAGGATATTCATAGCTTCATCCCTTCTTAAAGGAATCCTGCGCCCGGCATACGGGCCCTGAAAAAACAAGGGTGCCCAAAACACGGGCACCCTGTACTAATTAATACTCGAAGGACCAGTTGCGATAAATCGTCGCGTCGCGCTCGGGCGCAACGGAAATCATCGTGATGGGAGCACCGACGAAGTTCTCGACATACTCGATGTAGCGCTGAGCGTTCTCGGGGAGTTCCTCGAAAGTGCGGCACTCGCTGATGTCGATGCCCTTCCAACCGGGAAGTTCCTCGTAAACGGGCTTTGCATGGAAAAGAACCGACTGCTGCATGGGGCAGTAATCGTAACGCTTGCCCTCGTGCTCGTAGGCCACGCACACCTTGATGGTGTCGAACTCGGACAAGACATCGAGCTTGGTCAGCGCGATGTCGGTTAGGCCGTTAACATCGACGGCGTACTTACCAATGACCAGGTCGAGCCAACCGCAGCGGCGCTTGCGACCGGTGGTCACGCCGTACTCATGGCCGGCGGAGCACAGAAGCTCGCCAACCTCGGCCTCGGTGCCCGTGCCGCCGTTTTCGGGGAACAGCTGCTCGGTGGGGAAAGGGCCGCCGCCGACGCGCGTGGTGTAGGCCTTCATGATGCCGATGACCTTGCCAATTGCCATGGGACCCACGCCGGTGCCGATGGGAGCGCCGCCGGAAGAACACGAGCTCGAGGTCACGTAGGGGTAGGTGCCATGGTCGATGTCGAGCATGGTTGCCTGGGCGCCCTCGAACAGGATGTTCTTACCGGCGCGCTTGGCTTCGGCCAGAAGCTGGGTGGTTTCTGCCATGAAGGGCTTCAAAATAGTGGCGTAGGGTAGGTACTCGTCGCAAATCTCATCGACGGTGTAGGTATGAATACCGTAAATCTTGTCGAGAATAGGGTTCTTCTGGGCGAGCGCCGTCTCAAGCTTCAAGCGGAAGATTTTCTCGTCCATCAGATCCTGAACGCGGATGCCCTTGCGTGCTGCCTTGTCCTGGTAGCAAGGGCCGATGCCGCGCTTGGTGGTGCCGATGGAGTTCTTGCCCAGGCTCTTCTCGTCGGCGCCGTCCAAATCCTTGTGGTAAGGCATGATCAGATGCGCGTTGCAGCTGATTTTAAGGTTGGAGCACGAAATGCCCTCGGCCTGGAGCATCGCCATTTCCTTAACGAGCGCGCCCGGGTCGATAACCACGCCGTTGCCGATAACGGGGGTGGCGTTTTCATACATAACGCCGGAAGGCATCAGGTGAAGAGCAAGTTTGGTGTCGCCGTGGACAACCGTGTGGCCGGCGTTGTTGCCACCGCCGTAACGGACCACGTAATCGTAATGGCTGGCAATGAGGTCGGTGATCTTACCTTTGCCCTCGTCGCCCCATTGGGTACCCACCAAAACCGTACTAGGCATGTTTTATTCCTTTCGGTCACGTTAATGGGCCGAAGCGTGCAAACTCCTTTTGCGGCCGGGGCGGCAAAGCGCCTTTCATTAACGAACAAAGGGGCCGCCAAAATGCCCCTAATGACTAGGAAATGATACTACAGTTCAATATGGTTGACCGAAGGTTCCAGCGAAGAAAACAGCTTGACCACCTCTGGGTGGCAGGTGAACAAAATCACCTGACGATGCTCGGCCAACTGAGCCAAGGCGCGCACGGCACCGGCGCGGCGTTTCTCGTCGAAATTAACCAGGATGTCATCGCACATGACGGGCAGGCGCTTGCCAACCGCGTCGGCGGTGAGCAAGAGCGCGATGCGCAAGGAAAGGTAGAGCTGCTGGCGGGTACCCATCGATAGATGCTCGGGGCGCTCAACGGTATGCAGGGCGTCCGTTACTCGAATTGCGCCGTTGGCGTCCATGGAAACCTTGCGCCACGCGCCCTCGGTCATGAGCGCCAAAAGCTCGGAAGCACGGCGGTAAACCTCAGGCTGCGAGACCTTTTCCCAATCGGCGATTGCGCGCTTCAGGCTCACGCGCGCCAAAAGAAGGCAGGTTAGCTGGCGCTCCGCTTCCTTGAGGTTGGTCCTTACCCGGTTGAGCTCGAGTTTGTCAGCATCGAAATCCCAGCTGGCAAGGGCGATGTTAAGTTTTTCTTTAAGCTCGCCGGTGCGCTGGCTGGTTTCCTGGGATACCTGGATAACGCGCTTTCGGTCGGCAACCAGGCGCTCCACAATGGCATCGAAATCTTCAGGGGAGGCGTCGGCGGGCAGCTTGTACGCCGCGCACAGTTCCGACCTGCCCTTGCGCAAAATGCCAAGCTCTTCTTCAAGCGACTGGATTTGCAACTTAGCGGCCTTGCTCGTTTGAGCGAAGCTGAGCCTATCCTGGTTGCTTTGCTGCGCACTAGCAAGAAGCTCGCGGGCACGCTTGATACTGCCCGCAGCCTTGGACAGATGATGCGCGGAAAGATAGGTTTCCACCTTTGCCTGCTGGTCGTCAAGTTCGCGCTGACATTCCGCCAACATCAAGGAATCCTGCCGTTTTACCCACTCGGCCTTTTTCAAGCGATCGTTCATCTCGTCTTCGACGCGGCTTGGCTTGAAGTTGGTCGCAAAACCGGCAATGCAAATGAACAGGGCACCGATCAGCATGACCGAAGAACCGGCGATGGCCGTCATGGTCGGTTTGGCTAAAGCACGCATAACAAACCAGGCGCAGAGGGCAAGCATCACCAAAGAAACAACGATGGACAAAACCAACCTGACCCTACGCTGACGCTTGGCGCTTTGACGTTCCTTGGTGAAGTCGGGGTCGCTCGCCAGCGCCTCATAGGCCAGGCGGCTAGCCGATTCGTTTTTCTTGGCGATGTCAAAGGCGTGCTGGGCGCGATCGAGACTTGCCTGTTGCTCGGACAAACCCTCCTCCAGACGGAACATCTCCGCCTCGCTCAAAGAGGCAAGGCGATGCTGGTCGCTTTCCTGAGGATGGCGGAGTTTCTCGGTCGTTTCCTTTTCGAGCGAGCGCGCTTCGGCGAGCCTTTCCTCAAGCTCCTGCGCACGCTTGTCGAGGTCGCGCAGCCGCTCTTGTGCGTTGTGCGTTTTCTGAATCTCGTCGTTTAAGTCTTCCTGGTTTTGCGCCAAAGAATCCATGCGGGGGACAAGCTCGTCGAGCTGCTTTTGATCGGAAAGGTACGATTCCGACTGCTCGGCACCTTCGCAAACCCGATTTTTCAGGCGAAGCTCGGCGGCGCGCAGGTTGGGCACGCTGTTGGGGCGCTGCGCCGATTTGGACATAAGTGCCTGGATTCCCGAATCAATTTCAGATAAGGCCTGCGCAGGAGATGCCCCTGTGCCGGAACCTGCGGTGAGCAGGTGCGCGGTAACCTCATCGTGGCTTTTAAGGTCAAGCAGCTCATCTGAGGTGAGCAAAAACATCGTGTCGTAGGTGTCGGCATCGATGTCGGACAGAACACCGTACTCGTCGTCCAGCTCGTCGGTGTTCTTCGTGCGCTTGAGCTCGGTTGTTTCACGCGTGCTGGCATCGGTGAAGAAAAGGCTGCCCACGCGCTCGGCCGATTCGGGTTTGTAGGAGTTCACGGACGCCCGCGAGCGTGGCCAGCCGAACAGAACGCCGCGAACAAGCTGATTGACAGTGGTCTTGCCAGCCTCGTTAGGGCCGTAGACCAAATTCAAACCCGGCTTGAATGGGCCAACCACACGGTTGGCGAAGGCACCGAAGCTCGTAAGCTTCACATATTCCAGGAACACCGGGCTCGTGGCCTCGTGCTGCTCTTGGGCCCCGTGCAGTTCTTGAGCCTCGTGTTGCCCTCGATTGTTCTTGTTCTTGCCGATTGCGACTTTACTTGCTTTTCCCATCGCGCGCCTCAATCCAGCAAATCCAGGACGATGGTTTTTGATTGCTTGAGCATCTTGTCGAGCTTAGGACGCGCAAACCTGGGGGTACCTAGTCCTAAGCTCTCGTATTCGCTTTCAAGGGCCGCAACCGTGGCAGCAGGATCTGCAGCCATATCGTCGAGCGTTTCCAAGAAAAGCGCCGAGAACAAGCCTTCCTGGCGCAGCTTCTGCTCATCGATGGGCAGCTGGGTCTCGTTGCTAATCTCGTCCACATAGAAGAAGGGGAAGCCTTCGTTCACCGAGTGGCGCAGATCCTCAACAACCTGGTCGGTCAAACGCCGATGCAAATCGGTACGACCCACCAATTTCACGCGGAAGATCATTTCCTTGGCGTAGGAATTGGAATTGAGCGCAAACTGCTTGCTGATGATGAGCTCACGAATCTCGGAGATGGTCGCGCAATCAGAAACGTCGATTTTGAACTTCTGCCATTCGATGACCGCGGTACTGATGAACTGGACCTCCGGCGCTCGGCCTTCCGTCAAGGTGACTTTGAGCACGCCATGAGGGCCCACTTCCTGAGCGGCCCTGCCTTGTGGAGCGCCCGAGTACGCAATGAAGGGATGCTCAACATTAGGCAGCGCGCGGAAATGATGGACATGCCCCAGCGCCCAATAATCGACGCCACGGCCGTAGAGGCTCTTAGGGTCAACCGGCGCGCGAGTGGGATCGATATCCAAACCGGAATGCATGACCCCCACCATGAAAGGTGCGGTTTTACCGGTTGCCTGCTCTGCAAAACGGCGGTCTATCCCTGCCGAAATATCCTCGTCGCCAGGAAACGATGCATTTAAAAATCCGCGACCGCCCAACAAAGCCAGAGTTTCGCCATCTCGCTCGAAGGCGAAGAAAGATGCCCTCTCGGCGGAAAACCAATGCATGTTAGAGGGTAGGACGGAGTAATCATCATCCCAGCTCACGTAAGGGTCATGATTGCCGTTGCAAAAGTAAACCGGAATCGATGCCTGGTTTAGGCGCTCCATCCCCGCTACGAACATGCTGAAATCGCGATAGCTCGGATGCGAGTTATCGAACAGATCGCCCGGCATCACCACAAAATCAACCGCTTCGTTAAGTGCCAGATCAACAAGCCTCTCGAACGCAACGGCCACAGCGCGCATCATCTTTTCGGACCATTGCTCCGACGAGGTGCGCAAGCCTTTGAAGGGCGCACCGATGTGAAGGTCGGCGGCGTGGATGAAAGCGATCTGGCGCGGCATGGCTGAATCCTAGTAATTCGAGTCGTCGAAGAAGTCGCCGAACTTGGTGAATTCAGGAATGAAGGTGAGCTTGATATCTTTGGTGGCGCCGTTGCGGTGCTTGGCAACGATGAGCTCGGCGGTTCCCCAATCGGGGCGCTTATCCGATTCTGCCTCGGCCTCGGAGGTGGAACGATCGATGAACATAACGATGTCGGCGTCCTGCTCGATAGAGCCCGATTCACGCAGGTCGGAAAGCATCGGGCGCTTATCGCCACGAGTTTCGACCGAACGGGAAAGCTGGGACAGCGCAAGGATGGGGACGTTCAGTTCCTTTGCCAGAACCTTCAAGCCACGGGAAATCTCTGCGACTTCCTGGTTGCGGTTGTTGGGATGAGGGATAACGGGCTGCATCAGCTGTAAGTAGTCGATGATGATGATGCCGCGCTCGATATCGCGCATTTCGCGGCGCGCCTTGGTGCGAAGCTCGGTGAGCGTGAGCGAAGGGGAGTCATCGATGTAGAGGTCGCAATTGGAAAGCGAGCCGGAAGCGCGCACCAGATCTTCCCAGTCGGAGTCCTTCAAAAAGCCACCGCGCATACGATGAAGTTCAATGCCCGACTCGGCGGCAAGAAGACGCTGGGTAATCTGAACGGACGACATTTCCAAACTGAACAGAGCAACCGTACTCCCTAGCTTGGCGGCATTGGTTGCCAAGTTCATTGCGAAAGAAGTTTTACCAACGGCAGGGCGGGCGGCCAAGATGATCAGATCGCCGCCGCGCAGGCCGTTGAAAAGCTTATCGATGTCTTTAAAGCCCGTAGGAACGCCCTGCATGGAGTCGTCGCGCTGCGACATCTTGACTATTTCCTCGATAGCCTCGGCGTTAAGCTCCGCAATACCCTTGAAAGTGGAGCTGACGGTGCCCTCGGTAACGCCGAACAATTTGGCCTCAGCCTGGCTCACCAATTCCTTGGCATCGTTGGGGGAGTCGTAGGCCAGCGCTTTGATTTCGCCGGCGGCGCGGAGCAACTGCCTGCGCAAAGCATCACGGGCAACGATGTCGGCATGATGCTGCCAGCTTGTGAAGGCGAAGGTGTTATCGGCCAACTCCAGCAGATAGCTCGATCCACCTGCCTGCTCAAGCTCGTTCTTGGAGTTGAGGTAGTCGGCAACCGAGATAGCATCGATGACGATGGACTTCGAGTTCATCTCGCGCATGGCCGCAAAAATGACCTGATGCTGATTCCTAACGAAATCCTCGGGCTTAACCTTCAGGGAAACTTCTTCGAATACGCCGGTCGAAAGAAGGCATGCAGCCAGCACCGTTTTTTCCGCCTCAATATTCTGAGGAAGAGAAGCTTTCGAGGTATCAGTTTGCTTGCCTTGAGCAAAATCCGGCATCAAATGCCCCTTTCGAATACGTATGCACGCATGCAGTGCCTGGAAGAAGGTGTCAGCTGCTTTTTATTGTAACCGCCGAAAGCTTGAACGGCTTGAATCCAGCCCAACTACATCGACTGAAAACCATCCCGAAACAAGTCCACCAAAACAAAAGCGAAGTGAATTTTAGAGCCGAAGATAATCCGTCTCCAGATACTTTTGGTTTCACGTGAAACTAAAAAGGCGAACCCCAAAATCGGGATTCGCCCTAAGGAATATACGCAAAAGCGCTATTTACTCAGCGTCAGCTTCCTCAGCGGTAGCCTCAACTGCAGCTTCCTCGGCCTCGACAACCTCTTCCTCGGCTGCGGGAGCAGCGAAGGTGGACTCGTCGCCAACCAGAACGGTGACGGTAGCCTTGATGTCGCGGTAGAGAGCCAAGGTGACAACATGCTCGCCAGCAGTCTTGATGGCATGCTTGAGGTTGATGTCACGCTTGTTGAGCTCGATGCCGGCCTGCTCCTTGATTGCCTCGGCAATCTGAGCGGAGGTGACGGAACCGAACAGGACGCCTTCCTCGCCAACGCGGGCGATAACCTTAACCTGAGCAGCCTCAAGAGCAGCCTTGGTTGCGGTAGCTTCGGCGATGCGCTTCTCTTCACGAGCAGCGATGTTGTGCTTGCGGTTCTCGAGCTGCTTCAGGTTGCCCTTGGTAGCGCGGAGAGCCTTCTTCTGGGGCAGAAGGTAGTTGTTGGCGAAACCGTCGCGAACGTCGATGACGTCGCCTTCGCCGCCCTTGCCCTTAACTTCGGTAAGCAGAATAACCTTCATCTGTTACCTCCTATTAGCGATCGCGACGATTGCCACGGCTGCTGACTGCAGGCACAACGTAGGGCATAAGAGCCATCTCGCGTGCACGCTTGACAGCGTTGGCGATGTCGCGCTGATGCTGGACGCAAGCGCCAGTCACGCGACGGGGCTTGATTTTGCCACGATCGGTGACGTACTTGCGAAGCATCTGGGTGTCTTTGTAGTCGATGTACTCTGCGTGCTCTTTGCAGAACTGGCAGTACTTACGACGAGGTTGCTTGTTATGTTCAGCCATTGTCTTGCCTTTCGGTGATTAGAACGGGATATCTTCGTCGTAAACCGAGGCATCAACCACAGGAGCCGCCGGAGCCTGAGGAACCTGATAAGCAGGAGCCTGCTGCTGGTAGGCGGGTGCCTGATAGGTAGGTGCGCCGTTGGCGGGAGCAGCATTGTTGCGGCTGCTCATGAATTCGATCTCGTCAACAATGACTTCGATCTTGCTGCGGCGCTGGCCGTCACGTTCCCACTGGCTCCAACGAAGCTTGCCTTCGATTGCGACCTTGCTTCCTTTGGAAATGAAGCGGGAAACGCTTTCGGCACGATTGCCGAACATCGTGCAGTCGATGAAGTTGGGGTAATCTTCCCACTCACCGGTCTGCTGGTTACGACGACGGTCGTTAACTGCAACACCGAAGCTCAAAACCGAAGTACCGCTCGCAGTCGAGCGAAGCTCGGGGTCGCGCGTCAAGTTACCGCTGATCAAAACCTTGTTGATGCTCATTTTTATGCCTCTTTCGGTTTGCGAATTCCCATTCGCTTTGATGATTTCCTAGATTAGTCGCGATCGGTGCGAGCAACGATCATGTGACGCTCGATTGCATCGGTGATGCGAAGAACGCGGTTGAGTTCCTCGATGCTCTCGGGATCAGCGTGGAAATCGATCAGGGTGTAATCACCGTCAGACAGGTTGTTGATTTCGTAGGCCAGCTTGCGCTTACCCCAGTTATCAACGTTATCGATGGTGCCGTTGCTTGCGGCGATAGTGGTCTCGATGCGCTTGAAAGCGGCGAGACGAGACTCCTCATCGATAGACGGGGCTACAAAAAACAAGAGTTCATAAGCCTTCATCTTTTCACCTCCTCTGGACTTACGGCTCCGGGCGATAAAGGACAGTCCCGGAACAGGAATAGCTTGATTAATCTACCAGACTATTTGTCCATTGTGAAGAATGTTTTTACCGACAGCGAAAACCAACATAATTCGGACCGATTTCCTTATCTGCATCCTACGCGTAAGCTCTGACGAAAACTTGAAGAGTACCTGAATCCTTGAAGAAGCCCAGCTAAAGGAATTTCGAATTTCAGCTGATAGTTGTTTGAAAGGCCGCCGTTGAAAGCCTATTAAAAGTGAGTCACGGAAGCCCACAAAGCAAAAGAATGGACACCGCTAAACGATGCCCATCCCGATGATTCCTATTTCAAGAAAGCAGCCGCTCCCAAAGCTATTTGGCAGCCGCCACTTAGCAGCAGCCTTTACTTAACGGCCGCGTCGCCTTCCTGTTCGTCGGCCTTGGCCAGAGCCTCCTCCATGCGAGCAACCGCCTGCTCGGCGTTGAACATGCCATGGGTGCTCACCTCGCCGGTGCGCTTGTCGAGCTCGGCCTCGATCTCAAGCTCCTCCTTCAAGCGCACCATGAAGTTAGGGCTCTTGCCAATATAGGTAATCTCGTCACGATAAATACCGTCATCGTCGTAGATGTAGCCGAAGGTGATGCCTTCATCCTCACCAGGCAAACCGCATTCGGCAAGCAAGCAATCGACCTTGCCTTTGTTGGTATCAAGCTCGCCGTCGTAGCAGAATGCGTAACCGGTTGCACCGCGAGCACCCTGAACCTCAGCACGAGCGGCGTCGTAGGTTTCCTCGACGCTGGGGCGCTCATGGGTTTCTATGAACAGATTTTCCTTAACCGCCAATGCAGTGAAGGGGACAACGGCCTCGCCTGCGATCAATTTGTCGGCAGCTTCGTCAAGCGCCGCCTTCGCAAGGGCCAAAAGAACGGGATCAGCGCCCGTGTATTCGTTGTTTTTGGGGTCAACCAGTCGATCAGCCATGCACAATCCTTTCTCACACATGTCCAAACGCCCACATCTTAGTGCAGTAAAAAGAAATAACCAGAAACCTTTAGGTTCCTGGTTAGTTACTCGTGGCGGAAGGAGAGGGATTTGAACCCTCGATGCCGGGAATACCGGCATAACGGTTTTCGAGACCGCCGCATTCAGCCGCTCTGCCATCCTTCCAAATGGGTTTTACCCCTTTATACGGAAAAACGCCCTTCCGAGCGTTCCCCTTGCGGCTTCCCGCTATAGCAAAAACCCTTGCGGGTGAAATATGTGGCGGAGAGATGGGGATTCGAACCCCAGGTACCCTTATGGGGCACACACGATTTCCAATCGTGCTCCTTCAGCCAGACTCGGACATCTCTCCATTGGCTACACTTTTTCAAGTGCGGTATGAGAGTATACACAAATTAATATTGGCTAACAAGCGAGAAATAGTCTCCTTGCGACAAAATTTTCAAAGGAACCTCGAATAGTTCGGTCATCAGCTCGGTTGTGAGCACTTCGGACTTTTTCCCATCGGCGAAAACGCGTGCGTTTTTGATGGCCATAACGCGATCGATTTCAGGAATGATGTCCTCGGGGTAATGAGTCACCAAAATAATGGAAGTGCCCTTGGCAGCCAGATCGCGCATGGTGCGTCGCACATAATACATGCCCTCAGGGTCAAGACCCGAGGTGGGCTCATCGAAAACCAGCACTTTCGGATTATGAATAAGCGCGCGGGCGATAAGAACGCGGCGCGATTGGCCGGTCGAAAGCGTCATTACATCACGGTCTTTATATTCAAGCATTCCAACCTGCGCCAATGCCTGCTCAGCAAGCTCGAAGGATTCAGGCGAAGCAGTGCAATGGTTAGGAATGCCGAGCGCACCGAAGAGCCCGCCAACCACAATCTCGATAACGGGAAGGTGCACGGTAATCTGGCTTTGCATGCTCGACGAGACGATGCCCAAATCGCATTTCGTCTGCTCGAGAGTAGCGCGCGCGTTACCACGATATAAAACCGGCGGCTCCTCGCGCCACAAGGGCAAAACCTCGCGCGTAATCAATTTGACGAAAGTTGATTTTCCCGCTCCGTTGGGGCCGATAAGCGCGATGTTCTCGCCTTCCGCCAGCTCGAAATCATCGATATCCAAAATTGCGCGCCCATCGCGACGAACAACGGCATTATGAATCTTCAAAAAAGGAACGGTAGCATCACCGGACATGGGAGACTTCTTTCACTAAAGAACGAAAGGGCCGCCTTTGCAGCCCTTTCGCTCATCCATCACATTGAATTCGTGCTGGTTTTACTTACTGGAATCCGAACTTGAATCGTCAGACGACTGAGAGGAATCGTCTGAGCTGCTGTCGCTCGAGGAATCGCTGGAGGAATCGTCACTCGAGTCACTCGAAGAGTCATCGCTGGAGCTGGAATCATCCGAGCTGCTGGAATCGTCGGAGCTATCGGAATCGGAGCTCTGGTACTTGGTCATATCCAGGTTGTAAGGCACGTTCTCAGGCATATCGTTGACCGTGATCTCGGCCTGCTCCTTGTACTTCTCGTACCACTTGTTGTACTTCTCGTCCTCGGTGTTGGACTTCACGATGGACTTGACGTAGTCGGCAATCGCATCGGGGTACTGGGAAACCTTGGTTTCCTTACCAGTGGACTTGAACTCATCGGTGCACTTGATGATGTGGTAACCGTAATCGCTCTTCACCAGCTTGGAAACCTGACCCTTATCAAGCTTGTCCAAGGCATCGGTGTACTCGGTTACGAAATTGTTGATCTTATCCCAACCAACATCGCCACCATTCTGGGCGCTGGAGGTGTCGGTGGAGTACTTCTTGGCTGCCTTCTCGAATGAAATCTTGCCGGAGTTGATCTTCTTCAAAACCTTCTTGGCGGTAGCTTTGTCGTCGGAAGAGAAGAGAATGTGAGACGAACGCTTGGCGCCGTCGAGGTAGCTGGCGTAAGTTTTCAACTGCTTGAGCAGCTTGGAATCCTTAACCTTGACCTCACCAACGACATTTTCCTTAAGTTTGTTGGTAAGCAGGCCGATCTGGACGGACTCGCGATACAGATCCTCGGAGGTGCCGGCGTTGGAAAGAGCTTCCTGCCATGCCTCGTCGGAATCATAGTTGGCCTTCATCTCGGAGACCTTCTCGTCAACCTCGGAATCCTCGACGGTGATGTTCTTGGCCTGGCAAGCCTGCTTCACAAGCTCATTTTCCTCGTAATGCTCGATCACCTGCGTGCGAACGGAGGAAGGCTCGTAACTGTTGGTGTTAAGCCATTCACCCCAGGAATCATCGCTGGTGATGTTTGAAGAAGTCCTGAAATCCTGGATGTACTTGGTAACGGTGTCCTCGGCGATTTCTGCAGCCTCGGAAGCATCGGACGCTTTAACAGTAGCGGCGACTCCACCGGTGTAACCGTAATTCTGAGCGCTGCAGCCAGCGATAGCGAAACAGCAAGCAGCCGACAATCCAAGCGCTGCGAGCTTAGTTACGAGCTTGGTATTTTTCATCCAGGTCCCTTTTCCGACATTTATTTAATACGCCCACGCATTGTTGCACAAGTTTCATAGCGCGAACTCGCATTATTTCGGTTCTGCACAATTCACCCACGTATCTGGTTTATTCAGCAAAAGAAACAACCCCGGGATTAGCCGAGGTTGTTTCCAAAAATCGTATGTAGTTAAGCGTCGAAACGGCTATTCCATGCCCTTTGCGCGCTCGAAACCGAACTTAAGTCCAGGAGTAACACATCAAACAAAACGCGAACGCTTCAGCAAGCTTTACTTGTTGGCCTTCTTACGATCGACGGCAGAAAGCAGGCGCTTGCGCAGACGAATGTTCTTGGGGGTAATCTCAACCAGCTCGTCGTCCTGGATATACTCCAGTGCTTCCTCCAGGGTGAAGGTCACCGGGGGAGTGAGCTGAATTGCCTTGTCGGCGCCGGAAGAACGCTGGTTGCCCAGGTTCTTGGCCTTCTCAACGTTAACCACCATGTCGCCTTCGCGTGCGGACTCGCCCACGATCATGCCCTCGTAAACATCCTCACCGGGGCCGATGAAGAGCGTGCCGCGCTGCTGAAGGGTGTCCAGAGCGTAAGCGACGGATTTACCGGTGGACATCGAGATCATGGAGCCGTTCTTACGACCGCCGAAGTCGCCGCGGAAGGAGCCATACTCGCTGAAGTGGTGGAACATGATGCCCTCGCCGCGGGTGACGTTCAGGATGCGCGTGCGCAGACCCATGGTTCCGCGGGAAGGAATCTTGAAGACGAGATGGGTCTGCTCGCCCATGGGATACATGTCGGTCATCTCGCCGCCGGCGGTGCCGAAAACCTCGATGCACTTGCCCGCGTACTCGCTGGGGCAATCGACGGTTGCTTCCTCGATGGGCTCGACCTTGTTGCCATTCTCGTCGGTCTTGATAATGACGCGAGGATTGCCCACCTGGAACTCAAAGCCCTCGCGGCGCATGGTCTCCATTAGGACGGACAGATGCAGCAGGCCACGACCTGCAACTTCCATGCCGGTCTTGTCCTCAAGCTCGGTAATGCGCATGGAGATGTTGCTTTCAGCCTCGGCGAACAGGCGCTCCTTCAGCTGGCGTGCGCCGACGATCTCGCCCTCGCGGCCCACCAAAGGAGAGCTGGAGGCCTCGAACACGACGGCCATGGTAGGCTCCTCGACCTCGATGGGATCGAGGATGATGGGCTGCTCGCGATTGGTGACCATGTCTCCGATGTCGGCGTCCTCAACGCCAACGATGGCGATGATGTCGCCCGCGTAGGCTTCCTCAACCTCACGCTTGCCAAGCTCTTCGAAAACGAAGACCTGTTTGATCATGGTGTTGTAGCGCGTGCCGTCGTTTTTAACGACCAAAACGGGCTCGTTCTTGTGCATGGTGCCGGAGAACAAGCGGCCAACACCAATACGGCCGACGAAGCTCGAGTGGTCGACGGTACAGATCTGCAGGGCAACAGGGCCGTCGGGCTGAACCTCGGGGGCAGGAATCTTCTCAAGGATGGTGTCGAGCAATGGGATCATGTTCATGTTCCCATCGTCTGCCTCGTAGCGGGCGTAACCGTTCACGCCGGAAGCGTAGATAACGGGGAAGTCAAGCTGCTCGTCGTTGGCGTCGAGCTCGACCATAAGGTCGAAGACCTCGTCGACAACCTCTTCGGGGCGCGCGCCGGGACGGTCGATCTTATTGATGACCACGACGATACGCAGGCCAAGCTGCAAGGCCTTGTTAAGGACGAAGCGGGTCTGGGGCATGGGGCCCTCGAAAGCGTCAACGATCAGCAAGGCGCCATCGGCCATGTTCAAAACGCGCTCGACCTCGCCGCCGAAGTCGGCATGGCCAGGGGTATCGATGACATTGATCTTCGTGTCCTTATAGGTGACCGAGATGTTCTTGGAAAGAATGGTGATGCCGCGCTCGCGCTCCTGATCGTTGGAGTCCAACACGCGCTCGGCAACTTCCTGGTTCTCACGGAAGACGCCTGCGGTGTAGAGAAGGCGGTCGACCATGGTAGTTTTACCGTGGTCAACGTGAGCGATAATCGCAACGTTGCGTATATTTTCCTGTTTCATCATTCTCCTTCGGTCCAATGCCGCTTAATCATACGCCTGCAACGATATGCATGCAGCCCCAAACGCAAGAAGAGCCGCTCGATGAGCGGCTCTTCGAAATTTCATGGTGGAGCATAGGGGGATCGAACCCCTGACCTCAGGCTTGCAAAGCCCG
>CAVHFE010000006.1:0-71319 GCA_963635145.1 Oscillospiraceae bacterium
CACCCTGCTAACTACACCTGCTTATACGATCCGTCGCTCTGCTTTTTGTACTGAGTGACGGTGTCGTTGCTGGCGTTGTAGATGGCGATGTCGGCCTTGCTGGTGTCCTTGTATTCAACTAGGAAGCAGTTGCTGCCCTGCGGGCACAGGTTTTTGATTTCCTGCTCATAGCTGTCGTCGATCTTGGTGAAGAACATCTCAAACAGGTCGCCCGACATGATTTTGCCCTTGTCGGCAATGCGGGAACCCAGGTAAACCTTGGTGTGGCCAGCTTTGTAAGCTTGGTTCAAGGTGCTGTTGGACATTCCGGAAACGTAAACGTCCGGGTTGAAGAACAGCACAAGCTCGGCGGGAATCGAGGATTCCACATCGGTGATGCCCAGGCTCTTCAGCTCCTTCTGCTTGCTGGGGTAGAGCTTGGTGGGCGTGGCGGGGTGGCCCTTGTAGTAGTACTCGTAATTTGAGCCGTAGGTCTTCTTAACGAACTTGGCAAATTCAGCAAAGTTCTTTTCCGAGGTAACGCGGCTGCCCATCAGGATCATCACGTTCTTGCCGTTTTTCTTGGCGGCCTCGAACATTTTGTCGCTGAAGTGGTAAAGTTTCTTGAAGGCACTTGCTTTGCCGTTGTTTTGCAGGGCGGTAAGCATGTCGTTCATGCTCTTTTCCTGCATCTTGGAGGTGGCGGTTTTCAGGAAGTTGGCATCGGCCGACTGGAAAGTGCCGTTAATGCGGCTGACCCACCATTTGATGTTGGAGGCCGAGCAAACCGCGGCGTAGGTGTACTTGGACATGCCAAGTGACTTCCCGCCCGTGTGGTACTTAAGGCTCTTGGCGCTTACCTTCTTGCCGGCGTTGGCCTTCTTCATCAGGCTCTTCCACTCGGCAACCATGCTGTTGTGCACGGACTGAGCGTTGGATCCGCCGTAAACGCTGTTGAACCAAACGTAGGAGCCGCTGCCGTCGGTGATGAAGGTGACGTCGTACTTGCTCGTTTTGATTTTGTTGGGCGTAATCAGGTCGACGATGCCCTGAACGTAGTTGTCGGCGAAGTAGAAGTGGAATTTGGAGTTCTTGTTAGCCTTCTTAAGCTGGCCCACGTAATCGGCCATGATCTTACTCTTGGTTACGAAGTTGCCCTTCTTGGGCGAGGTGGCCAGTGGGCAGGCATAGGTGTTGGAGGGCAGGTTTTTCCAGCTGTAGGAATCGTCGCGCGAAAGGGCGATGATGGAGGGGATGCGGTTGCCGCTTGCGCCGCGCGTTACCGAGCTGTCCCAAAGGGAAAGCGAATAGTACAGCGGGCCGAAGGTGCCGTTGAAGTCGCCGATGTTGTATTCCTGGGCAACAACGTTGACCTTCTTCAGGGTTTTGGTTTTGATGGCTTTGCCAGAGCTTTTGCAGAATTTGATTTTCACGGTGTACTGGCCGTATGCGGGCGCAGCAAAGGTGAAGGTGTTGGTTTTCTTGTCAACCTGGGAAAGCTTTACGGTCTTGTTTTTGGTTGAGACCTTCTTTTTGTTGTAGGTCATCCATGCCTGGACCTTGATCTTTTTCACGCCGGCTTTTTTAAGGCTTTTGACGCTTTTCAACTTAACGTTGACGGTGCGGTAGTCCACCTTGTTCTGCTTGACTTTGACGGTGTACTTGCCGCCCTTGGTCTTGACGGCCTTGGTGGTGACGTTTGCCGCCTGAGCCTCGGTGGCGCTGGTGCCCGCAAGGCACAAGGTGAATGCGAGCATCGCCGCCAGGAAGATGGCGATGATGGGCACGCTGCGCAGGGTTTTGGTCTGCATAGGGGTCCTTTCTCTCTTGTTGCTGGTGAAGTTTTGGCTCACCAGGGGCCAATTATCCCAGATGGCGGAGAGATGGGGCAAGGATGCGGGCGGGCGTGCGAGGCGGGGGCTGAGCGGGGTATTCGGTTTGGCCTTTGGGGGTGGGCGGCGTATGTGCAAGGTGAAGCGCTTGGTCTCCGGAAGGGCGGCAGGGCGGCCCGGGGAAACGGGTAGTGCCGCAGCTTGGGGGAGGCGGCCAGTCCCGGTACACGTGCAAATGGCCTCAGCCCGCTGCTACTGAGTTGAGCGAGCGGGCTGAGTGAGTCTAAAAAATATCCGTAAGGCTGAGAATTACTGGATATTTATAGCTCCACGATCTGGTGGGTTTCAGCAGATTTGATAAGCGCCTTCACCACTTGCAGAGTTTGCAGGGCTGATTCGCCGGTGCAGCGGGGCACTGTTTCGCGGCCAGCGCATAGGTCGGCAAAATGCTCCAGTGTGGCCGTTGCAGGGTCGGGGCGGCCGAGCGGGTAGTGCTCGCGCTGTAAGGGCTCGGTCCAGCCGTAGTGGTCGTCCAGGTAGAAGAACAAATCCATGTTGGGCAGACCCAGCGATCCCTTGGTGCCGTACACGTGCAGGCAGTTTTCGCCGCCGTAGCAGTCCATGAAGTGCATTTCCTGCGCGCCCATATCGTAGCCCCAGGGAGAGGGCACGCCGTCGGAAATGAAATAGCTTACCGTGATGCCACCCTCGTATTCCAAAACGGCGGAAACGGAGTCCTCAATCTTGCCATGGCGAATCGTATTGCGCGCGGCCGCGTACACACGCTCGCACTTAAGGCCCAGGATATTGTGAAAATCGTCAACGTCGTGGATGGTGTTCAGCAACAAGGGGCCGGTTTCGGTGTGCCAGCCTACGTAGTAGCTGTCGGGCTTGGCGTAGGTTGCAGAGCACTGCATGCCAACCACCTTGCCAAGCTTTCCTTCGGCGATAAGCTCCTTAAGCTTAAGCATCGTTGCGGAGGATCTGCGCTGGTGTCCGATGAGCAGGTTGGCATTGGCCTTATGGCATGCATCGATAATCTTATGCGCATCTTCCTCGGAGTCGGCAATGGGCTTTTCAACCAACAAGTTGGTAATTCCTGCGGCAAGCGCGGCTTCAACGGCGGGCCAATGCAAGCCGTTGGGCAAGGCAATAACCACCGCATCAATTGGAACTTCCTTGTACAAATCCTTGAAGTCGGCGAACAAAGGAATGTCGGCACCCTTGCTTGCGCTCAGCTCCTTTTGCATGGCCTCGGCTTGTTCGCCGAAACCGCCGATTGCCACCAGGTCGAAATCGTCTCCAGCTACCGCGTCGCGTGCGGCTTTCGCGCCTTGATTGAGTCCTAAAACGGCCAACCTAAACTTACCCATGGGAATCCCTCCTATCGGTTCTCAAACCCCGCCCGCAATCCCCCTAAACTTGCCTGCGACCAGGGCTTTCCCTTTGGTAAGCTAATTTTAAAATGCCCTCGTTTTTGAAGTGTTTGTCGCAGTCACGTAGGGACTGAGGATTTAAGGGGCAAAAGGAAAATTGGGCGGTTTTCGGGGGTCTTGCAAATGCTGGTATTCCCGATAAAACAACGTAAAAATCGGCGTTAATAGTGGTCCGAAAAGCCGCGAAGTGGGCGGTCTGGAAATAAGGGCAAGGCCAGTCGGCGAGTAGATGGAAACTACCAGGAAAGCAATTCGGAAAGCGCCGGGAAATCTATTGGGAAGCAGCCAGAGGCCGCCCCGAAAGTCTCCACCAATAACAAAAAGCCGAGGCCTGAAGGCCTCGGCTGGGAAAGATTCGAATCGTTTCAGAGGATTCAGAGTGTGTTACTCAAAAACGCCGTCGTTGATTTCCTCAAGGGTCTTGCCCTTGGTTTCAACGCCAAGAACGGCAACAACGATGGCTGCGAAAACAGCGGTTGCGGCGGAAACGCCGAAGATGCCCATCGCAGCGGTTTCGGTAGGCCACTCGGCCAGGAACCAGGCAACCCACATGGGGTTGAGGATGGCGCCGATACGGCCGAACGCGTTTGCGATGCCCGCGCCGCGAACCTTAACCTCGGTGGGGAAGGGCTCGGACAGGTAAACGGACGAAACAATCAGCGACCAGAAGTAAACCAGCGCAGCCATGATGAAGCCGACGACCATGATCAGGATGGTTTCGTTGGCAGGGATCGAGGACCAACCGAAGCACGCGATTGCGGAAATCACCAAGGTGGAGCAAAGGAGCGTCTTGCGGTTGAACTTGTCGATGACCAGCGACATGATGAAAACGCCAACGGGGATGCCAAGGTTGATCACAACCGACATCGCAACGGACATCGTGACGTCGAAGCCGCGGGTGACGAAGATGGTCGGCGTCCAGGAAACGATGGTGTAAACGCATACGAAGTTGGTCCAGCAGATAACGCAGGCAACAATCAAGCGCTTGAACAGCTTCTTGTTGGTGAACAGCACGGAGGTGGGCAGCTGCTTGACCTCGCGCTTGGCCATCTCGCCTTTGATGAAGTCGTCGGGGACGTCCTCGATCTTCTCGCCGTTTGCCACGGCGGCCGCCTCCCATTTCTTAATGAGGATGTCCGCCTCGGCGCCGCGACCGCGCATGGCCAGCCAACGTGGTGATTCGTCCATGAACTTGATAAGCAGGAAGCAGACGATCGCACCGGCAACGCCGCAGAAGACGAAGATGGCGCGCCAACCGAAGGTGGGAAGCAGCACCAGCGAAACAAAGGATGCGAACGGAGTGCCGCAGTTAGCGATCAGGCCAACCCATGCTTGGTATTGGCCGCGCTTTTTAGGCGGCGTGTACTCGGTTAGCGCTGAATAGCCGGCGGGGTACGCAGCGCCCAGGCCCCAGCCCATGACAAAACGCATGGCAATGAGGAAGTACATATCGGGCGACATTGCCGCGGCAAAGCAGCCAACCGAGAAGATAAGCGTGTTGATAATGCAGGACTTAACGCGCCCAAAATAGTCGGAAACCATGCCAGCCATCAAGCCGCCGCAAAGGTAGCCGAAGGCGGTCATGGATACAAAGATCGAGTTCAGAATCGAGTCGGACCATCCAGAAGCAAGAAGCTGAGCGATGATGGGGCCGCCTACGTTCATATCAAGGCAGTCGCAGAAACAGACGCCGCCGATAAGCCACATGGCCTTTCGTTGGAAAGCGCCAGCTGGCAGACGGTCTAGACGAGCGGCGATGCCATGAAATGATGTTTGAATTTCATCATGGCTCAGGTTCTCGACACGCGAGGTGGCTGCAGTTGTAGAACTCATTTGCCTCTCCTTTCAAAATAACGGGAATAGTTCCCTCCTAATGTGATGCGAACGCATCTTTCCCTAGCGGAGCCGGGCTGAACCCCCATAGCCCTTGCGGCCCCCGAGTCAAGTAAAACAAAGCGGCCCGTACGTGTGGCGGTAGGTGGTTTGCAATCGGCAATGCTCGCGCCGAGGCTTTGCGGTGGCGGCTTTGAGGGATTGCGATTAGTGATGCTCGGAGCGAGCTTTTAAGTTCGTGAACGTGTTCAAATCGAGCTAGGCAAGTGCGGCTGGCATCGATACTGTTTAAAGGGGAACCGTTGGAGGGGATGAACATGGCACGTAATTTGGAAGCGGCTAAGAAGCAGGCGAATGCCAAGGCGCACAAGCGCGCCCAGGAGCGGATGGCTCGCAGGGCCGAGCGCAAAGCTGCCAACAAGAAGAAGGCGCCCAGGCGACAGATTGTGGTGCGCTACGCAGAAGACGGCACCAAGATCGGCGACGATGGCTACCTTATGACGCCTGCGCGCAATCGCCTGCACCAAACTTACAATGTGGTCTTCGTTTGGATGGTCGTTACTTTTTTTGCAGCGGCCGTCTGCATCGTGCAGTCCTTTTTCCAAAACCAAACCATCACCGATTGGGAGCTTGTGTGGATCGGCGGCAACATGTTCAATGGCTTTACCGTTGCAAGCCTGCTACGTGTCGAGGCCTTGTTTTTGCTGTTTTTAACGGCGCTGTGCTTGTTCACCAACATGAAGGGCATGGCTTGGATGTACGACGGCGGCGACAAGCGGCCCGTCCAGATCGCCTTCCTGCTGCTGCTTGTGCCTTCGGCCATATATTTTGTGGCGATGCTGATTTTGGTGGGAATTCCGGAGCCTGCTTCCGTTATCAGCATGATTCTGGCTTTATTCATTTTCAAGTTCGTGCCGGCGGTTGAAAACGAGCGCCCTAGCTTGAAAAAAGTTCCTGTGGCGCGCACGGTGATTAAAAGATAGTCGCCATGTTGCAGAGGGGCCGGCGCCTTTTGCATTGCGGCGGCCGCTGTTGCTGGGCGCTGCTTCGGACGCCGTTGGGCACCGCGCTGGGTACCGTTGGCGCTGTGCTGGCGGAGCGATTTTTAGGCAGGGACAGCGAGGTGACAACGGGGATTCCGACAGCAAGCTTGTAATGCCTACAGGCCGATTTACCTGCGATTATGTGAAAAGTGTTAAAGTAAAAGCCTAGCAACTTCAATGCCAAGGTCCACGAGTCGTCAAAGGAGGAGCTGATGAATCTTTCGCATCTGTACTATTTTCGAAAGTTAGTTGAGGTCGGCAATTATTCAGATGCGGCGGACGAACTGTTCATTGCTCAGCCCACGCTTTCCTTGGCGGTTTCGAGCTTGGAGAAGGAGCTTGGCGCGCCCTTGCTCAAGAAAAAGCGCAACGGTGTTGAGCTTACCGAGGATGGCGAGGAATTCTACACGGCCACCCTTACGGCCACCAATGCGCTTGATAGCTCCGTTGCCTCAATCAAGCAACGCGCGGCAAACGAATATGACTCCATCCGCTTGGGCGCGGTGTACTCCATCCAGAGCCCCGAGTGGTCGCGCCTGATCTCGCAGTTCAGGCGTACGGTGGACAGCCGCCTGCACATCGATGTGCGCCAGGGGACAACCAGCAGCCTGTTCAGGGACCTGAAGGCGGGCGAGGTCGATCTGATTTTCTCCGGCATTCCTTTGGGCGGCGACTCCGAGGTAACCTCGATCCCATGCTTTACCCAGGGGATAACCTTGGTGGTAAATCAGGACAGCCCTTTGGCGTCCTGCGAAAAGATTTCGCTCGACGAGCTTTCGAGCCTGCGTCAGCAGGTGATTTCCTACAAGCTTAAGGGCGGTCCCTTTGAAACGGAGCTTTCCCACCTGCTGGAAAATCACCCGCGCTTGAACGTGCGTTGCAACTATTCCGACGAGATCACCCTGTGCTCGCTGGTGGTGGCCGATCCTGGCATCGTCGCCCTTGCCTGTCATTCCTGGCTGGTGAGTACTTTTCCCAACGTGCGCACCGTTGAGATTGTGGACGCGCCCGAGGATTTCCATCAGTTTTATATGAGCTACCGCAAGCGCGGCCGCAAGGCCTTGGCGGTGGAGGCCTTTTTGGACATGGCCAAAAACTACGACTTCATCAACGTTTCGCCTGCTTATAACGAAGAGGATGAGGCGGCGGAGGACTTGGCGGAGGGCGAGTTCGTACAGGAAGGCGCGCCGGCAGAGGGCGGATCCGCTCAACCGGCAGGCGAGTAAGCGGCGCGCCTGGGGAGAAACCTGCTCAGCTGGCGGGCAAGTAGGCGGGGCCCGAGGGCGGCTCTGCGCAGCCGGTAGGAGAGCAAGAGGGGCGCCAGAACCAGCCCCGTTCAACTGGCCAAAGGCCAATGAAAACCGAAGATTGCAGAAATCGTTCTGGGGCGCGTTTGCGCCCTTTGTTTTTGCTTATGCGTGGGCCGGCCCTGAAGTCACGGCCTCTTTTTGAGACTTGCAACCAGCAACGCTCCTTTAAGAATGACAATAACGAACGCGTTCAAACAAGGTTTTCGCAAACATACGCCGTTGATTCTTGGCTATTCTTAACCCATCGAAAAGGAAAACGGAGATGCAAAGTCATCTCATCTTCTTCACATGGAGGGAATAAAAATGGAACAGCCAAACATCACCGGCCACACTAAGCTCATCGGCCTTCTTGGACATCCCGTCGATCATTCGATGTCCCCTGCAATGCACACCGCATCCTACGCTCACCTGGGTGAAGACATCGTTTATCTTTCCTTCGACGTTGAGCCCGAGGGCCTGAAGGCTGCCGTTGATGGCATGAAGGTTATGGGTTTTGTTGGTGCAAACGTCACCATGCCTTGCAAGACCTTCGTTGGCCAGTACCTTGACGAGCTCACTCCCGCAGCCGAGCTCATGGGCGCTGTCAACACCGTTGCCATTCGCGACGGCAAGGCAATCGGCCACAACACCGACGGTGCCGGCTTCGTTAAGAACCTCGAGCTCAACGGTGTGACCATCCAGGGCGCGCATGTTACCCTCATCGGTTGCGGCGGCGCCGGTTCCGCGATTATGACCCAGCTCGCGCTGGACAAGGTTGCCAAGATCGACGTGTTCAACGCCAAGGATCAGTTCTGGGATGCGACCCTCGACCGCGTTGCCACGGTTTCCAAGAAGACGGGTACTCCTATCGAGCTGCATGATCTGGCCGACAAGGACGACATGAAGGCATGCGCCTTGGCTTCCACCATCTTCATCAACGCCACGCCCGTCGGCATGGCTCCTAACACCGATGCTTGCGTTGCCACCGAGGACATGCTGCATGAGGGTCTGGCCGTGGGCGACACCGTGTACAACCCCCGCGAGACCAAGCTCATCAAGATGGCCAAGGCCAAGGGCCTTACCGCTTGCGGCGGCCTGGGCATGCTTCTTCAGCAGGCTGCGCTGGGCGAGGAGTTCTGGAACGGCGCCAAGATGGACACCAAGTTCATCGAGGAGAACTTCTACAACTAAGCGTTTTGGCGCTTGTGCGTAGGCTCAAGCGCAGGTTCGTCAAAAGCGCGCAAGGCAAAATAAGCGCTCGTAAGGGCTCGCAAGCAAAACAGCTTGCGAGCCCTTCGCATTTTGTAATCCCAAAATTACGAATTAGTAATTTTGAGTCATAATTTGTACTCCTGAAATTACTAATTAGTACAAATCGCAAATTAATTCGTAATCCAAATTACGAATTCGTACAAATCAAAATCCAATTTGTACAAATTAACTGCAAAGTGTACAAACTAATATATAATTTGTATTCTCAAATTACCAATTATTGCTAATTCGTAATCGCGTTTTATACGGAGGCCGCCATGCTGAAAGAAGAGCTCCTTGACTTGGTCCATGAAACGCAGCGTTTGAGGGCGGAGCAGCAAACCGTTGAAGTGAAGGCCGCCGTTAATGGCTGCCCTAAAAGGCTTTACGACACGCTTTCCGCGTTTTCAAATCAGGACGAGGGCGGCGTGCTTCTTTTCGGGCTTGATGAATCGCAAGACTTCGAGGCCGTGGGCGTTTACGACGTTCAAGATCTTCAGAAGCATGTTTCCGAGCAATGCGAGCAGATGTATCCAAAAGTGCGCGCGCTGTTTACCATCGCCGAGGTCGAGGGGAAAGCTGTTGTTTCTGCCGAAATCCCCGGAATGGATGTCGCTGATCGTCCCTGCTTCTACGAAGGAAAGGGGCGTTTGCGCGGCTCGTATAAGCGAGTCGGTGAGGCCGATGCTCCAATGACTGAGTATGAGATTTACAGCTTCGAATCGTTCCGCAAAAAATATCAGGACGACATTCGTCCCGTGGAGGGCTGCAAGATGGATATGCTCAATCCTTCGGCTTTAGCGGACTATTTGCTTAGGCTGAGGGCGAGCAAGCCTCACCTTGCCGCGTTGAACGATGAGCAAGTTTATTCCTTGATGGGCATCGTCAAAGACGGAAAGCCCACCTTGGCAGCTGAATGGCTGTTTGGCTATTACCCGCAAGCGTTCGCTCCTCAGCTGTGCATTACTGCAATAAAGGTTTTCGGTAAGGAAAAGGGCGCTTTAGGGCCCGATGGAAACAGGTTCGAAGACAACAAGCGCATTGAGGGGACGATTCCGGAGATGCTGGACGAATGCCTGGCTTTTCTTAGGCGCAATCTGTCGCTTTCAACGAAGATCGATGAGCAAACGGGCAAGAGGGTAGATAGCTTCGAGCTTCCTATCGTTGCTGTTCGCGAGCTTATTCTGAATGCTCTTGTTCATAGGGATTACAGCATCCACACAGAAGGGATGACCATTCAGGTTGAGCTGTATTCCGATCGGCTAGAGGTTAAAAGTCCTGGTGGGCTGTACGGCAGGCTAACAGTGGACAAGCTGGGGAAGGCGCAGCCCGACACAAGGAATCCCGTTTTGGCAACGGCCATGGAAGTGCTTGGCTTGACGGAGAATCGTTATTCAGGGATTCCGACTATTCGTCAGGCGATGAAGCAAGAAGGCAAGCCCGAACCTGAGTTCATCGATACGGGTTCGGAGTTTATCGCCGTGCTGTACATGCGCTCGATTGCCGACGCCGCAATCGAGGGTTCTGCTGCAAAGGCAACTTATCTTGCTGCTGGCAAGGAGCAAAAGGTGATGGATTACTGCTTTGAGCCAAAGAGCCGCAAAGAGATAGCGGAGATGCTCGGAGTAGATGAATACTACGCCGCAAGAAGGTACATTAATCCGCTCATCGAGGCGGGTGCGTTGGCGATGACTTTGCCGGACAGGCCCAGGAGCAAAAACCAAAAGTACGTAAGGGTATAGCCCGTTCGGGTAGAGGAGCAGATCATGTCTAAGAAAGCGGTGATCGTTTATCAGCCCAAAAAGACTGGTAACACCAAGTGCCTGTATGCCTGATTTTTGTCAATCTTGTCCTCCAGGAAGACAAGATTCGCAAATCGGCAAGAATTCTTTAAGGAAATCTATGGAAATGAGGCGCTGAGTAAATTTGCGCAAAGGAAGCGCGTAGGCTAGAAAGCGCAAATTGGATTATTCATCGCCGCCGCTTGATAATGGTTTCAGAGGGAATCGGTGCTCGTCTTTGAGCTGCGCAAGGCCGCCGATCGGCTACCTGAAGAAAGCGCGTTCGGGCGAGCACCAGGGGCTATCGATGCGTCAAAAGCGCCCGATGCCCAACTTCACAAACTAAGGGCTAAACAACCGAAAGGGGCGCATCATGAAGGTGCAAGACATGACTCTGACCGACGAATTCAAGGAGATTGTCCAGGTGGGCATCGTTGTCAAGGATCTTGAGCAGACCAAGAAGGCCATGCTCGAGGTGTTTGGCCTGGAGCCCGACTCCGGCGGAGAGTCCTTGTACACTCATTGCCTCTATCGCGATGGCTCCTATGTAGACGCCCCTGTGCTGAGCGCCTTCTACGATTTCTGGAACATCCAACTTGAGTTCCTGGAGCCCATCGGCGACGTTCACACCGTTTGGTCCGACTACCGCGACATGGGCATGTACGGCCTGCACCATGTGCGTTTCGACGTGGACAACCACGACGCCGCCAACAAGATGATGGCCGACAAGGGCATCGGTATTTGGATGGAAGGCCACTCGCTGTTCAACCCCGAGAATCGCTTCACCTACTACGATTCTCTGGACAAGCTGGGCTTCATCGTCGAGGCCGTCACGCGCAACAAGGCCTAGCTTCAAGTTCCGGCTTTCTGCGAAATCTAGCCAAGGGTTTCAGCCCGCGAGCATTTGCTTGCGGGCTTTTTCGTGTTGTGCGTTTCTTGGCTAAGGTGGCCTGTAAGAGGTGGGACTTGGTGGTCGCAGGTCGAGGGCGTGCGTGTGCGAGGTGCGTGAGGCACGCGGGGCGCGAAACGAAGCCTCCCAGGCCGGACGGGCAAGCGAAAGGCCCGCTAAATCCTTTTCAAGCTCATCATGGCGATGGAGGCGATAACCAAGGCGATGCCCAGCAGGGTGGCGGCGTTCAGTACCTCGCCGAAGAAGGCCACGCTTACCAGGGCGGTGGCGATCATCTCGACCGAGGCGAAGACGGGCACCTTGCTGGTCTCGCGCATCTTGAGCACGCCTTTGTAATAAACCAAATAAGCGATTGACGTGGGAATAAGCGCAAGTAAGAAGCCAAAGCCCAGTACCTGGGGATTGTAGAGGGCAGTACTTTCCCAAGGTTGGAAGGCGATGGCAACCGTGATGGCGGCGAACAGGTAGCTGTAGGTGCTCATCACGTAGGTGTTGGTGCCGGGCCCCGACAAGCGCGTGACGATGGCCGCCATGCCGTAGGTGAAGGCCGAGGCGATTCCGCACAGAATGCCCAGCACCGAAAGCGAGGCCAGGTCGAGCTGACCGTGGGTGGCGGCCAGGCAGCACCCCAAAATGTTCACAAGGAGCGCAAGTACTTTGCGCGGGCCGATTCCCTCGCGAAAGATGATCACCGAGGCAATAACCGTGAAAACAGGCGCGCTGTTCAAAAGCACGGCGCTTACGGTGATGCCGGCGTATTGGATGGCCAGGCTGTACACCAAGTTGTACACGCCGTTGCAGAAGACGCCGAGCACGACGACGGCGATAAGCTCTCGGCGGCCGAGCTTGAACGAGGAAGGCCCGAATTTCGCCAAGGTGATGACGCCCATGATTGCAAAGGCCATCGTCATTCGGATGAAGCTCGTCGATGCGGCATCCGATCCAGCCCATTCCATCAGCTTGATTAAAGGTCCAACAAGACCCCATAGAACGCCGGCCAGCAAAATTTGCAAAGTGGCTGTGGCCTCGGTCCCGAGTTTGCTCATGTCTCTTCTTTCTGCAGCTGGCGTTTTGCCGGCGGTCAACGAGGCTTGGCAAAGTCGCTCGCGGCGTCCGGCCCGCGTGCGGCGTTTGCAATACGCCCATGATACCCCTAAAGGCATCCGTTTTCCCTTTGCTGGCGCACCGCGATTTCCTTGCAAATGGGACGAAATCGACGATTCGGGTAAAAGCCTTTTCCCGACCCGCGGCCATTCGTTAGAAAAATTTTTCCAAAACCTACCGCTCGGGTGATTTTTTCGGACACATAGGGATGTTTGACCGTCATTGCGTACAGGTGAATGGTAGATACTTATATAAACAAGGTTCAAAAGTGCAATCAAGTGCTCGCTTTTGCGCAATTCGCTTGAATCGCATCGAACCCCAGAAGGATAAGCAAAAAGGAAGGGAGAAATCCGTATGACCACTACGGACAAGCTTAACGGCTTTGGTCCTCTCGCCGGCGTTAAGATCGTCGAGCTGTGCGAGTGGGTTGCTGCTCCTGCGGCAGTCCGCAACCTCTCCGAGATGGGTGCTACCGTCATCAAGACCGAGCCCCTGCATGGCGACGCTCAGCGCACTCAGGGCCCTGGCTTCGGTTGCGAGAAGAACGACATGGAAGACCCCACGTTCGACCTCAACAACACCAACAAGGACCTGGTTTCCATCAACCTTAAGAACCCTGAGGGCATGAAGTTCATGAAGAAGCTGCTCGCAGATGCCGACGTCTTCGTCGTCAACCTGCGTGACAAGGCTCTGAAGAAGCTCGGCCTCGACTGGGAAACCCTGCACGCTGAGTTCCCCCACCTGATCTGGGCTCAGATGCGCGGTTACGGCGAGTTCGGCCCCGAGAAGGATTCTCCTGGTTACGACGCAGTTTGCTGGGCTGCTCGCGGCGGCGTTGCAAACGTCTTCCGTGAGGCTGGCCAGTCTCCTGCCATCGCTCCTCAGGCATTCGGCGACAACAACGCTGCCTGCATGCTCGCCGGCGGCATCTGCGCTGCTTTGTTCAACCGCACCCGCACCGGTGTGGGCGACAAGGTTGTCACCAACCTCTACGCTGCAGCCATCTTCGCTTCCGACATCGGAATCTGCGCTCAGCAGTTCGGCGCCGACTACCCCAAGTCCCGCAAGCACGTTTCCAACCCCTTCAACAACACCTACAAGACCTCTGACGACAAGTGGATCTACATCTGCATGCCTCAGTACGACTTGTACTACGAGATGATGATGGGTCTCTTCGGTCGCGAAGACCAGAAGAACAACCCCGACACCTGCAACCTGCCCGCCCTTAAGGCGTCCGGCAAGCAGCCCGAGGTCATCGGCTGGCTCGAGGAGGCCTTCGCTCAGAAGCCCTTCGCCGAGTGGATGGAGATCTTCCGCGAGAACCAGGTTCCCGCTCAGAAGCTCTTCCGTTTCACCGACATCCTTCAGGACGAGGAAGCTTACGTCAACGACTCCCTGCGCTACGTCGAGTACGACGAGTTCGGCAAGCATGCGCTGCCTATGACTCCTCTGCGCTTCGAGTCCGCTGGCGATCCCCCTGTGATCCTGGCCAAGCCCGTCGGTTACCACACCGCCGAGGTCATGAAGAAGTATGGCTACTCTCAGGAAGAGATCGACGCCATCGAGGCAGACGGCGGCGTTGGCGTTTACCATGGCCCCGAGATCGAGGATCGTATCTTCAAGTCTCAGCGCCAGGAGGCCGGCGAGGCTACTTGCACCTGGGAGTAAGCTCTTGAGTTTGCGCTTAGGCTAGGCACGTACCCAGCCATACCTCGCATCTGCGAATCAAGGAAAGGACCCTTTGGGGTCCTTTCCTTTTTGCTGGTGGTTTGCCTGCTGCGATGTTATCCGCTTTTTGAGGGGTGTTGCGCGACGTATGCCTCGGATTTTTGCAGGAGGCTTCGTTGGGCGGATTGTTCGTCAGGGTTTTTGCGTGGGTTTTTAGGGTGTGGAATTTTTAGCAAGCTGGGGCGGGCATGGCGTTTGGCTGTGGAAAGCTATGGTTGAATAAGTTCATTATGAATATGACTACCACTAAATCCGATCAAGCCGAGGCGCTTGATCTTCGCGGCAGCCAAGCTCACATCGACGCATTCAAACTGGCTGGCGAGCCTAAGAAATCAATCGCGCTAGAGGCGACTGGAAAATTAAACCAAGCAGATGTCCCTGAGCTGGCAAGCGCAATTGCATTGGCCGAATCGCTGGAGGCAAACGAGCTGATCGATACCTTGCAACAGGGGAGCTCCGAATCCTCGGAGGCGTCTAGTGCCGGCCCTAATTTGTCTTTGCAACGTAAGCCGGATGCACCAGGCTTCACCATTGAGGGCTCTTTGGAATTCGTCAACTTCGAAAGCATGAGCCCCGCCGAGCGGTTAAGTGCCTTCGAGCACAAAATTCATCCTTTGATCCGTCGCTACGAGGCGGGCATGTATCAGATGCACACGCGTCTGAAGACCTTGGACAACGACCTTGAGATGCGCTTCAAGCATAACCCCATCAACCATGTGGAAAAGCGCATTAAGACGCCCCGCAGCATCATGGAGAAAATGCAGCGTCGCGGCTATCCGCTGACCATCGATTCCTTGAAGGAAAACGTGCTCGACATCGCGGGCATTCGCGTTGTTGCGAATTACGTTGATGACGTGTATTCGTTGGTTAAGCTTCTTTTTGCACAGGACGACCTGCAGATTCTCAAGGTCAAGGACTACATTGCGCACCCCAAGGAGAATGGGTACCGCAGCTTGCACGTGGTGCTGAGGGTCCCGGTATATCTGACCGACGGCAAGCATATGGTCCCGGTTGAGATACAGTTCCGCACCATCGCCATGGATTTCTGGGCAAGCTTGGAGCACGCCCTTCGCTACAAGGGCGCCGCTGAGGTGACCGCAATCGACATGGCCAGCGAGCTGAAGAATTGCGCTGACATGATCGAGGACGTGGAGGAGCGCATGCAGATTCTTATGCGCGCCGTCCGCACCACTGAGGAGCTTGAACTTTCCAAGCAGGATACCGAGTTGGTCAAATAGCGAGTGTCGGGCGCCGGCTTATGCGAACGGCGTATGGTTGTTGAGCGCTGCTGGTTAACGCCTGTGTTTCTGGTGAGCCAGGTTGTTGACATGGGTGAGATTTGTTCTGGTCGATTGGGCAAACGGGCTTGCGTGCTTCAAATCTGCGGGCCAGTAGGTTCAGGTGCCGGTTTCGTTCGCGGGTTCGTGTGCTTGTGCGGGGTGGCGGGCGCTTGTGTTCGCGAGCTGCCTTGATCGCAAGCGCGGCGCGGTGGACGCCAGCGTTCGGCTATGGGGTGCTTGACTATGGGAGCTTTCAGCTGTTCAGGCGGTTGGGCGGTATTTGGGCATGCGGGTGGATGGGCGGCGGCTGTGAAGAAGTGCCGATGAGCTGCTCCGCTTTAGGACGATGGAGTAAACTGCTTGCAAACTCTTTTCCTATTCGAACGAGGGGGCGTGCATGGCGGAAATCCGTACGCAGGAAGTCAACGATTTGCTGGCAGTTTTGGCAGGAACCACCGACCCGGACGACCTGTACATGCTCTTGGAAGACCTTCTTACCGTGCGCGAGATAAAGGATGCGTCACAGCGCCTTACCGTAGCGCGCTTGCTTGACCAGGGGAAATCCTACAGCACCATCGAGCGCGTTACCGGGGCAAGCGCCACCACGATCGCGCGTGTTTCCAAGGCCTTGAACTACGGCAGCGGCGGCTATAGCGTCGCCCTGAAGATGCTGGAGGATTAGCATGCCCGACCGTGATTATCGAAATTTCGCGCAGGGGCATTCGGCTCAAGGGATCACGTCGGCTCATGCCCAAACGCGCTCCGGGGAAGCCCAGCCTTGCGAGGGTCAGACCTACTCGCGCTCGCAGGGTGGGCGGGAATCTCAATTTGGACAGGGAGCCCGGGATGCGCAAGCTTATTCGCGCTCGCAGGGTGGGCGGGCCTACGCGTCGCAACATGGACGCTCCGGCGGACGCGCCGCCCACGGCCAGCCTTATGCTAGCCGCACCGCTAACGGCCGTGGAGCAAACGTTCGCACCGCCAATGGCCAGGTTGCTTTTAGGCGAGCTCCCAAGAAAAGCAAGCTCCCTCTTGTTGGCCTTGCGCTTGGCGTCCTTTTGATTGCGGGCCTTGGTGCCTTCGGCATCACGCAGCTCACGGGTGGCGGTACCTCTTCTTCAAGCAACGAGCCGCTTACGGTTAGCGACACCTCGCAAACCACCCAGGCCACCTCGTCCTCAAATGCCGATGGCGGCGGGGCCGCTGCGAACACCGCGGACAAAGGTCAGATCATCCTCACTTTGGGCGGCAGCGCCGACACCTACGTGGCAAAGGGAGAGGAATACATAGAATCCGGCTGCCACGCTTTTGACAAAACCGACGGCAACATCACCAGCCAGGTGAAAACCGAGGGCTCGGTGGACGCCTCGACGGTGGGGGAGTACAAGGTCACGTACTCGGTCACGGACTCGCAGGGCGCCAGCGCCAGCAAAGAACGCACCGTGCACGTGGTCGACAACATGGACAAAGACAAAGACGGCATTCCCGTGCTGATGTACCACTACGTTTACACCAAGGACGATCCGCCCAAAAAGAAGGACGCCAACTATCTGCTGGACACCAAGCTCGAGGCCCAGCTGAAGTGGCTTACCAAGAACAAGTACTACTACCCCTCGTACCAAGAGCTCGCTGCCTACATTGATGGCAAGCATTCCCTGCCGCGTGAGTCAGTCATCCTTACCTTCGACGATGGCCAAGAGGGTTTTCTGAAATACGGCATCCCGCTGCTCGAGAAGTACCAGGTGCCCGCCACCTCCTTCATCATCTGCAACCAGAAGAAGGCCGCGCAGAAAATCTCGGATTACGCGAGCGAGTACGTGAGCTTCCAATCACATTCCTACGCTTGCCATCAGGATGGCCATACCAACATCGGGCGCGGCGGCGCAATCTACGATAAAAGCGAATCGCAGCTGATCAAAGAGGAAAAGAAGGCAACCGAGCTTTTGGGTACCAACGAGGCCTTTGCCTACCCCTACGGTGACGTGTCGGACGTGGCCCCATCGGCCCTGAAGAAGGCGGGCTACCTGTGCGCCTTCACCATCCACAACGGTCGCGTTAAGAAGGGCGACGACCCGATGCAGCTCACGCGCGTGCGCATGCTCGGTGAATCTGCGCTCGAGGGCTTCAAGGCTCAAGTTTTGGGCGAGGACTACAAATAAGCGCGTCTCTGCGGGCGAGGGCTGATTTTGCGCGCAAAAGCAAAGTAGTTCGAATAAAGGAAACATTCCAGGCGGATAGTTGAACAAAAGCTAACCGCCCAATACGGATTTTTCGATAAAGCAAACCATCAGGAAGGAAACGGCATGGAGCGTCCCAACGCGTGGAAGAAACTGAACGAAGAGCAGCTGGCCGAGCTTGAAACCGTGAACGCCGGCTACATCGAGTTCTTGAGCGAGTGCAAGACCGAGCGTCGTGCTGCGGCCAAGTGCATCCAGCTGGCGGAGGGAGCGGGCTACAAGCCCTTGTCCGAGCTCGTTGCAGCAGGCACCAAGCTCAAAGCCGGCGACAAGGTATGGGCCGACATCTACGGCAAGTCGGTCATTTTGCTTCAGCTGGGCACCAAGCCCCTGGAGCAGGGCCTGAACATTTTGGGCGCTCACATCGACAGCCCGCGCCTGGACGTCAAGCAGAATCCCGTCTACGAGGCCAATGAACTGGCCTTTTTGGACACGCATTACTACGGCGGCATCAAGTCTTACCAGTGGGTCACCACTCCTTTGGCCCTGCACGGCGTGATCGCGAAGAAGGACGGTTCGGTCGTCGACGTCAACGTTGGCGAGGATGCGGGCGACCCTGTCTTTTGCGTGACCGATTTGCTTCCTCACCTGGGTGGCGAGCAGATGGCCAAGAAGGGCAACAACGTCGTTGAGGGCGAGGCTCTTGACCTCTTGGTTGGCAGCCGTCCGTTGATTATCAAGAAGGACGGGGGCGCTTCCACGGACGCCGCCGATGCGTCCGACAAGCCCGAGGACGAGAAAACCTACGCCGAGAAGCTTGAGAGCATGGCCGCCAAGGAAGCGGTAAAGGCCCAGCTCCTAAGCGTCCTTTCCGAAAAATACGACATCGAGGAGGAGGACTTCCTATCCGCCGAGCTCGAGATCGTTCCTGCCGGCCCCGCCCGTGAACTGGGCTTCGATCGCAGCATGGTCTTGGGCTACGGCCAGGACGACCGCGTGTGCGCCTACACCAGCCTGCTTGCCCAGTTGGCCGTGAACGACCCCGAGCGCACTGCGGTGTGCATTCTGGTGGACAAAGAGGAAATCGGCTCGGTGGGCGCAACGGGCATGACCAGCGCCTTCTTCGAGAATACGATTGCCGAGGTCATGGAGCTTGCAGGCGAGTCGGGCGCCTTGCCCCTGCGTCGCTGCCTGGCCAATTCCAACATGCTCTCAAGCGACGTCTCGGCCGCCTTCGACCCGGCCTACGCTAGCGTTTTCGAGGCTAAGAACAGCGCCTTTGCCGGCCATGGCCTGGTGTTCAACAAGTTCACGGGCGCACGCGGCAAGTCGGGCTCCAACGATGCGAACGCCGAGTACGTTGCCAAGGTTCGTGCCTGCATGGACGACGCCGGCGTGTGCTTCCAGACCGCCGAGCTCGGCCGCGTGAACGCGGGCGGCGGCGGCACCATCGCCTACATTCCCGCGAAGTACGGCATGAACGTCATCGACTCCGGTGTCGCGGTGCTCTCGATGCACGCGCCCTGGGAAGTGACGAGCAAGGTCGACGTGTACGAGGCCTATCGCGGCTACGTCGCCTTCTTGGGTATCGCCTAGTTTGGGCGGCCCTGGCAAAACAGTGAAAAACAAACGAGCTTGCCTTGGTTGTGCTTAAGGAAACGAGCGCGGCGGAGTACAATAGCGGGAATATCGCTCTTCCTTGCGAAGAGTCGAGGGGTTGAACAATCGGACGTTATGAAAAAGGAGTTGCATCAATGGCCTACATCTTCGAAGAACCTTCTCGTACCTTTAACGAGTACCTGCTTGTTCCCGGGTATTCCTCTTCCGAGTGCATCCCCGAAAAGGTCAGCCTGAAGACTCCTTTGGTCAAGTACAAGCGCGGCGAGGAGCCCGCTTTGAGCCTTTCGATCCCCATGGTTTCCGCTGTTATGCAGGCCGTTTCCGACGACGGCATGGCCATCGCCCTTGCTCAGGAGGGTGGCCTTTCCTTCATCTTCGGTTCCCAGACCATCGAGGATCAGGCTGCGATGATTCGCCGCGTCAAGGATCACAAGGCCGGCTTCGTCGTGTCCGATTCCAACCTTACTCCCGCGGCAACCTTGGCCGACGTCCTCGCTCTTAAAGAGGCTTCCGGCCACACCACCATGCCCGTCACCGAGAACGGCCGCTCCAACGGCAAGCTTCTGGGCATCGTCACCGGCCGCGATTACCGCGTGTCCCGTATGGACCCCGAAACTCCCGTCTCCGAATTCATGACCCCTCGCGAGAACCTGATCGTCGGCGGCCCCGAAACCACCCTTAAAGAAGCCAACGACATCATCTGGGACAAGAAGCTCAACAGCCTGCCCATCGTCGATGCCGAGGGCAATCTGATGTACATGGTCTTCCGCAAAGACTACGAATCCCACAAGTCCAACCCCAACGAGCTGTTGGATTCCCATAAGCGCTACATGGTCGGCGCGGGCATCAACACCCGCGATTACGCCGAGCGCGTTCCTGCCTTGGTTGACGCAGGCGTCGATGTTCTGACCATCGATTCTTCCGAGGGTTATTCCGAGTGGCAGTCCCGCACCATCGAGTGGATCCGCGCCCACTACGGCGATTCCGTCAAGGTCGGTGCCGGCAACGTCGTCGACGCCGAGGGCTTCCGCTTCCTGGCCGACGCCGGCGCTGACTTCGTGAAGGTCGGCATCGGCGGTGGTTCCATCTGCATCACCCGTGAGCAGAAGGGCATCGGCCGTGGTCAGGCAACCGCTCTTATCGACGTTGCCCGCGCTCGCGACGAGTACTTCGCCGAAACCGGCATCTATGTGCCCGTTTGCTCCGACGGTGGCACGGTTTACGACCACCACGTGACCTTGGCCTTGGCCATGGGCGCCGACTTCATCATGCTCGGCCGCTACTTCGCCCGCTTCGACGAGGCTCCCAACAACAAGGTCGTCGTCAACGGCCAGCACATGAAGGAGTACTGGGGCGAGGGTTCCAGCCGTGCTCGCAACTGGCAGCGCTACGACCTGGGCGGCAAGAAGAAGGGCATGACCTTCGAAGAGGGCGTTGATTCCTACGTCCCCTACGCAGGCTCGCTGCATGACAACGTGGCCATCACCCTTGCCAAGGTCAAGTCGACGATGTGCAACTGCGGCGCGCTCACCATCCCCGAGCTTCAGGACAAGGCCAAGCTCACCGTCATCAGCTCCACCTCGATCGTCGAGGGTGGCGCACATGACGTCGTCCTGCGCGAAAAAGCTTCCCATAAATAAGCTTTACCAGGCAGGTTGCGACTTCGCAGCCTGCCTTTTTCCATTTACGTTTGCGACCGTTCGATAAGCGTTCGCTTGTAACCGGCGATGCTTGCAAAAAGCGAAGGAAGAGTATGAAGGAATACAATCCGCACGAGATTGAACCGCGTTTGCAGAAGGCATGGGAAGATGCCAACGTCTACCATGTCGAGGAAAACTCCGACAAGCCCAAGAAGTACATCTTGGAGATGTTCCCGTATCCTTCCGGCGACATTCACATGGGCCACGTGCGCAATTACTCGATCGGCGACGTGACCGCCCGCTACTATAAGATGCGCGGTTACGATGTGCTTCATCCCATGGGCTGGGACGCATTCGGCCTGCCCGCCGAGAACGCCGCCATCAAGCGCAACAGCCATCCCGCCAAGTGGACTTATTCCAACATCGAAACCCAAAAGGCCAGCTTCAAGCGCATGGGCTTTTCCTACGATTGGGACCGCACGGTCGTTGCCTGCGACCCCGAGTATTACCGCTGGGGCCAGTGGATCTTCCTCCAGTTCTGGAAGAAGGGCCTGGTTGAACGTCGCAACAGCCCCGTTAACTGGTGTCCCAAGTGCGCTACCGTCCTTGCCAACGAGCAGGTAACCGAGGGCCGCTGCTGGAGATGCGATTCCGAGGTGGAAAAGCGCGACCTTACCCAGTGGTACTTCAAGATCACCGATTACGCGCAGGAGCTTTTGGACGATCTTGACCAGCTTAAGGGCTGGCCCGATCGCGTGAAGCAGCAGCAGGCCAACTGGATCGGCCGCTCCGAGGGCGCCGAGGTCGACTTCGTCCTGTGCGATGCCGAGGGCAACGCTCCCGAAAATCCCACGGAAGACGACATCATCACCGTCTTCACCACGCGCGCCGACACCTTGTTCGGCTGTTCCTTCTTCGTTTTGGCGCCCGAGTACAAGGGCTTGGATGCTCTGGTTAAGGGCTCCGAGTACGAGGCTTCTGTTAAAGAGCTGGTCGAGGCCGCCAAGAAGGTCAGCGCCGTTGAGCGCGCCCAGGGCGACCACGAGAAGCACGGCGTGTTCACCGGCCGCTATGCCGTTAACCCCATCAACGGCGAGAAGGTGCCCATTTGGGTGGCCGACTACATTGTTGCCGATTACGGCACGGGCGCCGTTATGGCGGTTCCCTGCGGCGACCAGCGCGACTTCGAGTTCGCGCGCAAGTACGACTTGCCCATCATCCCCATTATCTTGGCCGATGGCGACCCTCTGATGGATCAGCTTAAGGGTGAAAAGAATCGCGTTGTCACCAGTGTTGATTGGGAAACCGCTATGGCCGCCGAGGGCACCTTGGTCCAATCTGGCAAGTACACCGGCCTGGTGGGCGGTAAGCACTCCGAGGGCGAGGCGGCCATCGTTGCCGACCTGGAGGCCGCAGGCGTCGGCCGTCGCAAGGTGGAGTTCCGCTTGCGCGATTGGCTGATCAGCCGTCAGCGTTACTGGGGCAACCCCATCCCCGCCATCCACTGCGAGGATTGCGGCGTGGTGCCCGTCCCCGAGGAGGATTTGCCCATTCGTCTGCCCGAGGATATTGACCTTGCCGCGGGCGAGACCTTGGCAAGCCATGATGAGTTTGCGAAGTGCACTTGCCCCAAGTGCGGCAAGCCCGCCCGTCGCGAAACCGACACCATGGACACCTTCACCTGCTCCAGCTGGTATTACCTGCGCTACACCGACCCTCATAACACCGAGCTGCCCTTCTCCAAGGACAAGGTGAATGCCTGGATGCCGGTTGATCAGTACATCGGTGGCATCGAGCATGCCATCTTGCATTTGCTCTACAGCCGCTTCTTCACCAAGGTTCTGCGCGATCAGGGCCTGCTTGATTTCGACGAGCCCTTCACCAACCTGCTTTGCCAGGGCATGGTGCTCGATGCTAACGGCGATGTTATGTCCAAGTCGAAGGGCAACGTCATCAGCCCCGAATCGCAGATTGCCGAGTACGGCTGCGACGCTTGCCGCGCCTACATCCTGTTCATGGCTCCGCCTGAAAAGGACCTGCAGTGGGACGAGGACGGCCTGGCCGGTATTTACAAGTTCCTCAACCGCGCATGGCGCATCGTCAACGATTTGGCCGGCGCCGCCGACGAGCAGAGTTACTACCAGCCCGGCAACGAGGCCAAGGCCGAGGAAGCTGCCAAGGAGCTTTTGCGCGAGCGTCATCGTGTTGCCGCCAAGGTATGCGAGGACTTCGAGCGCAACAGCTTCAACACGGCCATCGCTGCCATCATGGAACTCACCAACGCTGCCATCGCCTACCTGCGCTCGACCGCGCCCGAGGCTCGCGACGCGTCCTTTGCATCCGACATCGCCGAGGTCATCGTGAAGATGCTGGCTCCCATTTGCCCGCATTGGTCCGAGGAACTGTGGAACACGGTGCTCGGTCATAGCGATTCCGTGCATGTGCAGCCCTGGCCTGAGTTCGATCTGTCCAAGGCCAAGGCAAGCGAAGTTGAGCTTGCGGTGCAGGTTAACGGCAAGGTTCGCGCCAAGATCGTCGTCGATGCCGACGCACCTGAAGAGGATATCCGTGCTGTCGCCCTTGACGCGGTGGCTTCGGCCATCGAGGGTAAAGATGTGAAGAAGGTCATCGTTATTCCTGGACGATTGGTGAACATCGTAGCCAAGTAAGCTCAGTTCGATACTATGGTTGGCATCACGGGATTGCCGCTTGCATAGTTGGTATTCGACCTCGGTTCGCCGGGGTCGTTTCATTGAGTGGCGCAGTGCGATTGCCCCTGTGACGCAGTGGCGGTCGCATCGCGTTCGCGCTTGTGACGTGATGGCGGGCACATTGCGTTTTCGCCCAGCGCCCATGCATGCCTGGTTTTCATGGTGTGCTTGTGGGCTTGCTCGCTGCGTCGTCGCTTACGCATGGTGTGCCTATGCGCGCGCCTGCTAGTTATTCAGCGGCCGTGGACTGGCTGAAAGATTGAATGCTCGATGGGGGAAGGAGGAACAGCGATGCCGAACTACCGCGTTGCGCCAAATCGCCGTGTTGCGAAGGTGAGGCGCAAAAGCCCTATCCGAATTCTTCTTCGTGCGTTTGCGGCCGTGCTGCTTGCTGCTTTGCTGGCGCTCGGCGCACCAAACCTCATCATGTTCCTTCAGAACACGGGCGATATTGAATCCACAGATCAGATGGCCAAGGAAAGCGAAAGCTTCAATGCCGATGCCATTATGGTGTTGGGCGCCGCGGTTCATCCCGACGGCACGCCATCGCCGCTTTTGCAGGATCGCTTGGACGTTGCCATCAAGCTGTACAAGCAGGGCGCGGCACCTAAGATCATCATGAGCGGCGACAACTCGGATAGCCATTACAACGAGGTCATGAATATGTGTAATTACGCCATTGACCAGGGCGTAAGCAAAGACGATATCTTCTGCGACCATGCGGGTGTCAACACCTACGACAGCATGTATCGCGCCAAGAACGTCTTCGGGGCCGAGCGCTTGGTCGTCGTGACCAACGAGTACCATCTGTATCGCTCGATGTTCTTGTGCAAATCATTCGGTATCGATGCGCGAGGTGTTGCGTCCGATCAGGGCAGCTACACCGACATGGATTACTACGAGCAGCGTGAGTTCTTCGCGCGCATCAAGGACTTCTACGGCGCGTTGACCAATGCCGAGCCTTCCACTTACAGCGAACCTGTGAGCCTTGAGGGCTCGGGCACGGTTACCCAATGGTGGAAGAAGAGCTCGCAGCAGTAGGCGCGCCCTTTGCGTTCGGGGGCTGCGGGCCGTCGGTGCCGTGGTCGCCTCGATTCGCGCGTGTGGCGGGCAGGTTCGCGGGGCATGAAGAGCGCGCTAGGTTTGGACTGCTTGCGAAGATCCCGCTAGGTTCGAGGCGCTTGCAAAACTCGCAGCCTTAAAGTTCCACGAAGCGCAGCTGGGCGATTTTGCCATCCTCAACGGTGAGCTTGATGATGCTTCTGTTGCTGCCGCCGCGTGGTTTGCGTGTGCTGCCGGGGTTGAGGTAGCGGATGCCATCGATCATCTCGTCGCGGGGGATGTGGGTATGCCCGTGCACGACCACCTGGGTTCCCTCGGGCGGGGTGCGGATGTCTTCAGGGCGATGCGTCATGAAGAATTGCACGCCGCCTAGGTTGAAACTTTCGTTGAGCTTGGGGCCGCCCAGCTCCAGGGCATCGCAGTTGCCGCGTACGGCGATCACGGGGGCGATGGTCTCAAGTTCCATCAGCACTACGGGGCGCTCCACGTCGCCGGCGCATAGGATGTGGTCGCAGCCGCCAAGCGCCTGGTAGGCCTCGGTGCTAAGCAGGCCGTGGATGTCGGAGCATATTCCAATAAGCATGAGCGTTCCAATTCGTTGGGTCGGCTTGTTGGCGGGTGTCGCTTCAGATACCAGGGAAAACAAAAGGTGGCAGGAGTGAAAACAACCTGCCACCTGTGGTTTCGTGGTGCGCTGTGAGAGACTCGAACTCTCGACCTTGGGATTAAAAGTCCCCTGCTCTACCAACTAAGCTAACAGCGCACGGTGCAGCTCATTGTAAAGTTGCGAGCCGCTTCGGTCAATCTTAAAGAGGGATTTTCATCGAGCAGGCGCACTTGGGGTCGCGCCGCGGCGCTTGCCCTCGCGCCCGCGCGGCCTACCACTTGTACTTGGTTGCAAGCGCATAGGCTTGGCGCGCGTAGGCCTTGCGCTTGTTCATCAAGGGCTTGCCGGCGCGTTCGTAGCATTCGCAGAAAGCTTCGGTTGCCATGTCGACGTTCTTCCAAGTTTTCCAGTAATTAACGGTGGTCTTGGTGCCATTGATCTTGTAGTTGCTGCCGAACCATTCGCTGTAATGCCTGGTGCCGTTAAGGGTGTAGCCGCTGAACTCCATGAACAGGAAATCGAGCTGCACGTAGATGTCGCTCATCGCCTTGCCCTTGGATTTTGCGTAAGCTTCAAGCGCGTCGTAGCGAGTTTCGGTCATCTGGAACAGGCCGTAGCCGATAAGGCGGTTCTTCTTTTTGGTGGCCACAGCGTCTACTTTGCCGTTTTCATCGAGCACGTTCTTCGAGGTGCAGGTGGGGTTAAGGCTCGACTCCTGCTGGGCGTTGCCCACGATGGCGGCCGCAACGGCCTTGGAACAGCCCTTCTTGATGGCGTACTGATAGATGATCTTGGCGTTGGCGTTGTTGCTAAGAGCCAGCTTGTCGCCGCCCGAGGTGTCGCTGTTCACCGAGCCGGAGCTTTTGACCTTGAAGGCCTGGCTTACCAGGCGCGAGCTTGTGTCGTGCACGTAGACGCGCAGGCGGTAGGTGTAGGTGCCAGCTGCAAGCTTTCCGCAGGTCAGTGTGTTGTCGATTTTGCTGTTGTAGATGTCGAAGCTCTTCTTATTGGGCTTCACCGTAACCGACTGCACGGTTTTGCCTGCGGAGTTGAGGATGACCGCCTTGATCTTCTTGATTGGGTAGTTGGATTTCACGGTGCCGCAGAAATCGTAGGCGCTGCCGAGCGTGATCTCGGCGGGGTAGGAAAGTTGGGAGCCGTAGATCTTGGTCACCGCGCACTTCTTCTTGGCGCTCCATGCGCTGTACACGGTTTTCTTGCCGGACTTTTTGTAGGTGCGCGCCTGAACGTAGTACTTCTTGCCGGTTTTAAGCTTGGTGATCTTGACCGTCTTGCCGGACGAAGTTTTCGTCTTCGCGCCCTTCATGGATGAAGAGGTACTGTAGCGAACCTGATAGCCCGAGACGCCGGACTTCTTGGCAAGCGTGGCGGTGATGCCCGACTGGGACTTGGAATAAAGATTGGTGATCTTGGTTTTTGCCGGGGTGGCGGCCTGCGCCTGCTCAACTCCAAGAAGGGGCTGTGCGGCCACGCTTGCGGCGAGGGCAAGGCTTATGAGCGCGGTGCCCGCAAGCAAGCGCAGAGGCTTTGCGCCCAAGGCAAAGGCCGAGCTGTGTTTGTGCTGCATTTTCGTCCTTCGTTTGTACGGTTCGGCAATTTTACCAAGCGTATGTGAAGGACGGAAGGAGGCGCGGCGCTTGCTGGTGGCGCCTGGGACGGAGTGCAGTGCATAGCTTGGGCTTACCTGGGCATGTGTTTTCCCGGTGAGGAAGCACTCTAGGGCGCAGTGGCGTGGCTGCTCCTGGCTGTGTTTGCCCCTGGTGCGTGCGGCGCGGAGCAAGCGGCGTGGAGCCAGCTCTCAGGCCGATGCGCTTTTCCAACGGACATGCGCTGGCCAGCTTGCTGCTGGTCGCAAGGGCGGCGAAGCGCTGAGGGCTCCTACTGGTAGCGCAGCGTTTCAGAAGGATTGAGCTTTGCGGCCTTCGCGGCAGGGTAGTAGCCGAAAACGATACCGATAAGCGTGCAGATGGCGAACACCAGCGCTACAAGCCCGGGGCTGGTTACCGCGGTAAGGCCCTCGAAGCTACTCTGGGCGCTTACGATCGCCTGGGCCAGGGCTTGCGCGCCGCCCCATCCGGCAAGCGTGCCCACCAATCCGCCGATAAGGCATAAGGCGATGCTCTCGCTTAGGAACTGCAGCTTGATGTCGATGGGCCGCGCGCCCAGGCTTTTTCGCAGGCCGATTTCGCGATAGCGCTCCGTCACGTTGGTGAGCATCATGTTCATGATTCCGATGCCGCCGACGCTCAAAGCGATGCCGGCAACCAGCGCGGCCAGCGCATCGAAGGCCGTCGTGAAGCTTGCCAGGCTCTCCTGCGCCGATTCGGTGGTGCTCGCGCTGTAGACGCTTTGGCTTCCATCCTCGTCGTAGCTGATGTTATGGCGTGCTACCAGGGCGCCCTCGATCTGCGCGGCCGTGTAGCTGACGTCGGCATCGTCTGCGGCCTGGGCGTAAATCGAGTCAACCTGGTTCGTTCCCAAAAGAACGGAGCACATGTTCTGGTAGCTCACGTAGCCAAAGCACAAGCCGCTGATTCCTTGCAACAGCTGGCTCGACTCGCTCACGCCGACGATGGTGTAGCTTTCGGAGCCGAGCGTGAGCGTTTGCCCTACGGGGTTGTACGAGCTGTCGCCGTAAATGCTCTCGACCGCGTTCTCATCGATGACCAGCCGGTTTTCCTCGTTGTCCTGGTAGACGCTGCCTTTGGTAAGGCTGATGTTCTGCATGCTGAAATACTCGCTGCTCACGCCGGTGAGCTGCAAGGTGGTGCTGTTCGACGAGCTGGCCGAGCTGTTGGAGCCGGAGGAGCTGTTGGCAGCCGTGTTGGAGCCGCTTGAAGTGCTGCTCGACGAACCCACCGAGCCCGACGAGCTAGACGACACATTGCCGACGCTTTGGCTTGTGCTCGCTTGCGGTAGCGCGCAGCTTACGCTCTCGATGCTTTGCGCAAGGAAGCCGGCATCGTCTTCGCTCAAGGCATGCTCGCTGTCCTGGCTGGTGGCGGTGATGACGCGTGCGCTCCCCAGGCCCATGGAATCCTCAAGCCAGTTCTCGAAGCCGGTGATAAGGCTTGCCATCACCACTACGGAGGTAATGCCTATGGCAATCCCCAAGATGGTGAGCGCCGAGCGCCCCTTGTTGGCCAAAAGGCTCGCGCGCGTTTCGTGCATTAAGTCGGGAAATCTCATCTGCGGCCTGCGCTTTCTTTGGTATGGCCGGGAACGATGAGGCCATCGCGGATGACGATCTGCCTATCGGCCTTGGCGGCCACTTCGGGGTCGTGCGTCACAAGGACGATTGTGCGCCCCTTGTCGCGCAGCTTCTTGAAGGTGTCGATCACCTTCGCACTCGTTTTCTGGTCGAGGTTACCCGTGGGTTCATCGGCAAGGATGAGCGCCGGGTCGTTCACCAGCGCGCGGGCCACGGCCACGCGCTGCATCTGCCCGCCCGAAATCTCATTGCCGCGATGTTCCAGGTATTTAAGCGGGAACTCGGCGGCAGCAAGCGCTTTGATGGCGCGTTGCTCGCGCTCGGCAACCGGACAGCTCTTGTTGTAGATCAAAGGCAGCATCACGTTGCGCAAAACGCTTGCGCGCGGAAGCAGGTTGAAGCTTTGGAAAACGAAGCCGATGCGGCTTGCACGCAGATAGGCAAGTTCTTCCTCGCTGCAACTTGAGGTGTCGACCCCTTCAAGAAGATAGTGTCCGCTGGTGGGGACGTCCAAGCATCCGAGGATATTCATGAGGGTCGACTTCCCGCTGCCGCTGGGGCCGACGATGGCAACGAACTCGCCTTTTACAACGGCCAGGGAAACGCCGCGCAAGGCATAGGTGGTTTGGTCTTTGCTGAAGTAGGCGCGGTGCAGGTCCGTCGCTTGAAGCACGTAGGGCATGGGTCCGCCTTAGTTTCCGCCGGGCGCGCCGCCGCCGTTACCGCCGCTCGGGGGAGTGCCGCCCTGGTTGCCACCTTGCCCGCCGCCGGAGCCTCCTTGCCCGCTGCCTTGGCCATCGTTGCCGGGCTTGCCTTTCTGGTCGCCGTTATCGGACGCGCCCATGCCGCCCATCAGGGAATTAGCGGCATCGCTCTGACTGGAATCGGAGCTGTCGGTGTTCACCTGGTAGTTCACGACGATCTTGTCGCCTTCGGAAAGCTCATCGCTTGCGACCGCGGAGGTCTCGTCGTCGCTGCCCTTCACCGTTACGGCCACCTGGGAAGTGCTGCCATCGTCGGCTTGGACGGTCACGATGGAGCTGCTGCCCTGGGTGGAAATCGCGCTCGTGGGAACAAGAAGCGCGTTCTTGTATTCCTTGTAGGTGATGGTTGCCGTGGCGTTCATGCCTGCGAGCACCCCGCTTGAGGGCTTTTTGATCTTGAGCGCGATCGTGTAGTAAGCAGTCGAGCTGTCGTTGGATTCGTTGGCAGTGGAGCTCACCTTGCTCACCGTCGCTGCGCATTCCTTGTCAAGTGCGGTGACCTTGACCTTTGCGCTTTGGCCCTTCTTGATGTTGCCGATGTCGTATTCGCTGACGTTCACCGACAAGGTCATCGTGCTGGTGTCGCTGATGGTCACGGCGGCATCGCTGCTTTCGGTGCTCACCTGGTCGCCCGCGGTCACGTTCACTGCCGTCACGGTGCCCGCCTCGCTCGCGGTCACCGTAAGGTCATCAAGCGCATCAATGGCGTCGTTGTAGCTGTCGCAGGCTTCCTCGTAGCTGCTTTTCGCGGAACTCACGCTCTCGGTCGCCTTGGTCACGTTCTCTTCGGCGGACTGCACGACACTCGTGGCCTCGCTTAGTTGCGAGTTGCTGGAGGAATCGTTGGTGGAGTTGCCAGTGCCGTTGGCGCTGGTGGAGGAATCGCTGCTGGAGGCCTTGGCGGCCGCTTTCTTCGCCTTAGCTGCGGCCTTCTTAGCCTTCTTGAGCGCCGCCTTGGCTTTGCTCAGGTCGCTTTTCGCCTCGGAGTAGCTGCTGTAGGCGGAGTTTTTCTTCTTTTTGGCGTCCGTCACGGCATCGGAGAGGCTGTTGCTCGTGAGCGTGAAGAGGGTGTCGCCCTTGGACACGCTGTCGCCCTCTTCGACGTAGACCTTTTTCACCTCGCCGCTAACTTTGGCCGAGGCATTGGTGGTGGAGGCCGCAGCTAGCGTGCCCGAGCCTTCGATGGTGAGCGCGAGCGTGCCCTTCTCGACGGCTTGCGTGTAGCTTTGCGTCGTCGGGGCCTCTTCGGGCTGCTTGTTCGCAGACGTTAGGGCGAAGCTTCCGCCGGCAAGGGCAATGACGATCACGCCCGCGATGGCTCCGCGCTTTATATATTTGTTGCGTCGCGCACGCTTGCGCGCGGCGATGAATTCCAGGGGAACCTGCGCATCGTCGGTAGGGGAGGCACTTTGCTGCGTAGCCTGCAAAGCCTGGCCGCCAACGGGCTTCATGCGCGTGGTTTCGTCTGAGGATGCGCTGCCTTTACCGCCATGTTTTAAGAAGGGCATGGGAGACCTTTCGTCCAGAGTTTGACGAGGCTAGGCTAGCGAAGCTAACTTAAAAGCAGCTGAAAGCAGGAAAGTGGAAACAGGTTTTGTCCGTGGCGCGCACCCGGCGTCTTTTGCAGCGTCGTGGATTGGCGCCGAGTTTGAGACGCTACGGGGTGGCGCACTGATCTCAGCGCGCCGCAGCATGGTCGGTCTTTCTCCGGGTTGACCCCCCGCTCATCTGCCGCCTTCCTTAAATGGATTAATTGTGAAGAAATCGTGTAATCGTGTTCGAATCACATATTATCTTATGGCTTGAATTGCTGCATACACGTGCGCAAGACACTGCTCATAACGCGTTTGAGCAGTGCATTTGCATGCAGCACTTATAGGACGAACGAAGGAAGAGTTTTGGCAAAGCAAGACGCTATTGAGCTGGAGGGCACCGTTCTCGAGGCACTCCCCAATGCTATGTTCAAGGTTGAGCTGGAAAATGGTCACCAGATTCTCGCTCACATTTCGGGCAAGATGCGTATGCACTACATCAAGATCCTTCCCGGCGACAAGGTTCAGGTCGAGCTTTCCGTTTACGACCTCGATCGCGGTCGCATCACCTATCGCTACAAGTAAGTAGCGCATCCTTCTTAAGTGAAGGCAAGGGGCACGCCGCAAGGCGCGCCTTTTCGTGTCTCTTGAGGTCAAGCGCTCAAACGGCACCGGGGCTAAGCCGAAAGCCCTGTTCGTAAGTAAGAAAATTACCGCCTGCGGCTGGGCGTGTATATATACCACGCATTACCGAAAGGAAATTGAATTATGAAGGTACGTCCTTCGGTCAAGAAAATGTGCGACAAGTGCAAGATTATCCGACGCCATGGCAAGGTCCTCGTCATCTGCGAGAACCCTCGTCACAAGCAGCGTCAGGGCTAAAGAAGGGAAATTACTTTTATGGCACGTCTCGTTGGTGTCGACCTCCCTCGCGACAAGCGCATTGAGATCGGCTTGACCTACATCTACGGCATCGGTCTGACCACCTCCAAGAAGATCCTGGCAGAGACCGGCGTCGATCCCGACATCCGTGTCCGCGACCTGTCCGAGGGCGACCTCGGCAAGTTGCGTGATTACATCACCAACAACCTCACCACTGAGGGCGACCTCCACCGCGAGGTTTCCCAGAACATTAAGCGCCTCATGGAGATCGGCTGCTACCGTGGCCTGCGTCATCGCAAGGGCCTGCCCGTTCGCGGTCAGCGCACCCACACGAATGCACGTACCCGCAAGGGTCCCAAGCGTCAAATCGGCGGCAAGAAGAAGTAGAGGTAGCTTAAAGTGGCAAAGAAGAACGTTCGCACCCGCATTAAGCGCTCCGAGCGCAAGAACATTGCAGTTGGTGCAGCTCACATCAAGAGCACTTTCAATAACACCATCGTGTCCATCACCGACCCCCAGGGCAATGTGATCTCCTGGCAGTCCGCTGGCACCGTCGGATTCAAGGGCTCCCGTAAGTCCACTCCGTTCGCTGCTCAGATGGCCGCCGAGGCAGCCGCCAAGACTGCTATGGAGCATGGCCTCAAGAAGGTCGCTGTTTATGTGAAGGGCCCCGGTTCCGGTCGCGAGACCGCTATCCGCTCCCTCCAGGCAGCAGGCCTCGAGGTTTCCAGCATCCAGGATTGCACTCCCATCCCGCACAACGGCTGCCGTCAGTGCAAGCGCCGTCGCGTGTAAATTGAAAGGACCGATACATTATGGCAATCAATAGGACCCCCGTCCTCAAGCGCTGCCGCCAGTTGAACCTGGACCCTTCTGTCCTTGGTTACACCGGCAAGTCCAAGAGCAGCAGCATTCGTCAGCCCAAGCGTCGCCGCAAGGAGTCCGAGTACGCCCTGCAGCTGCGCGAGAAGCAGAAGGCTAAGTTCATCTACGGCGTTCTGGAGAAGCAGTTCCGCGGTTACTTCAAGCGCGCCAAGTCCATGCCCGGCGTCACCGGCGAGAACCTGATGCAGATTCTCGAGTCCCGCCTGGACAACGTGGTTTACCGCCTCGGCTTCGCCAAGACCCGCAAGGAAGCTCGCCAGATCGTCACCCACGGCCACATTCAGGTCAACGGTGTCCGCACCGACGTTCCTTCCTTCCGCGTCCGCACCGGCGACCTCGTCTCCGTCTGCCCCAAGTCCAAGGAGCTCCTGGTTATCAAGTCCGCTCTCGTTTCCAACGAAGGCGTCCAGGTTCCCGCATGGCTCGAGGTTGACATCGAGAAGCTCCAGGGCAGCGTCATCGCCGCTCCCCAGCGTGATCAGATCGATTTCGAAATCAACGAACAGCTTATCGTCGAGCTTTACTCTAAGTAATCATTGCCATCGCGGTTTTTTAAGGAGGCTACAAACATATGACAGAGTTCATGAGGCCTACAGTAACGACGGAAGAAGTAAACGATACCGTTACCCGCTTCATCGTCGATCCGCTAGAGCGTGGCTATGGTTTCACGCTGGGCAATAGCTTGCGCCGTGTGCTGCTGGGTTCCTTGGATGGCGCCCGCGCAACCGCAATCCAGATCGAAGGTGTTCAGCATGAGTTCACGACCGCTGAAGGTGTCGTCGAGGACATCACCGACATCGTTCTGAACGTTAAGGGCCTGGTTTTCACGGCTCTGAACAGCGACATCACCGAGGCTACGGCACACATCCATGCCGAGGGCCCCTGCACTGTCACTGGCGCCGACCTGGAGGTTCCTACCGAGTTCACTCTGGTCAACCCTGAGCACGTCATCGCGACCGTCGCCGACGGCGGCACGCTTGAGATGACCATCCGCATCGGCGTTGGCCGCGGTGTCGTCACCGCAGATCGCAATAAGCGCACGGAAGATCCCATCGGCATCATCCATGTCGATTCGAACTTCTCGCCCGTCTCCCGTGTCACCATGACCACGGAAGACACCCGTGTCGGTCAGCGTACCGACTACGACAGGCTCATTCTCGAGGTCGAGACCAACGGCTCCATCACTCCCACCGAGGCAGTGTGCAGCGCCGCCAACATCATCGACCAGTACATGAGCGCTTTCCTGACCCTCGGCGAAGTCGAGGAGGACGAAGAGGGAGAGGTTGTCTCCATCTTCGCTCCCGAAAATCAGGAAACCAACGCCGAGCTTGACAAGCAGATCGAGGATCTGGACCTTTCCGTCCGTTCTTACAACTGCTTGAAGCGCGCCGGTATCCACTCCGTCCGCCAGCTCGTCGAGTACTCTGAGAACGACCTGCTTAACATCAGGAACTTTGGTGCGAAGTCCATCGAGGAAGTGAAGGACAAACTCATTTCCATGGACCTCAACTTGAAGCTATAGGAGAAATTTAAAATGAGGCATAAAGTCAAGGGCCGCAAGCTCGGTACCGATGCTAGCCATACCAAGGCCATGAAGAAGAGTCTCGTTGCTGCGCTGTTCACCAACGATCGCATCAAGACGATCGAGGCACGCGCCAAGGAGATTCGCCCCGATGTTGACAAGATCATCACCTGGGCAAAGAAGGGCGACCTGCATTCTCGTCGTCTTGCCATCGCTGCACTCGGCGACAAGGAACTCGTCCGCGAGATCTTCGAGAAGGTCGAGCAGGGCATGTTCGCCGACCGTCAGGGCGGTTACACCCGCATCATGAAGCTCGGCTATCGCAAGGGCGACAACGCTCCCATGGTCATCATGGAGCTTTGCACCGAGCCCGTGCAGAAGAAGGCTAAGGCTGCCGACGCCGAGTAAATCGGTTCCGCAACCAAGCATGCACTTAAGGAAGGTCCCGAAAGGGGCCTTCCTTTTTTTGCGTGAAAGGGAGACCAGCGTCCTCTTGCGAGGGGCATGCGATGCTTCTATGCCGCTTAGATGCTTGGTGCGGAACACGCGATTAAGGTTATTGCCTTCTGTGACAACGAGGTTATAGGACAAAAACCAAGCCCCACCGCACGGTGCGCGATGGGGCTTAGCGGGTGCCGTTTTGAGGGTTTGGCTTACTTCACCTTCACTTTGACGGTGACGGTCTTGGTGGCGGCGTTGTAGTTGCCATTGCCGGCAGCCTTGACGACAACCTTTACCTTGTAGGTGCCCTTCTTGGCCTTCTTCTTAACGGTGATCTTGCCGTTGGAAGCGTTGACCTTCAGCTTAGCGGAGCCGGAGGCCTTGGCGTAGGTCACCTTGCCCTGGGCGCCCGTAACCTTGATGGCCGAGACATTCTGAGCCTTTTTCTTTACTTTGGCCTTCTTCACCGTTTTGGTGGAAGCCTTGGCGGCAAGGCTCTGGTCGGCCTTGGCGATGGTGAAGCTCTGGCTTATAGCGGAGGTGTCACCCTCGGCGTTCCAAGCGTAACCTTCGGTAGGAGTGACCTTGGCGGTGTAGGTGCCTGCGTTGGTCTGCTCGCCGCTGATGGTGTAGCCGGTTCCCCTGCTGAAGGGAGACTGCGCCTTGCCGTTGTAGACGAACTTGGTGTTGCCTGTGGTTGGCTTGGCGATTACCTTAACCAGGCTGTCGATAGCTTCGGTAACGTGCTTGATCTGCTGGCTGCAGGCTGCCTCGTGTGCTTTTGCGTTGGCTAGGAGGTCCTCAGCTTCGCCGAGCTCGGTCTGAAGGTTGCTCCAGCTTTTGGTGGTGTAGTCGGCTTCCGTCAGAGCGTTTCCCAGATCGAGGATGCTCTGCAGCTTTTGCTTGGTTTCAGCGGTTGCAAGCGTGCCATCATCGATGTTGCTCTCGGAGATGCTGAATAGAGAGGTGGTGTAATCCTCGTAGCCGAGGGCGTGAACCGTGAGGGTCCAGTAACCGGTGCCGTCATAGCCTTCGGGCATCTGGCAGCGGATGGAGTCGGTTAGGCCAAGTTGGATATGCATGCTTTTATGCATCCAATTGTCGGCCGCGAATTTGGTGCCGAAGCTGCGGAGAGGTTTGGTGCCAGTGGAGTCGTTACCGTAGTAAGTCCAGGTAACGGACTGCATGTTGCTTCCCAAATCGCCGTAATCGCCATCAAGGTCGACGCGAATCATTTCACCGAAGGCGCCTGGCTCAACTTTTCCGCCAATCTCGGCAACGATGGGGAAGATCTTGTTTGTTTTATCTTCGGCGGCCTCGTATTCCTCAGCGGTGGTCTCGGTAACCTTCTTCAGGCTTGCCTGGCCTTCAATACCGCTGCCGGTCAGGCTTTCATCGGCGGCAGAGAAGCTGAAGGACCCGTCGCTTTCCTTGGTGGCTGTTTTCAGACCATGGGTGTTCTCGTTGACGTCGGCATTGACGGAATAGGCTTTGAGAACATTTTCGGTGTAACCACCGCAGAGCTCACCTCCGTTTTCGACGACGGTGTAGCCTTCGCTTTCACGGTCGGCCTTGAAAGCGGCGAAATCGGAGGTCTTAACTTTGACGGGGACGTACTTGGTGCCGTAGACGTCATAGCTCGACAATTTGTATTCAGTGCCATCGGTATCGGTGCAAATGCCCCTGTTGTAGCCGATGGTTTCCCCGTCGGTGGTGGTGAAGCTTTTACCGTCGTTTGCCCACTTCGAAACCTTGAAATCGGCAGTCTTTTCGCTGCCGTCGGTGGCTGTGGCGTGAATCGTGGCGTTGCACTGGTAGCTGCCACGATGTAGGCCGTGATTGGTGGTGGCGCGGGAGACCGTGTCGAAGGCACCGCGGTCGTACTGGCCGCTAGAGTCCACCTCATCGGAAGATGCGGCGTTGCCGGCTTCGTAAACATCCTCGCCTGCCCAGTACTCGGCCCAGCTGAGGCCTGCGTAGCAGTAGGTGTAGCCGTTGTCGGTGGCGGCGTAGGCCTGGTTGGCGCTGGCGGTAATCGCCGCTGCGGACGACATCGACAAGGCCAAGGCGCCGGCGAAGAAGAACCTTACCGGCTTGGTTGCGGCAATCTTTATCAAGATCGCCTCCTTTCTCTTTGCTTGGAGCTTTTGCTTCCGCCAGGCTGAACGGCTCCTTGCGAGGTCGAACGGAAGCGGGGTTCCAAGTTGTTAGCCGAAGCTAACTTAATGTGACTATTAGATGTTACCCGTGGTTAACAACTGGTCAAGAGCTAATCGGCAAAACTTCGACAAGAAGAAGCCATGGCAAGGCTTGCCATGGGGCGCGATAGGGAATGGGCAGGGATGAATGCCTTTGGAGGCCGTGAGAAGCGCCATTCCCTACAGAAGAATGCACAAGCACAGGTAGGCGAGGCAGGCCGCAAGTGCGAAGGCGTCGGCTGCGCCGAGTTGGTAGCTGCGGTAGCAACTGCGGGTTTTGCTTGCGCCGTATTCGCGATTCGCGATGGCAAGGGAGAGCGTTTCAGCCCGTCTGAAGGCGCTGGCGAAAAGCGCGGTGATGGTGGGGATGTGCGCTTTGAGCGCTTCGATGGGGCCGGCGTCCTCCAGCTCGAGCGCGGCACCCCGCGAGGCTTGCGCCTTGCGGATGCGCTGCAACTCGGCGGTGAAACTGGGGATGAAGCGCAGCGCCATGCTCAAGCCAAGCGCAAGGTCGTCGACCTTCACGCCGATGCGCCTGAGCGGCGAGCATAAAAGCGCGCTTGCATCGGTGAGCGCCGCAGGCGAGGTGGTGCGCATGAGCACCGAGGTGGCAAGAAGAATGCAAACGAAGCGGGCCACCGACTCGCAGGCAAAACGCAGGCCTTCCGAGCTAAGGCCGATGATCTCTGCTTGCCACCAGATTTCACCGCCGACAACGCAGAGGCTGCCGAAAATGAATACGAAGAAGACAAGCCCGGAAAAAGGCTTAAGGCTGCGAAGGGCTTGCGATGCCGAAGTTCCCGAGATCGTCAAAATGCCCAGGCTTGCCGCGCACAGGACGAAGAACCCCAGGGTGCCCTGAACTAGGAAAGACCCAATCATGAAAGCAAGGACACCGAGCATTTTGCTGCGCGGGTCAAGGCGATGCATAAGGCTTTGGCCCGCTTGGTAAACGCCGAAGCCGTTCATCGTGCTACCTCTTTGGCTGCAAGCAGGCTGGCAAGCTGCGCGCAGAGTTCTTCTTCTGAGGCCGAGGGGCGAACGGGAAGCCCGGAGTCTTTGATCTTTTGCGTAAGCTCGAGCGCGAAGGGCAGCTCAAGCCCGGCTTTGGAGAGGGTGGCGCCAAGCTGGGGGTCCTGCGCGAGATTGCGAGGTGCTTCCTGCAAAACGATGCGGCCGTTGCTTACGAGGACTAGGCGATCGCAGGCAAAGGCATCGTCCATGGAATGGGTGATCATCACAACGGCCTTGCCCTCGTCTGCCAGGTCACGGCAACGTGCGAAAAAGCGTTTGCGGGCGCAGGGGCTAAGCATCGCCGCGGACTCATCGAACACCAGGGTGGTGGGCGACATGGCGACAAGCCCCGCTGTGGCCACTTGTTGCTTTTCGCCGCCGGAAAGCTCGGCGACAGGTCGTTTGGCAAGCTTGGGGATAGCCAGCTGGGAAAGCGTTTCGTCCACGATGGAGTGCATTTTGCTGTGCGGTACGCCGCGGTTCTCCAGCCCGAAGGCGCAATCATCCTCCACGATGGAGGAAACTATCTGGTCATCGGGGTTTTGGAATGCGATGCCGGTGAAGCCGCCATGTCCCCCGACGCCACTTGTTACGCGCGGCGCGCTGTTTGCGGGCAGGTTCTCGGACGGGGCGCAGGCACGCCCTTTGGTGCCATCCGTTTCGTCCGGCGCGCCTTCCATCGGGAGCAGCCCTGCCATCTTGAGGGCGAGGGTCGTTTTGCCCGAGCCGTTGCGACCAACCACTGCCGTGATCTTGCCCGGTTCCGCGATAAGCTCTTCACTTTCAAAATGATAAGGCCGGGTGGCGGGAACGGGAACGGCGGCAACGACTCCTTGGGCAACGAGCCCGGTTAAAAGCCCGGTGATGCAGGCGGCAAAGGCCAGCATGGGCAGCGTTAGGAAAACCGCGCTCGTCGAAAGGAAGAAGGCCGCCACTGCAAGCTGCCCGGTGTTGTGCAAGATGGCGGCGACCATGCTGGTGGGAACAAGGTCGATCCAGGGAATCGCGCGGCAGACGAGCATCCCCGCAAAGGCCAGAAGGGTGCCGCCCGCGCTGTAGGCCAGCATCAAGGGCGATCCGAACAAAAAGCCCGAGGCCAGCACCTTGATGAGCATGATCAAGGTGGCGCTGCGCACGTCGCAGAGGCTAAGCGCTATCAAAACCGCGATGTTGGCCAGCCCCAACTTGATTCCCGGCACCGCGAAGGGTAGGGGAATCATGGTTTCCAGGTAGCTTAAAACCAAGGCAAGGGCTGAAAGCAGCGCGACTTGGGCAAGCCTTCTAATGCGTGCTATCCGTTGCTGCTCCATGGGGCCTGGCTTCGTTGCGCGATGGCTTAACTCGCGTTAGCGACTGCTCGTGTCGAAGCTGTCTGCCTTGGAGGTGTCCATCGAGCCGGATTCGCCATTCTCGGAGACGATTTCGATCCAGAGCTTATGGGGCAGGCAGATGATCTGTTTGTCGGCGGTGCTGATGGCGCCTTGGTGCACGCAATCCTGGTTGTCGCAATCGGCGCTCTCAACGTGTACCCCGCCGTTCTTCACCACGACGGTGTTGGTGCCGTAGCTGGTGGTGAAGGTTTTGGTGGTGTCTTCGGCCAGGCTCAGCTGGGTAACGCCGCCGTCGCCGTCGTGCACGAGGGCGGAAGTGCCCGTGCCTGCGGATGCGCTCGACAAAAGAACGAAGCCCCAGGCAAACACGACGATTGCCAAAATCACCGCCACGGCAAGAACGCTGCGGTTTTTCTTTTGCTTGTAGCCCATGGTTGCAAGTGCTGCCTTGGAAGTCGGATTGATGTTTCGCTTGCTCAAAATCATGCTTAGCGCACCTCGAAGGGGGAGTTTTCGGTGGTAGATACTTTGTCTTTGCTGTTTACGACCAGCCCCTGGATGTCGGGGTGGTTTTCCAGGAATTCAAGCGCTTTGTCGCGCCCAAGCAGGAACAAGGTGGTGGCGTAGGCATCGCCGTCGATGGATTTCTCGGAGTAGATGGAGGAAGCCAGCAGGTCGGTCTTGGCGGGATAGCCCGTTTTCGGATCGAGGATGTGGTAGTACATCACGCCGTCCTTGGTGAAGTTGCGCTCGTACAAACCGCTGGTGACGATGGACTTGTTGGCTGCCTCGCAGGACGCGATGACGTTCTCATCGCCATCGCTGTTGGGATCGTACACGCCCACCTTCCAATTGCTCCCGTCGGGCTTGGTCCCCAGCACGTAGACGTTGCCGCCCAGATTCAAACAGGCGCTCTCGCAACCGGCTTCCTTGAAAAGGCTGGCCAAGTCGTCGGCGATGTAGCCCTTGGCAATGCCTCCCAGGTCGAGCTTTGCCAAAGGGTCGGCCAGGGTGACGGTGGTTCCATCGACCGAGATGTTCTGGTAGCCGATGTGCTTGATGGCTTCCTTGAGCTTTTTGTCGGAAGGCTTGATGCCTTCGTTGAAATCCCACAAGGTGCTTGCCGCGCCGATGGAGATGTCGAAGAGGCCGTCGGTTTCCTTGGAGTATTCGAGCGACTTCAGGATGATGTCGGCGGTTTCCTCGGCCACGGTGACGGGTTGGCCCTTGGCGCTGTTGATATTGGAGATGTCGCTTCCCTCGATGGTGCGCGAGAAGATGTTCTCGAAGTAGGTGCAACGTTCTTGCGCCTGGTCAAGCACGCTTTGCTCGCAGTAGGCGCTTAGGGTGATAACCGTGTCGAAGGCGAAGAAGGTGCTTTCGCAGGGCTCGCTTTGGCTGGAGCTTGAGTTGGAGCCGGAGCAGCCCGTGAGGTAGGCCAAGGATAGGCCGGCGAGCGTGCTTGCGCCGAGCAGCGTGAAGCTGCGGCGCGTGAGGTTGGGGTTGCGGTTTAGAAATGCGCTAGCGCTCATGCTTTTCTTTCTTCAGGCGGCGGGTTTGGGGCGCCGGGCTGGGTGTTGGGTTCAGACGGGGTCGTTGGGCTTGGACGGTGCTCGGGCTTGGTTGAAGCTCAAGGCGCCAGACTAGGGTGGTTTGTTGGATTCGCGCTCACAGAGCTGGAGTCTTGGTGCACCCTTGTTCGAACACCTGCCTTTCCTTTTGCAACGAAAAAGTTAACCTAGTTTAACATCCAGGGCAAGGCAAAGGGGAGCACGTCTTGCGGGGAAGGCACGAAGCGAAGAGCGCCCACGAGCCAGCAGCCGACAAGAAGAAGGGCTGCCTTAACAAGGATGCCCACCCAAAAAGAACCGCTAAGCTGGAATTTCGGCTTGAGCGTTTTGGTGTCAACGCCCAGGCGGAGCACCGAGATGTTCCCCATCGGGCAGTTAACGGCGCAATCTCCGCAGGCAATGCATTCGCCCGACTGCAGGCTGCCTTTGTCGGGCCAAATGTCCACTGGGCAGTTTTTGCGGCACTGTCCGCAGCTTTTGGGGCAGCGGACTTCGTTGCGGTCGCGGATGGCGAAGGGCAGCATGGGCAGTAGCGAGAAAATGGCGCCCATCGGGCAAAGGAACTGGCAAAACGCCCGCTTGCGCAAGGCCATGAGGACGACGATCGCCGCCAAAAGCGCAAAAGCTCCCGTGCGGATGCCCTCGGTGCTTCCTGCGACGATGCCCGCAAAAGCTGTCCAGGGGCTATAGCTTGAGACCTCGGAATAGGAAGCAAGAAAGCACAGCACGCAGATGGCCGCGAGCACCGCGAACTTCATAAGCTGGAGTGCCTTAACCGTGGGCTCGGGGAGGGTAAGGTCAGGGATGCCGATTTTACGGCGAAGTGCTGCGGTGGCGTCGTATACCACGTCGCCCAAGAAGCCGAAAGCGCAGGCGTAGCCGCAGAAGAAGCGTCCCATGACAGCTGTCGCCGCAACGACGACGATAAGCAAGAGGACGAAGGATGTCAGTTCAACGGGGCTCAAAGCGCCAATCTGGCCGGCGATGTATTTGACGCCTGAGAATGCGGCGGAAAACAGGCCGGGTGCCAAAACGAAGAAGAGCGCTTGCGCGGCATAGCGCAGGGCTCGATGCCTGAACAGGCGCGCTTTGCGCTGGGTCGCCTTCGAGATGCGCTTCTTGCCGGGTTTGGCTTGCGCGTTTGGCGATGGCTTTTCGGGGGAGGCGTCTTCGTTTGGGGCGCTTTTGGTGGCGGGTGCTTGTGCGGTAGCCGCTAGTGCCGCCGCGCCTTCCTGCGCGGTGCGGTTCGCTTCGCTCATCCTACTCACCGGCCTCCTCCTTTTGGATGGCCTTTTTCACGGCGTTGATCATGCCGGTGCTGGTGAAGGTGGCGCTCGAAATGGTGTCTACCTGGGGGCTTTGGGCTTTCTTTATGGCCGCAGGAATGTCCTGGCACATTTTGAGCCAGGCTTCGTCTTCGTGGCTCACGTCCACGATGTCCACCGAATCGATGTAGCCGTCTTTGATGGTGACGCTCATGGTCACTGTTCCGCCGTAGCCTTTGGCGGAACCCTCCCAGGTGCCGTCGTTGGCGTAGGGGCCGCGGTTGGCGGCGTGCTCGGCCGCCTCGATCTGCTCTTGCACGGCGGCGTCGGCCGCGTTGCGATCGGCCGCCCAGGCGCTAAAGCCCGTGACCGCCGCAATGACGATAGCCAGGTTCACGAATTTGAAAAAAGTGTTGCGCAGGAGCGCCAAAGTCTTGAGCATGTGCCTTCTTTTCTGTTAAAAGTAACAAGGTAAAAAGTTAGCCAAATCTAACAAAATTTCAAGAGAGGCTTTTGAAATTCATGGCGGATAGCAGTAAAGAAGAGAAGATGAACGACGGTGCGCCGGGGGTCAAGAACGCTGCAGCAGGCGCCAGCTCTGACGCGCCGGGGGCCAAGGCGGCTCCTGGGTTTGAGTCTGCAGCAGCAGGCGCCAACTCTGTTGCGCCGGGCGCCGAGACTGCTGCATCAAGGGTTGAACCCGCCGCTTCCAGGGTCAAGGCGGCGCCTGGGGCTAAGCCCGCGGAGCGCAAGCCTTGCGTTTTCCGAATCTTGGCCGGCGCGGGACGCTCCGTTTTGTCGGTTAGCTTCTTGCTGCCCGCCGCGCTTACTTGCTTTGCCGTCGGCGTGACAGCATCGAACTATTCGCCCATGGTTTTCGACCCCAGCCAGTACGCGCAGCAGCAGAGCTCGGTGAAGAAGATGCTCGCAGAGGGGGATCTTGAGCCGCAGGCAGTCGACGAGTCCAAGCGCACAACCGACACGCAGACTTCCGAGCAAAAAGCCAAGGCTGCCGCATCGAGCAATTACGGCATGAAGGCTCCGTCGGGTGGCTATACCGATGGAACCTATACTGCCAAAAGCTACGGTTATCGCAGCTACATCACCGTGCAGGTGACCATCAAGGGCGGCAAGATTTCCGACATCAAGGTGCTTTCCGAAAGCGAGGACCGCCCCTATTTCACCAACGCGAAGGCCGTCATCGGGCGTGTGATTTCGAAGCAGGGCACCAACGTCGACACCGTTTCGGGCGCCACCTATTCTTCCAAGGGTATCCTTGCTGCGGTGAAGAAATGCCTGATCAAAGCATCCAAATCTTCAGCTTCCAAGGAAAAGGTCGAAGAGAACAAGCCCGATGCATCACAGGACGCTACCGACGATGGCAAAACGAGTTGGGGTGACAGCAGCTCCGGCAGCAAGGGTGAGGCCGGCTATCAGTGCAAGCTCTACGCTAACGGGACGTGGACTGGCGAGGGTGCAGGCTACAACGTGCTGGTTGATGGCGGCAATATCAAAATCACCTTGCAGGTAACCACGCTCGACGACAAAATCACTGGCATCAAAATCGTCTCGCACGCGGAGGACAACCCCTATTTCCGCTATGCGACCAGGGGTAAAGGCGCTAAGACCGGCGTGATCGAGCAGGTGCTGAACAAGCAGGCTTCCGATGTTGACGTGGTGTCGGGCGCAACCTATTCCTCCAAGGGCCTTATGGCGGCAATCGCCGACGCTCTTGAAAAGGCGAAAGAAGCGCTTGAGGAACAGAACAAGAAAGACGACGCCGGCAAGGATGACGGCAGGGGTGATTCCGGCGGAGATTCGGGCAAGGGAGACTCCATCGCAGGCAAGGACGATGGCGGCAAAGGGGAGTCTAGCGAGGGCGATTCTGGCAAGGGGGATTCCTCTTCCGGCAGTGCCGACAAGGGCGATTCCGGCGCTGGTTCTTCCTCCGGTTCTTCGTCTAGCTCGGGATCCGAGGCAAGCTCCAGCAAGAGCAACGCCAGCAAGGAGGTCTCCGGCAACGCCGAATCCAAGCAAAAGGGCTCCGATTCCGATAAGCCAGGCTCGAATGAAGGAAGCAAGGCTTCTTAGGCTTTAGCCGTTGCTCAAGGGCTTCGTTTGGCTTTTGATTCAAGGCTTTGTTCGGTTTTGTTTCGGGGCGGGCCCCGGCCTTCTGCATCGCCACCTTTGGAAGCGGGCTTCATCTGCGGTGGACCTATTTTGCGTAGCACTTTTGCCCCTGCGCGTATTTTGTGCAGATGCATTACCGTGCGCCTGGGGGCAACACGCAGGAGTATTCTTCAAATTGCTATAATCTATAACAGTTTAGGAACTTAACTAAACTACGTGGCAAGGCCTTTGCGAGCTCGCGGTTATGCTCGCAGTGAAGACTATCGCGAGGAACGCGCTAGCACAACGAGCTGACACCCAGTTCATGTGCAGAGCGCTTCGAGCGATGCAGGCTCCGTGCAACACGGCTTTATGCAGGCGCCTTGCCCTTGCCCAACGCGAAAGGATTCCTCTCATGCCAAAAGGCGATTGGAAAGCCAAGTTGTATCGGTTCATGCAGGGGCGCTACGGCATCGACGAACTGGGCCAAGCGTCCATGGTCGCCTCGATGCTCTGTCTGCTGCTCGACATGATCTTCGGTTCGGGGATTTTGTACCTGCTGGGCACCCTAGGGATGATCTTCTCGATTTTTCGCATCTACTCGCGCAACATCGCGGCGCGCCGCAGGGAGCTAAATTGGTACGCGCTTAAGGTTCGCAAGCCCAAGGCCTGGTACAGGCTCATCAAGAAGCGTTGGCAAAATCGCAAGACCACCAAGTACTTCAAATGCAAGAAGTGCGGCCAGGTGATGAGCGTGCCCAAAGGTGTGGGCACCATCAAGGTCACCTGCCCCAAATGCAAAGACGTTACTCAACATAAGGCTTAGGCCTTGATGCTGGAGGAAGCTATGACGAACGAAAACGACCAGGTGAAAGCCAATGAAGTGGCCGAGGCCTTGGATTCGGTGGACGAACCCAATTTCGACCTGGGTTCGCTGATGGAAGACGGTATTTTGGGCGAGCTTTCCGAGGAGGACGTGCAAAGCGATTTGCACGAGCCGGGGGAGGCCATCGTCGAGGCCGAACGCGAGGACGTGGGCTACGTGCCGCAGGTTGGCATGGTGCCCGTTAAGCGCCAGGGCGGCAAGACGACCTACCTGGTTCCGTCGCGCGACGACCTCGTTATCAACCGCGACGCCTTTAGGCTCGTGCGCGACCTGAAGCTCGCCTTCGACAAGCTTGCCATGCCCATTTGCAAGGAATGGGGCGTCACGCACAGCCAGTTCGAGGCTCTGCGCGAGATCAGCCTTGAACCGGGGATGTCGGCCACCGAGCTTTCGCGGCGCTTGAATTTGCAGCGCTCCAACACGGCTTCACTGTGCAAGAAGCTTGTTGAAAAGGGCTTTATCTCGATTTCGCCTAACAGCCACGATCGCCGCGGCATCAGCCTTAAGCTCACCGACGAGGGTAAGGAGCTTGTCGAGGGGATAGAGCGCGAGCTTATCGCTGTCTTCGACATGAACCTCTCGGCAAGCAGGCGCGAGACCTTCGAGAAGATCATCGTCGGCATGACCGCCATGCGCGAGCTCCTAGCCGAAATGCGCACCGGCCAGGCGGAATAGCGCCGCGCCTGGGCGGGCCAAGCTGGTGATGGTATCCCTGCGTCGGGCGTTTAGTGCCTCTACGCCCCTGCGGCGAGCGCGGTCCCTTGCGGGTGTCGCCCGTTCCGCTGTTCAGAAGTCCAGGTCTTATGACCTGGGCTTCTTCATGCGCTCACTGCTTCAGTCTTATTATGCGAGCTTCTAGCGAAGCCCTCTTTGCAGCTTTCAGAGCGACACCCTCCAGGAACCCCGCCCGCCTCAGCCGCTTTGCCTTCTTATTCGGGTTTTCGTTTGTTCAAAACGCGAGTTGAAAAAACGGCCCGAACTGGCGCGCTACGACCTTCGTGCGGTTAAAAATGGCCTCTGAGCAAGGAAAATCACCGCACGGAAGCTCCAGCGCGCCACAAACACGCCAAAATCACCCTAAATCGACCGCACAAAGCTTCTTCCGCGTCAAAAGTGCCCTAAATTCTTACTCGCAGGGTCAATTCCGCCGCACGGAAGCCTTATCGCGCCAGGATTTGGTCGCATTTTCCGCACGGGAATCATCCCGCGCCATCTCCCGACCGGAACCACCGCACAAAGGCCATTACGAGCCAAGCACAAGAACACGCAGCGCACAAAAACATCCCGCCCACTCTCCGAATTGAAGGCCAGGCGGGATGCTTTAGGCAAATTTCAGTTGACCAGGGACCTTACCTTGCTTTCGCACTGACGGCTTTAAGCTACCATTCTTCCGGCAAACCCAATGACCAATGCGCAAAGATAGATAAAGAACAACAGCGTATAAAGCAAGCCAAAATCGTACAGACAGGGAGCCATCTCAAAGTAAACGATGAAGGCCGAGCAGACGATTAAGCCAACCACCATGCTCACCAAATCGCCCGGCTTCGGGGAAAGGGCACGGGAGCTCAGCCAAATAATGCACACGGATAGAAAGAGCAGGAACAGGCTCCTCCATGCGCAAAAACCGTACATATCGATATTCGCTCTCTGATATTCAACAAGAACTGAGCTGTCGAGCTGATAGAGAACGATTCCGATAAGGGGAATTACAGCTGCCGACGTGGCGCACCGTGCAACCGCGGATATAACATTCATGGGAGTCATAGGAGCCTACTTAGAACCATAGGTGAAGAAGCAGACGATTTGCTTCTTGCCACCTATACCAGACGCTTTTGCGTCGAACCATGGGGCCGTACAGCCTGCAGCATTGCCACGGGCTCCGAAGCGAACCCGTATTCCGCGCCTTGAGATATTGGATTCCATAACTCCTCCTTGAACTGGGTTTCTGACATTTACAATATTTGATGGTTGTATCGTTTGTCAATACGGTTACACTGATCTTGTCAGATTCAATCGATTGGCAAAGCCAGCCCAAGCTTGCAAAGGACGAAGTGTGGCTATCGTTATTCATTTGGATAAGGTCATGGGTGATCGTGGGGTTAGCGTTTCCGAATTGGCACGCGTTGTCGGCATTACGCGAGCCAATATGTCAAACCTCAAAAGTGGCAAGATCAAGGCCATTCGCTTTTCCACTCTTGAGGGAATCTGCCGTTACCTCAAATGCCAACCCGGCGACATCATCGAGTTCGTGGAGGACGAAGATTCCGATGTCTGATATCAAATGGGGAATTGCTGATCAAGCTCGCCTGCCTCAACCTCATTAACAAAAAGAAGAGGCCCGGCGTGATGCCGAGCCTCGATTCTTGCTATGCGGGAAACTGCGTTTGCCGTTTCGTTAAACCAGCAAACGCTCAATGCTTTGAACGCTAAGCCTTTGCTACATTCCGAGATTCGCCGGAGCGGACGCGGGAGCGGCGGCCAAGAAGTTTTTCGCCTTGTTTGCCATCACTACCAAAATGATGCTCAGGATGAGCGTAATAAGGTCGGTGCCCAAAACAGAGAAGACGATTGCGGCGATGCCCCAGTTACGAGCGGTTTTGACGGTCGCGAAGTCGGGCGTGGCGGTGACCTTGCTTGCCTTAACGCCGGCGATAAGAACAAAAATGCCGAAGATGATGCTGACCACGGAGCTAGCGATGACGTTCATCTTGCTGCTCTCAAGCTGCTCGCTCGTGCTAGGGAGGCTACCCACATCTTGAGAGGTAAGGCCAACTGCCGCTAGCGCAGATTCATAATCAGATTGGCTGCTTTGCAAAGAGGCCTGCGCAACGAAGTCGCTTGCGAAAATGCAAATTGCGGAAACGATGATTCCGAGAATGGCCAGGACGATGATTGCTATGCCCAGTCCTCGAACGGCCTTAAGTCCAGGGATTTCCATGAGTTACCTTTCTGTTTTTTCTCTTGCTCGGCTCAGTTTATATGAACAAGCGCCGAAGCCCTAATCGGCGGGCTGTCTTGGACCGCTGCTATGGTGCCGCGCCTTAAAGCGCCTTTTGCCTGGAGATCCCGAGAAAGGGCCTCGATTGGTCAAAACGTTTACCCCAGGGTAGGAGTTTTGGCCAATGGGGCTACTTATCCGATTTTAAAATCAAGGCTCCTTCGTAAAAGCCCAGGTCGGGAAGTAGTCTGGTTTTCGATATGGGATGAACGTTGTTTCTTGGGGCCATATACGACCCCGAATCTACCCTCAGGCAAGGCTTTTGACCAAAAGACGCCCGTTTCGCGGATCCAGCTACCATCGGAGGCCGGCTTTGACCATCTCGCGCTCCATCACAGCAGATGAATCCTGGCTGCGAGGCGGCGGGCACGGTCCCTGGAGGGTGCCGCTCTGAAAACCAAAAAGAGGGCTTCGCTAGAAGCCCGCATAATAAAAATGAAGCAGTGAGCGCATGAAGAAGCCCAGGTCATAAGGCCTGGGCTTCTGAACAGCGGAACGGGCGACGCCCGTAAGGAGCCGCGCTCGCCGCGGGGGTGTAGAGGCACCAAGCGTCCGACGCGGGTATACCGCAGAGGTGTCACTCGGCCACCGCCGGTAAGCACCATGTGCCGCCGCGGGCAAGCGCGCCCTACCCGCCCGCAAAGGGCCTGCTCGGCGCGTTCTACTCCGTCGCCTCGGGGAGGAACTTGCGGGCTTCCCAGGCGCTGAGCATGACGGTGGATCCGTTGTGCAGCGCGCTTGAGAGCTGCGGCGTGATGATGCCGCCGATGCCGAGCGCCATCAAAAGCGAATTGAAGCCGATTGCGAAACCGTAGCCCTTGCTCATGCGGCTCATGAGGATGGTGCTGATCTTACGCAGCTCAACCAGCGCCTCAAGATCGTTGGACACAAGCGTGATGTCGGCGGCCTCGCGGGCCACGGCGCTGCCGCCGCTCATGGCGACGCTCACGTGCGCGGCGCTGAGCGCAGGCGAGTCGTTTACGCCGTCGCCTACCATGCAAACGCGGCGACCCTCTGCCTGCAGCTTCTTCACGTACTCGTGCTTATCTTCGGGAAGCATCTCGGCCACGAACTCGGTGATGCCGGCTTCTTTGGCGATGATCTTCGCCGTGGATTCGTTGTCGCCTGTGAGCATGATGACGTGCTTGAAACCCTGCTCGCGAAGTTCGGCGATAACCTGGGCCACCTTGGGCTTCATGGGATCCTCGATGAAGATCACGCCGCGCAGGATGCCATCGACCGCCAGGTACAAAGGCGAGGTGCCATTGGCTTTGGCGTGGATGCGCTCCAGCTCGTCGGCGGGAATCTTGACCCCTTCATCTTCCAGGACGAAGTGCTCCGAGCCGATGACGCAGCGCATGCCGTCAAGGCTTGAGGCAATGCCGTGGGCGACGATGTACTCAACCTCGGCATGGCGCTCGCGGTGCTCGATGCCATCTTCCATGGCCTTGTTGACCACGGCGCGGGCGACGGGGTGCGGGAAGTGCTCTTCCAAGCAAGCGGCCAGGCGCAGGACTTCGGTCTCGTCATAACCGTCGTAGGTGTTCACGCAGCAAACCGCAGGGGCGGCCTGGGTAAGGGTGCCGGTTTTGTCGAAGACGATGGTATCGGCCTCGGCCATGTGGTCGAAGTAGCGCGAACCCTTGACGGTGAAGCCGCGCTTGGCGCTTTCGCGCTGGGCGGCCATGACGGCGATGGAGCCGCTGAGCTTGAGCGCGCAGGAATAGTCGACCATGAGCGCTGCGGTGGTCTTGGTGAGGTTGCGCGTGGTGAGCGCGACGATGCCCGCGAGCAGGAAATTCCAGGGAACCAGCGAGTCAGCCATGGATTCGACGCGCTTCTGGTCGCTGGACTTGAGCGCCTCGGACTGCTCGACCGTGGTGACGATGGAGCGGATCTTGGAATCCTGTGGGTCGCCGGTGATGCGGATCATGATCTCGCCCTCTTCGACGGCGGTGCCGGCGTAGACGCTGTCGCCCTTCTTACGCACGATGGCGATGGGCTCGCCGGTGAGCGAGCTTTGGTTGATGGCTGCCTCGCCGCTTACGACCTCGCCATCGACGGGGACGGCGTCGCCGAAGCGCGCCACCACGATGTCGCCGGGCTTAAGCTCGGAAATGGGAACCTCGAACTCCATGTCGCCTTGGACAAGGCGAGCGTTGGTGGGGATGTCGAGCAGGCTCTGCACCAGGCTCGATTCGCTGCGGCGTTGCGTGTAATCCTCGAGCACGCCGCCGACGTTGAGCAGGAACATCGAGCTGCCCGCGGCGCTCGATCCGCTGATGAAGCCCATCAAAATGGCGGCGCCGTCGAGCACGGCGACGTCGAGTTTGCCCTGGCGCAGCGATTTCAGCGCAGCCCTCCAGAAGGGGATGGCGCGCCATAGGCGGAAGGCGAACAAAATAGGCTTGGGCAGGAAGAAACGGCGTGCGTAATGCATGACCGTCATCGTGGCCAGCTGATGGAACAGGTGGCGCGGGCGCGGGGCGAGCGCAAGCGAATCCTTGGGTTCCCAGGTTTTCACCTCGTCAAGCGATAGCCCATCAAGGTAGGAGACGATGCCCTCGCGCGTTGCGGCAAGGCTTGTCTGAGGCGCCTCCTCGAAAGTGACGGTGAGGCTGCCCGCCTTGGGGTAGGCGACCGTTTTGGTGACGCCGGGCAGGGCGATTAGCAGCTCTTCAAGCGCGACCGCGTCGTGCTCGGGGATTTTGCCCTGGAAGTCGAAGCGGATGCGACCGGGAAGTTCGTTTTTGATGAGATAACGCATGATTCCTCTTTAAGGGATTGCGGGTGTTCCATTTGGCCTGATAGCAGCGACGCCCACCGTGTTGTGCGATGGGCGTCGGAAATACCTATGAATAAGGCGCGTGTTTAGGCTTCGATCGCCTTTTCGTCGGCTCCCTCTTCGGCCTCGACCTTTTTCTCGTAGCCGGCCTCGGCCATCATGTCGTCGAACTCAGCCTTGGCCTCGTCGATGACGGTCTCGACTTCTTCCTTTGCCTTAAGGCCGCAGGCGATGGTTTTCACATAACCCTTGCGAGCGGTCTTGGAAGTGGCGGCCTTGATGCCTGCGGTACCGAGGAGGAAACCTGCGCCAACGAGCAATCCGGGATGCATAATGAACCTCTTTCTTCTTGAGGGATGGTCTTTCTTTAAACATTGCGGCCTGTCGGCAAAGCCTTGCGGCGGCCGACGGGTGCAACGCCTTGGTTCGAGTATACGAGCTTTTACGCGGCTTGCGCCAAAGAATCTTTGCGCTGATGAACGGCACATATGCGCAAGTGCTCAAGCGTTGTTAAGGCGGGTTGACTCACCTGTTCAGCCTTTGAGTTAACTGGGGCTTCGCGGCGTGTTTCTTGGGGTTAACGCATGAAGAAGATGTGGATGTTGCCCAAGGCTTACCGCAATGCTGCCCATGGTTTACCGTAAATCAAGCACGTGAGCTGCTGCTATGCTCTGCTTTGTTGGCTTGCTGCCCTTGCGCGCTGCACCTGCGCCGGCGTTCGCTGCTCTTTCGTGTTTTGTGTGACGTCGTGCATCTATATGAATTCCGACACTGTTTAGTAAATGTCGAATTAGCCATCGGCAAAATAAAGAAATTACCTACCAGAAATTAGATGAACGCCTAACATCGCATATTTTGAAATCTGCAATGCTTTCGTACTTTTTAGTAAGGCATTATCAGGCGTTTTCGCAGGTGGTTACTGATTATTGTAACGGCTTGCAGGCTTTTCGATTTTTGTCGGCAAAATTTCCGCTCTGGCGTCCTTTCGCTTCCCGGACTTGCCGCACGTGTTTTCGAGGATGGTGCTTGATTGTTCCTGGAGGAAGGGCGTCCATGGCTCGCATTGCGTACGGTCGAACAGATATTCAAGCTCGGCAGCGCTTGATCGACGAGCTTTGGTGCCTGCTTGAGGTGGAGCCCTTCAGGAAGGTGACTATTTCCCAGTTGGCCGAGCGCGCGGGCTGCAACCGCGCCACCTTCTACTATCACTACGAGGATTCGGGCGATCTTCTGCAAAAGGCGCTCGAGCAGGAGCTGGTGTTTTCCGCCGGGGCCATTTCGGCCCTGTCCGATTTGGCCTCGGAGGGTGGGACCTCCTGCTGGAGCATAGCCGACCATCCGCGCCTTGCGCTTGCCTTCAAGCAGGTTGATCGCTCGATTCTTTCGGATAAGCTCCAGAACTTCCTTCTTAGATTGTGGACGCTCGTGCTTTGCCGCGAAGGGGAGGAAATCAAGCCCGATGCCGTTGTTGTCATTTCTTTTCTGGTTGAAGGGATGATGGGTGCTTTTACCCGCGCGCAGGCGATTGGGGCGCAGGCTGGCTGCGAGCTCGTCCTTGATCTGATTTCGCAGGGTGTTCGCGAAATTGGTGAGATGCACGGCGCTACCGGCGCGGAGCTTTCGGCTCGTTTGCGCATGGCAGAGCGCGTCTGGTCATCGCTCGATTAGGGCTTGCCGTTCGGGGCGTGCGCCGGCTCAGCCGCTATACTTGAGCGCATGTCCGCCGCTTTCGACATCTTCATTCCCGGCACGGGTCCGCTATATCGCCTGGATGCCCGGGTAAAGCTCGTTTTGCTCATCGTCTTTTCGGTGGCGGTGTTCTTCATCGAATCGTGGCGCGGGCTGGGCGTGGCATTTCTTTTGCTGGCTGCTGCCGCCACCGCGGGCCGCCTGCCGTGTAGGCGTTTGCTTCTTGCCGCTGCGCCCGTTTGCGTGATTCTGCTTTTCATCGTGGCCTGCAACAGCGTGATGAACGTGGAAAGCGGTTCCGCCTTGGCAAGCTACACGGGGGTTTCCGCTGGTTTTGCCGAGAGTCTTCCCCCGATCGTGATTGCGGGCAGCATCGCCTTCAGCCCTCAGGGTTGCATGCACGGCTTGTTCTACGCATGCCGTATCGTGCTGATCGTGTGGGCAAGCTTCGTGCTCGTTTTCTCAACCCCGGCAACTAAAATCACCGACGCCCTGCGCTCCCTTTTGTCTCCCTTGCGCCTACTGCGTTTTCCCGTGAAGGACGCGGCCATGGTTTGCACCTTGGTTCTGCGCTTCATCCCTTTGGCCTACGCATCGTATCTGGGATTGCGGCGCGCCCAGCTGAGCCGCGGCGCCACCTACGATCAGGGCGGGTTGTTGAAGCGCGTGCTGGCCCACGCGTCCCTGTTCATCCCTTTGATCGTCTCGCTGTTTCGCCAGGCCAATCGCCTAGCCGATGCAATGGACGCTCGTTGCTACGGCTCGGATAGCCAGTCGCATTTGAATTCCAGCAAGCTTCGCCTTGCCGATATCGCGGTGCTGCTTGTTGGGGCGCTGGCCCTCTTCCTCCTCGCGTACCTTCTTTAATAAGGCCGCCTTGTGGGGCTGGGCGCCTTAAGGAATCGGGGCGCGCGCAGGGCGCGAGTGGTACCATAGTCCAAGTTTTATATCTACAACCAGGAGGTTGCATTCCATGGGCATCATCATCGATGTGTACGGTCGCGAGGTTTTGGACTCTCGCGGTAATCCCACGGTCGAGGTCGAGGTCACGCTGGACGATGGTTCCGTCGGCCGCGCTATGGTTCCTTCCGGCGCTTCGACGGGCGCTTTCGAGGCTGTCGAGCTGCGCGATGGCGACTCCGAGCGTTATCTGGGCAAGGGCGCGCTGAAGGCCGTTTCCCACGTCAACGAGGAAATCGCCGATGTGCTGGTTGGCTTTGAGGCCGACGATCAGCGCGCTGTCGACTACGAGATGATCGAGGCTGACGGCACCGACAACAAGGGCAAGTTCGGCGCCAACGCGATTTTGGGCGCCTCCCTGGCAACCGCGCGCGCCGCAGCTGAGTCCGCCGAGCTTCCTCTGTACAAGTACGTCGGTGGCGTGAACGCTTACCAGCTGCCCACCCCCATGATGAACATCCTGAACGGCGGTGCTCATGCCGACAACAACGTTGACTTCCAGGAATTCATGATCATGCCCGTTGGCGCTCCCACCTTCGCCGAGGCACTGCGCTGGTGCGCCGAAATCTACCACACCTTGAAGAAAGTTCTTCACGATGCCGGCCTGGGCGGCGGCGTTGGCGATGAGGGCGGCTTCGCTCCCAACTTCACCACCAACAAGGAGCCCCTGGATTACATCGTCAAGGCTTGCGAGGCCGCGGGCTACGTTCCCGGCAAGGACATCCTGTTCGCCATGGACCCCGCTTCCACCGAGTTCTACAACGCCGAGACCGGCAAATACGTTCTTGCGGGCGAGAACCGTGAGCTTACCAGCGCCGAGATGGTCGATTACTGGGAGGCTCTGGTTAACGAGTACCCCATCGTTTCCATCGAGGACGGCATGGCCGAGGAGGACTGGGACGGCTGGAAGGCCCTTACCGACCGCATTGGCAAGAAGGTCCAGCTCGTCGGCGACGACCTGTTCGTCACCAACTCCAAGCGCCTGGCCAAGGGCATCGAGCTCGGTTGCGCCAACGCCATCCTGGTCAAGGTCAACCAGATCGGCTCTTTGACCGAGACCCTGGAGGCAATCCAGATGGCCAAGCAGGCGGGTTACGCTTGCGTTATGTCCCACCGCTCCGGTGAGACCGAGGACACCACCATCGCCGACCTTTCGGTTGCCTGCAACACCGGCCAGATCAAGACGGGCGCTCCCTGCCGCTCCGACCGCGTTGCCAAGTACAATCAGCTCCTTCGCATCGAGGAAGAGCTGGGCGATGCCGGTTCCTACGCTGGCATCAAGGCCTTCTACAACATCGAGCGCTAAGCGCTTTTCGCTTCGGCCGGTTCGAGGCAGCTTTGTTGGATTCGGTTCAGATGGGTTTGCGCAGGTCGATGCTCGTTGTGTAAGCCGGCATGTGCAACATAGGCTCTTAAAGGCGTCCCGTTCGTTAACGCGAGCGGGGCGCTTTCGTGTTGTCAGGCCTGTGTGGTGAAAAGCGGTGTGTGCAGCCGGGTTTTTGCTGCTTGTTGCCGCCGGCGTATCGGTGGGCCGCGGTGAAGATGCTCCTACCCGTGTTTCGCGTACGGTCTTTCGTCGCGCGAATAGCAACATGGACGTCCTGCCCGCTCCTTCGCATTCGCCCCACCGTCGCTTGGCTGCAAGCAAGATTCAAAGTTTGTAACGAATGCCGAAGAGGCAATCTGGGCGCGTGCGGGCGCGGTATACTTTTCAGCCAGCAAAGAAAGGCGCTCGCATGTCACAGATTATCAACGGATTCACTGGTTTCAATCGCTCGGTTCAAGACGACCCCGAGGTTATGTTCTCGCGTGCCAACGAGAACACGGAGGAGCCCCGCGAGGCTATCCCCTTCAACGAGGAGGAGCTTGAGGCCATAGGACCCACGGATCGCCGCTGGTCGTGGCTCGAGATTGACCGATCGGCCATCCAGCACAACGTCCAGGCCACCAAGCGCCTGCTCAAGCCACCGACGCGCCTGATGGCCATCGTCAAGGCCGATGCCTACGGCCACGGTGCGGTCGAGGTTGCCAAAACCGCTACGGCGGCGGGTGCCACTTTCCTGGGCGTTGCCACTGTTGACGAGGGAATTGAGCTGCGCCGCGCGGGCTTGACCCAGCCCATTCTCATGCTGTCGCAGCCCCCTGAAGAGGCTGTGGCTTTGCTTTTGTACTACCGCATCATGCCCGCCATTTACACGCATGAGTTCGCCATGGCCTATGCCGAGTGCGCCGACCTGCACGGCATGATGGCTCCGTTCCACCTGTCCATCAACACCGGCATGAACCGTATCGGCGTACGCCATGACGAAGCGGTGAACTTCCTTCGTCAGGTGAGCTTCCACCGTGCGTTGCGCCTTGAGGGCTGCTTGACGCATTTCGCCACGGCCGACAGCATCGAGACCTTGGACTGGGAGCGCCAGATGCGCCGCTTCTGGGATTGCATGGCATCCATCGAGGCCGCGGGCTTCGACCCGGGCATCGTCCACTGCGACAACTCGGCTTCAATCTATCGCTACCCCAAAACGCATTTCGATATGGTTCGCCTGGGCATTTCGCTCTACGGCTATCATGCCGCGCCCGACACGCGCAATTACGTCGAGCTGAAGCCCGCGATGAGCGTGCACGCGCGCATCACCAACGTGGCTTCGGTTCCCATGAGCGAGGGCGTGAGCTACGGCATGAACTACCGCAGCCCTGGCAACGTGAAAATCTGCACGGTACCCTTGGGCTACTGCGACGGCCTGATTCGCCTTCTGTCGGGCAAGATCGATTTTGCCTACGACGATCGCGCGGTGCATCAAGTGGGCAACATTTGCATGGACCAGTGCATGTTCGAGGTGGACATGCGCTCGCATCCGGGCCGCAAAACCCCTGATCCGCGCATCGGCGACGAAGTGCTGATTGCCGGCGCGCACCCCAACGTCGATTGCTCGGTTGAGACCATGGCCAAGCTCGCCTGCACCATCGAGCACGAGGTGACCATCGGCTTCTCGCACCGCATGGCGCGCATCTACAAGTAGGCGCCCATGAGGGTCGAAAAACTTGAGCTGGAAAGGATCCGTGCCGAGCTCGAAGGCTGCCGGAAGTGCTCTTTGTGCGAGGGGCGTGCCAACATCGTCTTCGGCGAGGGCGATCCGCACGCGCGCGTGATGATCATCGGCGAGGCTCCCGGCAAAAAAGAAGATGAGCTTGGGCGGCCATTCGTGGGCGCATCGGGCAAGTTTCTGAACGAGCTTTTGGAGCATGCTGGCCTGAAGCGCGAGGAAGTGTTCATCGCCAACGTTTTGAAATGCCGCCCGCCTTCGAATCGCAATCCTCAGGCGGCCGAGATCGAGGCCTGCTCGCCCTACCTGCGTCAGCAGACGCGCTCAATCGACCCCGACCTCATCGTGACGATGGGCAACTTTGCAACGCAGTTCATCCTGCGCACCGGGGTGGGCATTACCCGCCTGCGTGGAACCTGGCAGCGTGCGGGCAAGTTTGCCGTTATGCCCATCTTCCACCCGGCGGCGGCGATCTACGACCGCTCCAAGCGAGATGTGCTGTTTTCGGACTTCGAACTCATCGGCAAGTACGTGCATGATAAAATTGCCGCCGATGAGCAAAATCAACACGCTGACGCCGAGGGTCGCGAAGCGGCGCCCCGGTCAAGCAAGGAATAAGGAGACCTCATGGTTAACGAAAACGATGTCAAGGCAGTGCTCGAGCTGATCCGTCCCTCCCTGCAGGCAGACGGCGGCGACGTCAAGTTCATTTCCGTCGACGAGGAGGGCGTGGTCACCGTCGAGCTTCAGGGCGCTTGCAAGGGCTGCCCCATGTCCCAGATGACGCTTGCCAACGGCGTTGAGCGTATTCTGAAGGAGCGCGTCCCCGGCGTCACCCGCGTCGTTCCCGCTCACTAATTTTCTCCCACATCGCTTTTTGCACGCCGTCGCGTTTGCGGCGGCGTGTCATGTTTTGGCTGGCAATCCCAAGTGCTGCTAGTGGCGCTGCCTGCGATGTTGCTTGCGGCGCCGTTCGGGCGAATGGCCGCCGCCGCGCCGCACGCATCGCGCTCAGCGCAGGATTGCCTTACTTGGTCGTAAGCTGGAGGTGCATCATGGCCAAATGTTGGGAATTGCGTGGTTGCTCCGAAGACGTGGAGTTGATGAACCGCTGTCCTCACAACGAGGAGGGCTGCAGGTGCCCTGCGGACTGTCACATGGCGAATTGCGAGCGTCCCACCCATAAGGTGACCACGGATTTGGATCTGTTGTTCCGTACCGATTTGGACCGCTCCGTTTTGAAGAAGGCGGCCTGCGAGTTCTGCGAGTTCTTCTTAAGCTACGGGCCGGTGCTCACGCCCGAGCAGCAGGAGGCTATCAAAGCTCAGCCCCACGAGGTACGCAAGGCCGCGCGTGAGCGCAAGGTGGGCTCGACCGACTTTTTGGGCGAGAGCTACCAGATCACCAAGCTTGAAGATTTTTAATCGGCAAACTTCCAGTTAGCAAAGGTATTCCATGCTCAACGAGCTGTATCAAAGCATCGATCCCATCGCGTTTTCCGTCGGACCGTTCACGGCCCGTTGGTATGGCATTGCCTACGTTATCGGCTTTTTGGCCGCCATCGGCATCATCTACGCGGTGGGCAAGCGCTGGAAACTGCGCTTCACCGCCGATCATCTGAGCGTCGTGCTCATTTGCGCCATGATCGGCGTTATTGTGGGCGCGCGCCTGGGTTACGTGCTGGTGTACAACTTCACTTATTATTCCGCTAACCCTCTTGAGATTTTGAACTTCAGCCATGGTGGCATGAGTTTCCATGGAGGCTTCGTTGGTGCGCTTGTTGCGGGCATTTTGGCTGCTCGTTTGATAAAAATGCCTTACCTGAGTTTGGTTGACATTGCCGTTATCGGCGTGCCTGTGGGTTTGTTCTTCGGCCGTTGCGCCAACTTCGTCAACGGCGAGCTGTGGGGCGCGCCCACCGATGCACCGTGGGGCGTCGTTTTCGGTGGCGCCGCGGGCGAGCTGGCCCGTCACCCGAGCCAGCTTTACGAGGCATGCCTTGAGGGCGTGCTTTTGGGCTTGATCTTGTTCTTGCTGTCGCGCAAGGTGCCGGCGCGCGCACGGGGCACTTTCTCGGGTGTGTTCATGCTCGGCTACGGCATTTCGCGTTTCCTTATTGAGTTCGTGCGCCAGCCCGACGTGCAGATTGGCTACCTATGGGGTGGCTGGTTGACAATGGGCCAGGTGCTCTCGACTCCTTTGATGATTGTGGGCATCTGCCTGATTGCCTACGCGCTTGTGCGCAAGCAGCCGCAGCTCGGCCCTGGGTTTTCCGCGGCGGCTTTGGATGCGTCCAAATTTGACGGGGCGGGGGAGCCCGGTTTCGAGGCCAAAGCGGACGCCCAGGCCGATTTCGCAAACGTGAAGAAAGAAGATTCCCGTGGCTAGCGTCTTGGACGTTTGCATTTTGGGGGCAGGAGCTTCGGGCTTGGCCTGCGCGGTGGAATGCGCGCGAGGCTTGCGAGTCGCAGGCGATGAAACGACACGCGTCGTGGTGCTGGAAGCATGCTCCAAGCCCGGCCGCTCGATACTTGCAAGCGGCAACGGGCGCTGCAACTTCTCTAATCTTGTTTTGGCTTCCTCGACGAAGCGCGGCATGTACCGTAATGCCGGATTCGTCGAAGAAGCGGCCAAGGCTTTGGGCGCAACGCCTGCGGTTGGCGTGCTTCCGTGGTTTAGGCAGCTTGGCCTGGTGTGGCGCGCGGATGATGCGGGCTTGGGAATGCTCTATCCCTACTCGAACAAGGCTTCCACGGTTTTGGACGTGCTGCTTGCTGCCTGCGAGCGTTGGGGCATCGAAATCGTGCCTGAGCTGCGCATAGATCAGGTTGAGCCCATGCCGGGCGAGGGCTTGGGTTTTCGCCTTAAGGGTGAGCGTGCAATTGAAAAATCACGCACCAAAACCGCTAAAGGGCGCATCAAGCGTGAGCTTTCTTGGGAGCCTATCGAGCTGCAAAGCAAGAAGCTTGTCGTTGCCGTTGGCGGAGCGCTTGGTGAAGAAGCGCTTGCCGGTATAGTTCCTGGTCATAAGATTGTTTCTTCCGAGCCGGTGCTTACCGCGCTTGATGTTGAGGGCGATGACTTACTGGGGCTTGATGGGGTCCGCGCTAAGGTTTCGGCCCTCGTTTTGGACATGAATCCGCGGCTCGGCGAATTGGGTGAGCCCCAGGCCTCAAGCGGCGGGTGCGGTTTTCAGGAGTCGGGCGAAATACTGTTTCGAGACCATCAGATAAGCGGGATTTTGTCGTTCAACCTTTCGCGCCAGCTGCCGTACGGCGGCCGCCTTGCCCTGGATTTTGCCCCTGAATACGAAGCGCGCGATTTGCTTGACCTGCTTCTTTTCATGGCGAAGAGCACCGGGGCGCAAACCGCAGACGGGCTTTTGCGTGGGATGTTCGCGCCTGCCCTGGCGCGTGCACTTGCAAGGAAGGCCGGGCTCGTCGTTCCAACGCACGGGCATGACGTCTCTTTGCCCAACCCGGCGCTCACTAAAGAAGGCATTGCCGAGCTTGTCCAGGTGATCAAGCATTTCGAGCTTGAAGCTTCCGGCGCAAGCCTAGCGCATGCCCCGCAGGTGCACCGGGGCGGCGTTGCCGTGGAGCAAGTAAACCCGACAAGCCTCGAGTCCAAGAAGACTCCCGGCCTCTTCGTTTTGGGCGAGGCCTTGGACGTTGACGGCCCCTGCGGCGGTTACAACCTTGATTGGGCTTGGACAAGCGGTATTCTTGCCGGTCAAGCCATCTTTAAAGAAATTTTGCATTAGGCGGTTCGTGATGATCGAAGTTTCAAATCTTGCTCTGTCCCTTGACGCGTTTTTGCCCGAGCGTCCCGACGGCGTTAAGCGCGCCGCCGCAAAGGCCTTGTCGGTTCCGCAGACGGATTTCGTGTCCGTGGAAGTGGTGAAGCGCAGCATCGATGCCCGCAAGAAGAAGGACATCCATGCGGTGGTGACCCTGCGTCTGGAACTTACCGCCGAGCATGAGCAGCGCTTGCTTGAGGATGCGCCGGCCGGCCTGCACGTCAAGCAGGTTGAAAACAGCTACGAGCCGCTTGAAACGCCGCGCTGCAAGGAGCCCGAGGTGGCCCCGCTCATCGTCGGCGCTGGCCCAGCCGGTTTGTTCTGTGCGCTCTACCTGGCACGATGCGGCCTTAAACCCGTGCTGGTGGAGCAGGGCAACGATGTCGACCGTCGCGCCGAGGACGTGGAGGAGTTCACCATCTTAGCCGAGCTCAACCCGTGCTCGAACATCCAGTTCGGCGAAGGCGGCGCGGGCACCTTCTCGGACGGCAAGCTGACCACCAATCTCAAAAACGAGCTGACGCCCCATGTGCTTCATTGGTTCGTGGACGCGGGCGCCCCCGCCGAGATCCTGTGGCAGGCACACCCTCACCTGGGCTCGGACAACCTGCCTAATATCGTCAAAACCATGCGCGAGGAAATCATCTCCTTGGGTGGCGAGGTCCATTTTGGGGTTCAGCTTGCTGGCCTGGTGCTAAGCGAGGGCAAGGTTTCCCAAGCTCGCCTGCGTGAAGTCGCGAGTGGCAAGGAGTTCACGCGCAGGGTGCAGCAGGTGGTTTTGGCCTGCGGTCATTCGGCGCGCCATACCTTCGAGATGGTGCATGAGCAGGGCTTCGTCATGGAACGCAAGCCCTTCAGCATCGGCGTGCGCATCGAGCACCCTCAGCGCATGATCAACCAATCCCAATGGGGCAAGGCCACGGTGCACCCGGCCTTGGGCGCCGCCGAATACAAGCTGGTGGAGCACCTGCCAAGTGGGCGCAGCGTTTACACCTTCTGCATGTGCCCGGGCGGCCAGGTGGTTGCCGCGGCAAGCGAGGAAGGTGGCGTGGTGACGAATGGCATGAGCAACTTCGCCCGCGATGGCTACAACGCCAACGCGGCTTTGCTGGTGAATGTCGATCCGTCGGACTTCCCCGGCGAAGGCGTGCTTGCCGGAGTGGAGTTTCAGCGCTCGATTGAGCGCGCGGCCTATGATGCTGCTCTTGCCGCAGGTGGTGAGCCTTACCAAGCACCCAGCCAAACGGTGGGGGAGTTCATGCGTCATATGCGCGACCTTGTCCGCGAGAAGCGTCGTGCCGAGGGCGCCGTGGAGCATGTGGATGTTGATCTGGTGCATGCCCGCCGCGAGCAGGATGAACTGGTGCTTCACGAGCAGCGTGAGCAGGAACGCCGCGAGCTTAATCGCCAGCGTGCTCCGAAGGGCGGTATCCGCGGCGGTCGTGGCAACCATGCCAAAATCGCGAAGAACGGCAAGGGCAAGCAGCCGCAGGTTCCGCGCGGCCCCAAGCCCATCGGCGCCAAGGAGATGCGCCCTACTTACGCTCGCGGTGTGGTGAAGGTGGATCTTGACGCCTGCCTGCCCGATTTCGTCGTTCAGTCCCTGTTCGAGGCGCTGCCCCTTTTGGGCCGCAAGCTCAAGGGTTTCGACGATAAGAACGCCATTATGACTGCGCCCGAGACCCGTTCATCCTCGCCGGTGCGCATCAAACGTGATGATGCCTATCAGGCCTTCTTCGTCGATGATGCCGATGCGGCCTTGGGCGCCTCCGCCGAAAACGCGCTTGGCCAGGAAGTGGTCGCCGCCGAGAGCGCGGTCGACCTCGCCGAACCTGCAGTCGCCAGCTCCGCAGCCGGCACGGACTCCGCGCCCGCCGCCCCTGCGGCCGGCATCAGCTCCGACCCCGTCAGCGATTCCGCCTCATCCCTCTCCGAAATCCGCACCGGTCTTTACCCTTGTGGCGAAGGCCCGGGATACGCGGGTGGAATCATGTCGGCGGCCGTGGACGGTTTGCGCATCGCTAAGGCCGTTGCCGCCCCACACCTGAAATAGCACGCCCCCCGCCGCCGCGAGCTTTCGCGCCCTGGGCTTCCTCTTTACAATTGCGCACGGAACGCGGCTTTTTCAGCTGCGCATTTTGCGGCCTTTGCACGGGCCGCGTGGAGCAAGGGGAAGCTTCACCATCGGTCCTTTAAAGGCGTCAGTCTTCCGGGTTCGGCGGCATGGCTTCCCGAACCGAAAGGACCAAGCTATGAAAGTAGCCTTCTTCCCTCAGTGCATGATCGACATGTTCTATCCCGAAGTTGGCGAAGCGGCCGTTCGCGTTCTTGAGCGCCTGGGCTGCGAATTGATCGTTCCCGATAACCAGATTTGCTGCGGGCAGCCCCTCATCAACGCGGGCTACCTGGAAGAAGCGGTGCCCGCCGTCCGTTCCATCGTCGACGCTTACGCGCCCTACGACGTGGTGGTGACGCCGAGCGGCTCGTGCGCCTACGCCATCAAGCACGATTACGAAAAGTACCTGGGCGCGGACCCCGAATACGGCCCGCGTATCAAGGAGCTTGCCGGCAAAATCTACGAGTTCACCGAGTTCATCGTCGATTACCTGGGCGTGACGAACGTCGGCGCCAAGCTCGAGGGCAAGGCGACCCTTCACAAAAGCTGCCATATGACGCGCCTTCTGGGCGTTAAGGAACCGCCCCTGAAATTGCTCGAGGGCGTTCAAGGCCTTGAGTACGTCGAGATGAAGGCGGCCGACCGCTGCTGCGGCTTCGGCGGCGTCTTCTCGGTTAAGGAACCCGAGATATCCGAGCAGATGGTGCGCGAGAAGGCCGAGCTGGCCCTTGCCACGGGCGCCGATTACCTGGTGGGCTGCGACCAGGCATGCCTGATGAACATCAAGGGATGCTTGGACCGCATGGAAGCCGAGGGGGGCCTTTCTCGCCCTATGAAGGTGATGCATATCGCCGAGGTTCTGGATTCAGGAAAGGGGGAGTAGGCCATGGCAACGTCTCCCGTCATTTACGACGACGCCCCTTTGCGCGAGCGCGTGAAGAACGCCCTTGCCGACGACTTCAAGCACAATGCCATCAAAAGCGCGCAGGAAACCATCGTGGGAAACCGCAACAAGTGCGCCGACGCCAACCCGCTGTGGGAGGAGCTGCGCTGGGAAGCGGCCTACATCCGCAACTACGTGCTTGAGAACCTCGACTACTACATCCGCGAGTTTGCCAAGAACGCCGAGGCGGCAGGTGCCACGGTGCACTTCGCGCCCACGGCCGAGGATGCCGTCGAGTGCGCGCTCGACATCTTCGAGGAAGCCCACGCCACGCGTTGCGTGAAATCCAAGTCCATGGTCACCGAGGAAGTGGGCCTGAACGAGTACTTGGAAAAGCATGGCATCCATGCGGTGGAAACCGACTGCGCCGAGAACATCTTGCAGACGGCTGGTTCCAAGCCTTCACACATCGTCGTGCCGGCGCTGCACTTCAACCGCGATTCCATCCGCGATCTGTATCGTGAGAAGAAGGGCTACACCGGCTCCAACTCCCCCGAGGAGATCACCAAGTTCTTGCGCTCCAACCTGCGCGAGGAATTCCTGAGCGCCAAGGTGGGTGTTACAGGCTGCAACTTCGGTGTGGCCGAAACGGGCTCGTGCACGCTGGTTACCAACGAGGGCAACGCCCGCATGGCAACCACGGTCCCCGAGACGCAGATCGTCATGATGGGCGCCGAGCGCATCGTGCCCGACCTGCGCTCGCTCGATACCCTGGTTACCCTGCTGGTGCCAAGCGCCGTCGGCTCGAAGATCACTTCTTCGTTCCAGGTGAACACCGGCGCTGCCAAGCCCGGCGAGGCGGACGGCCCCACCAATGTCCACATCATCATGGTAGACAACGGCCGTAGTAAGATTTTGGCCAGCGAGTTCAGGAGCATGCTGCGCTGCATCCGTTGCGGCGCCTGCATGAACAACTGCCCCGTGTATCGCCACATCACCGGTCACGGTTACGGCACCATTTACCCCGGCCCCATGGGCGTGGTTCTTACCCCGCTTTTGGAGGGCTACGAGAACACCGACAAACTCCCTTACGCCTGTTCGCTGTGCGGTGCCTGCGACGACATGTGCCCGGTGCGCATTCCCTTGCACAGGCATATCCATAAGCACAAGTTCAACCTTGCCGAGCGTGGGCACACCTCCGCTCCCGAGCATGCGACCTTCGACATGGCGGGCAAGGTGCTAAGCAATCGATTCCTCTACGACATTGCCACGGGCTCCGGCTCGCGCGGTATGAAGATTCTGGGCGGCGCGTACGGTGCGTTGGGCCTTTCCACCTCGTGGATTCCGGTTTTGCGCGGCTGGACCTCTTCGCGCGACATGGATCTGATGGCCAAGGAGCGCTTCCGCGATCGTTTTGCCAAGCGCACGCCCGTGGCTGCCGAGCTGGATGAAAACGGCATGTCGGCTGCCGATAGGGCCGAGGCCGCTCACGACAAGGCCGCTGCCGGCGCACACGCCTCCGTCGCTGCGGGCGCGTCGCAAGGTACGTCCCAGAAAGGGGGTGCTCGCGCATGAGCACGGTAAGCTTGGATGAATTCTTGAAGCCTTTTTCCGCCGCCCTCGGGCGCGATGAAGTGCCCGAGCAGGTTGAAGGCATCGACGTTGAGAACTCGGTGCAGTTCATCGTCTCGCGTGCGATGACTCCTGCGCAGATCGAGGAGAAGTTCATCGACGAGGCGAAGAAGATCGGCGTGCTGGTGAAGTGTTGCGCTCCTGGCAAAGAGGCCGCCGCGGTTGTCGAGGAAGTGCGTCGTTTGGATGCCGCCAACAAGACGGTGCTGTACGCCGCCGACGCCTGGGCCGATGAATGCGGTTTGCCCGCCGCCCTTGAGTCTGCCAGCCTTGAGCCTGTTCGCTGGGATGCTTCGAAGGGCCGCGATGCGATTCAGGAGGCGGCGCACTTGGACGTCGGCGTTACCTTCGCCTACGGAGCCATCGCCGAAACCGGCTCGGTGGTGCAGTGCTCCTCCGAGGCATCGGGGCGTAGCGTTTGCACGATCCCGCCCTGCCACATCGCGGTGGTCAAGCGCTCAAAGATTTTCGCACGCATGGGCGAGCTTTTGGACGACCTGCACAGCACTTACGGCACGGACATGCCCTCGAATGTAAGCGTCATCAGCGGCCCGTCCGCCACCGCCGACATCGAGCTTGTGCGCGTGGTCGGCGTTCACGGCCCGGTGCACACCGCCGTCATCATGGTCGAAGATTAGTTGCAGCGACTCAGAAAGGCCGGCTTGCTATTTTTGATGGGTAGCAAGCCGGCCTTTCGTTTTTTTTGGTCAAAACCCTCTTCTGAGGGTCTCCGGATCCAAAAAACGCTGCCTTTTTGGTCAAAAGTCTCACGCGGGGGTACATTTTCAAGCTGAGTTAGTGCTGAATGAAAAGGGTGTAAGCCCTAGGAAGCTTCTGACCTGGGCTTTTGTTTTAGGCGCAGATAATGAAATGAATCAATCATTCGAAAAATGGGCCTAATGGTCAAAACTCCTACCCTGGGGTAGGAGTTTTGGCCAAACGCCGCGCAATTCGTGGATTGGCGGCCTATCTAGTGAGATGCGGCGGCGCGGCACCAAACGCCGCACCGAAACAGCCGGGCTTTAGGCCTCGCGCTCGTCGCAGACCTTGCCGGGGTTCAGGATTCCCTTGGGGTCGAACACCTGCTTGATGGCAGCCATCAAGCCGAAGGCGGTCTCGCCGACGGACTGCTTGAGGTATTCCTTCTTCGCGTGACCGATGCCATGTTCGCCGGAGACGGCGCCGTTGAGCTCGGCGCACTTGTCGTAGCTCGCCTGCATGACCTCGGCGGAGATGATCTTGAACTCTTCCTCGGTCTTGTTGTTGGAAGAGCAGTAGATATGCAGGTTGCCATCGCCCGCGTGGCCGAAGGAGCGGATGCGCATGCCCTTCTCGGTGCCAACCTGGTGCACGTACTCAAGGAACTCGGCGATGTTGTCGACGGGAACGACGACGTCCATCTCGTCCAGGTACTTGGTGTCGGCCTCGATGCAGGTGAGGAAGGCGCTGCGTGCGGCCCAGATGGCGGCCTTGTCGTCGGAGTCCTTCATAACCAGAACGTCGAAGGCGCCGTGCTCGTCGGCAACCTCCATCAGGGTCTCGGCGCGGGACATGATCTCGTCCTCGTCGTTGCCCTCGAGCGTGACCAGGATATAGGCGCCCGCTTCCTTGCCGTTGATGACGGTGGGGATGAACTTGGAGCCGGTGAACTCGGCCGAGGAATCGACGATGTCGCGCTCCATGAACTCGATGGAGCGGGGGTCAAGGCCGGCATGCTTGATGGCGGGCACCGAAGTGATGGCCGCTTCGATGTTCTCGAAGGGCAGAAGGAAGCTGATGTCTTCCTTGGGATTGGGAACGAGCTTCATGGTGAGTTCGGTGATGACGGCCAGGGTGCCCTCGGAGCCGACGATCAGGTGCAGCAGGCTGTAGCCGGAGCTCGTCTTGGTGACGGCCTTGTCAATTTCCAAAATCTCGCCGTTGGGCAGGACGACCGTCATGGCCAAAACGTAGTCGCGGGTGGTGCCGTACTTCACGGCGCGCATGCCGCCGGCGTTGGTGTTGACGTTGCCGCCGACCGAGCCGGTCTTCTCGCCGGGATCGGGCGGGTACATCAGGTCGTGCTCAAGCGCGTCGGCCGCAAGCTCGCACAGGCGGACGCCGGGCTGGATGCGAACGTTGAAGTTCTTCATGTCGTAGCCCAGGATCTTGTTCATGCGCATCGTGCACAGAACGACGCCGCCGAAAAGCGGGGTGGAGCCGCCGGCAAGGCCGGTGCCTGCGCCGCGCACGGTAACTGGGATGTTGTTGTCGTTGCAGAGCCTCATGATCGCCGAGACTTCCTCGGTGCAACCGGGATGGACGACGACTTCCGGCATACGGGAGCCGTAAATGGGCATCTCATCGTGCGAGTAATCCTCGCTGACCTCGGAACCGTAGACGCAATGCGCTTCGCCGACGATGCTTGCGAGCTGCTTTGCGAAATCTTCCGTGACCGTGTTGTAAGACATATCTCTCCTTGCGAAACCTTGCATGTCTGAAAGCCAGGGGCTTTTTTCAGCGATGAATCACTGTATAAGAAACGCAAGCGTCGTTTGTTGCAGCGGTGCCGATTTTCGGAGGGCGGTTGGAATGATTATTCCAATGAAGAAAGGGGCGCTCTTCTTTGAAGAGGGGGCGGTGCGCTATCCTGTTCGGATTGCAAGGCAAACGCAAGGAACTCTTTATGCAGAAGAAAACAACTCGGCGAAGCGTGCCCGCTTTTGCCGCGCTCTGCGTCATCGTGTTGGCGGCGACGTTGTGCGCGTTGGCGAGCCCGGTTAAGGCCATGGCTGACGAACCTTACATCGCTCACACTATCGGCTCCGACGGCCAGCCCGTTTACTACACCGACGCCAACGCCGCCAAGTCGGCTGGCTACAGCGGTGCCACCGTCTACATGGACGCCGACTGGGACTTGGGCTCGGGCAGTCTGGACATTGCCGACAGCAAGTCGCTCACCATCGACATGTGCGGCCATACCATCACCAGCGCGAACAGGAATGCGACCCTCTACATAAACGAGTACGCAACCTTGAAAATCATCTCGAGCGCAGAAGCCAAAGAGTACTCCTTCACCGGCTATGCTCCGAATGGCTCGGAATGCGAGCGGAAAGATCTTACGATCTGGACTTCCGGTCTTATCACGAACACCAAACCGCAGGGGAGCTACAGCAGCGGCGTACATGTGGAGGGTCACGCCAGCGTCAAACTTGAGAACGTGGCGGTTGTCGGCTGCCCTAATCACGGCATTATCACAAAAGGCAAGCAAGGCAGCGTAAGCCTGAACAATGCCAAGGTCTGCTATAACCGCACTCTGGCTGCCGGCCTTGCGAACGAGGGCGGCGGCGTATGCATGGCAGAGGGTTCCACGCTTTCCATGAACGCCTCCAGTGTCGATAACAACTATGGCGGCAGGGGCGGCGGCGTCTTCGCCGAGAAAAGCACCATGGTCGACTTGGAAAACGGTTCAACGATCAGCAACAATTCTGCTGGCGTTGGCGGCGGAGCCTATTTCAACAGAACCTACTTCACCATCAAGTCGGACGACAGAACGGGCAGGGTTTCCGGAAACACCTCCTTTACTTCGAGCGAGAAGGGCTCCGACAGCAGTCAGTCAGGCGGCGGCATCCACGTCGATGCATCGAACGGTGACAACAAGAGCACCATCGAGGGTCTTTACATCACGGATAACTTCTCGCTCTACGACGGCGGCGGCATCGAGCTTGACCAGCGCTGGACCACCGTGAAGGACTGCACCATCACGGGCAACCACGCCGACTACGATGCCGGCGGCGTCTACATCAACGGCGGCAACAACTCTATCGTGAACTGCACCATCACGGGCAACTATTGCAACGGCATCGGTAAGAACCAGGAGGGCGGCGGCGTCTTCGTGAGCTGCCACTACGACATCAAAATGTCCGGCAAGTGCGTGGTTAAGAACAACACGCGCGGCAAGGGCACCGGCAACGCCGACGATGTGTTCCTCAGCACGCTTTCCGGCGGCGGCGCCAAGGCCTACATCACCGGCAGCCTGGATAAGGGCTCCCTTGTGGGCGTGCGCACCGGCATCACCGAGGATCGCCGTGTGGCCAAGAGTTTCTCGTGCCCAACTAAAGATGGGCTGTTCGCCGACATGGACGGCTACTACATAAGCTATGGCACCGACGAGGGCGGCGACGCTTGGCAGCGCCACGCCACCAGGGAGTTCGCCGTTAGCGTGGACGGGAAGCAGGTGGGCACCTACAAACAGGGCAGCACCGTTTCCGTAAGCGCCAGCCCCGGCTCCGACAAGGCGTTCAAATGCTGGAACGCAGACGAGTCGAGCGTGGATGTCTTCGACGATAAGACCAAGTGGAACCAAGGCCTTTCCTTCACTATGCCTCAGCATGACGTGCAGCTTGTGGGCACCTACATCACGCGCACGCGCGACGTGAGGGTCTCGCTCGAGAAGCCTCAGCCGGGCACCAGGCTTTCGAGCAAGGCAACGCTGATGTGGGTCGATGGCGAGGGGGTTGCCCGCAGCATGAACGTCACCGCCGCCTGGTGCGAGAAGGGCGGCGACGGTTCCCTTACCCCCGCTTCCGGCGCAGCCAAAGCGGGAACCACCTACGTGGCGCGCTTTTCGGCAGCCCAAGATGTGGAGGATGAACGTGCCTTCGCCTTCGACATCGGGGCGAGCGACGTGGAGGTATCGCTTACGGGCGGCGAGCTGGTCCAGCTTGGCGCGGCCGAGGCATCCGTGGACGAGCAGGGCACCTTGAGCGTTACCACCAACGATTTCAAGACCGACGGCGACACCGTTACCAAGGTGGAGCCCGTTTCCGTGTCGTTTCCTGCGGGTATGTCAAAGGAAGAGTTTATGAAGGAATTCCCAAGGAGCACTACCGGCATCACCAGCTCCGGCTCCGTTGTGGACGTGCCCCTCAAGTGGCCCCAAGACTTTAGTGGCCTGTTCGACGACAACGATGAGCTTATGATTCCCGAGCCGAACCCAAAGCAGTTGACCCTGGAGCTCGACGAGCCTGAGGGGGCGACGCTTCCCGACGACCTTAAGTCGGTTACTTGCCACCTTACGGTGGTGGACGCTCCCGTTGATGTTGCCGAGCCCACGGTCAGCCCTGATGGGGGCACGTACTCGGCGGCGAAGCAGCCGGACCTGTTCAGCAAGGACGGCAAGCTCAAGCTCGCCGCAAGCTGCACCACCGAGGGCGCTGAGGTTAAGTACAGCCTCGATCGCATGGTCGATGGCGAGTGGGAGGAAGTCTGTTCCGGCCAGTCCTTCGGCAGCGGTATCGCCCTTGCTGCTCCGGACGAGGCAGGTGCGCAGGCCAACTACCGGCTTCAGGTTTGGGCAGAAAAGGACGGCTCTAGCTCCTCCGTTCGCACTCTCTGCTACACCGTGGAGAACGCCGAGCGGACCCAGGTGAAAACGGTGACGGTGCGCTATACCGACACCGCTATAGAAGGTCAGCACGGTAAAAAGGCCGATGAAACCTGCGAGGTGGAGCAGGGCTCGCCCCTTATCATCGTTGCTCCCAACCGCAAGGGCTACGTGTTTGAGAAATGGCTGGATTCCGCCGGCGCCGAGCTGGATACCAGCGCGGTCCTTGCGATCGATGACGTTGAGGACGGCATGACCATCACTGCCGTGTACAATCCCGTGGTCAGCGAGTTCAACGTCGGCTTCGATGCTCCTGTGGCGCACGAAGCCCTGGCGGCCTCCGGCACCGTGCAGGCCAAGGCCGGTAGTTCCGACAAGTATTTCGACATCGAGAGCTACTTCGTCGGCGAGGACGGCAAGGCGAGCATCACCTGGTCGCCGGACGGAGATGATGAGGGCAAGGCCGAGCACATGCGCAACTACACGGCGGCCATGAGCTTGAAAGGTGATGCGGCCGAGTCCGGCGTGAAGTACGTGCTCTCGCCGAAAATCAAGGTCTGCTTCAACGGGGCGCAGATCAAAGGCGGCGGCGCCTACATCGCTCAGGCTGCCGACGGCACCAAGAGCCTCTGCGTTGCCTTCCCCAATACCGGTCCTTTGGAGAATCCGGTGTTCGACCACGACCTTGGCACGGTCGAGCTCACTTACGAGCAGGCTTTGAGCTATCAAGCCGGCCAGGATGCCGGTAAGAAGGAGTCCTGGAGTCTGCCCAAGGAAGTGGAGGCCACCTGCAAGTGCGGCTGCATCGTCCCGCTCGACATAACTTGGGAGGCCGTCGAGGGCTTCGATAAGAGCAGCTCCGATGCTCAGGAGCTCAAGGTGAAGGGCAAGGTGAGCTTCCCGAGCTACGTCGATCCCGACGATGGCGAGGGCGGCCTGGTCTCCGATGAAGTTACCGCCATAGTGAAAGTGGCCGCGGCCGAGCAGGGCGGCGGCTCCGATCAAGGCGACGGCCAAGATGACGGCCAGGGAGATTCCGACCAAGGCCAGGCAGCGGATGCTTCGAACGGCTCTGACTCTCCCGTCAATGAGGCGGCCGACGCCGTGGCCAGCCCTGCTGATGATTCGACCGT
>CAVHFE010000007.1:0-71222 GCA_963635145.1 Oscillospiraceae bacterium
TGCACCCATAAAGGATTCGCTCCTTGCAAAGGACTACGCTGTATATATCGCAAGTCGCGTGAGGGCACGCGAGGAAGACCTGCTCGACCGGCTTTCCCAGCTCAAAGCGCCAACGCACGCAGACCAAGAAACACGCAGGGCCGCCCCAGCCCCACGACAACGAGGCCGCGGCCTTAACGATTACCCGCCCGCCGAGCGCAACAGGATCAAAGTCGAGCGTGAGTTCCTAAGCCTTTGCGCCCAGAATACCGGCCTGGTGCCAGAATTCTTCGGCACGCTCGGCCAAACGCAATGGAGCATGGCGCCTCATAGCGAGCTGGCCAACGCCATCCTCGATATCGTTGCCGAAAACGAAGCCGTCACCCCAGCCGAGCTGATTCATCTTGCGCAAGCGCGCAACAAGTACGCAACGCGCATCCTTACCGGAGCGGTGACCATGGGACGCGCGAACCCCCACGAGTCCTTGAGCTTTTTAGCAGAAGAGCTTGCCATCGGGGACCTGGAGTGCACCATCTCCGAAATGCGCGAGGGTCTGAAATCCATCAAGGACGCCGACCCGAGCGTCACCCGTGAATACTTCGACTCCATCTTCGCACTCCAGCAGGAACTCAACGTGCTACGCACCCAGCACACGAAGCATGATTAAACTTTTTGCTAGGGTATACTTTTAAGACTGATTGCAAACAAACTTCAACAGAGGAGCTCATCGCACATGGCACCCTTTGGAACCCTGAAAGTAGTTATCGCACCGAATCCTGGCCTCAACCAGGTGTGCGAACCCTGCACTCCTGGGGACAAATCGCTTCATAAGCTTGCGAGCAAGATGCTCAACACCATGTACAAGAACAGCGGCTGCGGTTTGGCCGGCCCTCAGGTCGGCGTCGAGAAGCGAATCGTCGTCATCGATTGCGGCGAAATCGAGAAAGAACCCTTTGTTCTGGTGAACCCTGAAATCGTTGAGCTCAAAGGCACCCCCGAAAGCTCGCCTGAAGGATGCCTGAGCCTTCCCGGCATTTCGGTCAACATCTCACGCCAGCCCTATGCGCGTGTTCGCTACTTCGACTTGGAAGGCAAAGAACGCGAAATCGCAGGCGATGGACTCCTTGGACGCTGCCTTCAGCATGAAATCGACCATCTTGATGGCAAAACCCTTCTGGAATCTTGCTCGCCGATCGACCGAATCAAGGCCCTGAAGGAATATCAGGAGGCCCTTGCTCGCGGGGCTCGTCCAGGTGACACCGAGTAACCTGCCTGCACATAAGCTTCAAGCTAATCAGAATCGAGGAACAATGCGCGTTGTCTTCATGGGGACACCCGAGTTCGCTGCGGTGATCTTAGGCTACCTATCCGAACAACATCAGGTCACCGGTGTTTTCACCAGGCCGGATGCCGTTAATAGGCGAGGGAACAAGAAACTTCCCAGTGCAGTTAAAAAGCTTGCGCTTGATCTGAATCTTCCCGTTTTCGAACGCGATTCCTTCAAAGACCCCGAAGCATTCGAGGAGCTCCTTTCCTGCAAGCCCGATGTCATCGTCGTGGCTGCCTACGGGTGCATCCTACCTAAAAAGGTGCTCGAGCTTCCTCGCTATGGATGCCTGAACGTCCATGCCTCCGACCTGCCTCGCTGGAGAGGAGCAGCCCCTATCGAGCGCGCAATCCTTGCAGGGGACGAGAGCGTGGGCGTGTGCGTTATGCGCATGGAAGAAGGTCTGGACACGGGCGATTTCTGCATCAACCGCACTATGGATGTGGCCGATCTTGGCGCCGATGACCTTTGCATGCGACTCGCCGACCTTGGCGCGAGCGCCATCTTATGTGCCCTTTCGCACGAGGAAGCTGGCCTTTCAACCTGGGTCAAACAGGACGAATCGAAGGTTACCTATGCGCACAAAATCGAAAAAGGCGAACTTGATATCTCACCAAGTGATGATGTGCAATTGCTTTCGCGCAAGGTACAGGCCTCGGGCGTCAGCCATCCAAGCCGCTGCATCGTGGCCGGCAAAGGCGTCACCATTCTTAAAGGAAAAGCTGCAACCTCGGATGACGAAGAGCTCGTTTCCGGCATGACGGCAGGGGAACTTCGTTTCGTAGCAAAACGCCTGTTCATTCAGACAAACGATGGTGCGTACGAAATCCTTTCCCTTAAACCCGACGGGAAAAACGCCATGGACGCCAAGGCCTTTGCGGCAGGAATCCAAGGAATCAAAAACGGCGGCTACACCTGGGAGGCCCGATAAAACATGCCAAAGCCCCATTCTCACGACCAACACTCCGCAAAGCGCAGCAGTGACAAACGCCCAAGAACGGGATACGCCGGCGAACTTCGTGCCCGCCGCCGCCCCAACAACGCTCCCTCCTTGGTAACTCCCGCAAGGCTTTTCGCCTACAAACTCACCGAGACGGTTCGAAACGAAAACGTGAGCGTCCACGAAGCAAGCCGTAGAATGCTCGGCAAGGCCAAGCTCTCGCCCGAGGATAAGTCCTTCGCTCTGCTGCTTGCCACAGGCGTTGCAAGCACCTACGGAACGCTTAACCAAGCTATTGACAAGGTGCTCGACAAACCAAGCGATTGCGAGCCGAAGGTTCGCAATGCTCTTTGCGTGTCGGCCTACGAGATTCTTTACTTGCGGAAAGCCCCGCATGCCGCGGTCGACCAAGGAGTTGAGCTTGTGCGGGCGGTGGCTCCCCGCGCATCGAAGCTTGCCAATTTCGTCTTGCGCAGAATCGTGGATTTGCGCAAAAACCTCCCGTATCTTGGTGAGGGCACAATTGAGGAAGATGCCTTGATCAGCGGCTTTCCCGTATGGATCGTGAAAACGCTCTCGGAATCGTGTGGAAGCACATGGACTCACGATTTCCTTGCGCAAACAGGTGAGCAAACCCTCGCTAAAAGCCCCGCCCCCATTTGGTTTGCCTTTAACGAGAACCGAGTAGATGCCTCGCAGGCGCTCGAAAAGCTCGTTGAACGTGGCGTTTCGGCCGCACCGGAAAAGCCCGCCATAGAGGGCCAGCCGACCGCTTTCAGACTCAAGGATCGCAAAAGCGTGAGCGATGCCCTTTTCTCGGGCCTCCTTAAAGAAGGGGGGCTGGTGGTAAGCGATTACTCCGCGCAAACCATCGTTGCCCTGAGCGTTCCCAAAGGCGCACTACCCAAGAATTTCCTCGAAATCGGGGCTGGTCGCGGCACTAAAACCATTCTTCTTCAGAATCTTGCCAAGCACGCATACGGAAAGCAGATGAAGCTTAGCTCGGTTGAGGTGAACGGGCATAAGGCAAAGATCCTCAGCGATCGCTGCAAGCGTGCAAAAGCGTCTACCACAGTGCTCGAGCTTGATGCCACCGATTTGTCTTCTCTTAGCGAAAGATACGATGCCATTCTTCTGGACGCTCCTTGCTCCGGAAGCGGCACGATGCGTAGACACCCTGAAATCAAATGGCGCATCACCCCAGCCGACATCGACAAAATCGCAGAATTGGAGCTCGCGCTTCTGAAGGAGGCTTCAAAGAAGCTCGCACCCAATGGAATTCTTACCTATGCGACTTGCAGCGTATTCAAGCAGGAAAACGAAGACGTTATCGATGCCTTCCTAGCAAGCACGGAAGGGGAGGGCTTCGAATTGAAGCCTATCGCCGAAGGCGTGAAGTACTTCTTCACCAAACCGAGCGTCAACGGTCCCGACGTTCATTTCGCCGCACGGCTATCCCGCACTAAGTAAAACGAAACGACCTCCTGATTCATTCCGAAAACAGGAGGTCGTTTCGTTTTACTCAAGCGCTCTTGGAAACAAGGGCGCTTTATTCTTTTGCGCTATAGGAAACAAGCACGCCGGAGATGTCATCGGGAGAGCCGTTCTCGCAGGCGCTGCGGCAAATGTTCCGCAGCGCAACCATAAGGCTCTCCTCGCTCTTTGGGTCAGCTAAGGAGATAAAGCCCTCAACTAGACCCTCATCCACATGCTCCCAAAGACCATCGCTTGCGCACAAGTAGATATCACCCTCAAGAAGCTCTTCCTTCTGGCCGATTTCAAAGGGAGAGGGGATATCGCCGCCCGCATACGAAGTGACGACGTGGGCAATCTTTGCGGGAACCTCAACGTCGGGCCCCATTTCGTCGCGATACCTGTTTGCAAGGGAATGATCGCGCGTAAGAGCGAGGTAGCGCGGCGCGCGATAGCGGTACACGCGGCAATCGCCCATATGGAAAGGCGTTGCATACGGAACGCCTTCCTCAAGCTCGCAACGAATGCCCGCGCCAACAGTGTAGGCACGCTCGTTATGCGACATGCCCTCTTGGCCGTCAGCAACATCATCGGCACAAACCTGCAGTATCTCAGCTAAGGAAAGATCGGTTTCATTAGCCAGGGACTCTCGAAGCGATTCCGAGGCGCACTCAGCTGCCAAATCTCCACGGACGCTGCCTCCAACGCCATCAAAGGCGCAGGCCACAAAACGCGAATCGTTTGCTTTGCCCGCGCGCTCAGCGCTTGCCCCAGGCTCTTCAGCACCGTGCAAGGTTTCGCCATGAACGAACAACCTGTCATCATTTCGGACATGACGAGCGCCACATTGAGTATGTGCAGCAAAATGAAACATCAGGTTCCTAACGATTGCCTTCCTTGAAGCCAAGGATACCCCACGAACCGGTTCATAAATCACAATGCATCAAACCATCGAATCTGATTTCGCCATGCGTCTACATGGTCAAACTCGTAAAACGAAGAAACCTAAGACGACCCATCGGCCAAAAAGCGCAGCCAAGCAATACGAAAAGCAAAGCCTTGCATTAAGGACGGACAGCGCGCGTAGGGTCTATGCTCATCGTTTGAAAATGCTTCGCCATGAACTCATCCCCGTAATGCTCGTCGAAGAATTGCATAACCGCCACATCGTTCTGGATGCCGTCCGAACGCAAATACCAGCAATCAAAGGCGAGCAGGGTCATAAACACGTTGACCGCCATGAATACCGCAAAAGCTACCGTGATGATATAGCGCCTGTTCCAGGGAATCATGTTGATAAGGCGAAGCATGTAGGGGAGGCAAACGCGCACCCACCAAAGACCCAAAAGACCCCAGCACAGCATGTGGAACAAGTCCGTCCTGCCGTCAAAATTGAAGGGTTCGCTTGAGTAGTCCCAGGCAAGGATGCCGAACGCGTACTGAAAGAACCAACTAGCGGCAAACTCGAAGGCGCCACCGATCAAAGCAGCAACAAGAAAGGTTAGGATCGCATGCTTCTTATACAGGCGATTCAATGCCACCGTCATCAGAACCGCACCAACGCCGTAAATCGGGCTGAAAGGACCCCATAGAAGGCCGGTCCTATTCTCAAACACGCCCGCGTTAAGGAAAGGGCAAACGATGCTTTCCATAACCAAGCCTAAAATCGAGGCAACGACGAAGATCCAAAACAGGTTGAAGAAGTTAAGGGCGATATAACCCTCCCCGGTTTTGTCGCGTCCCAGGACGCCCGCCTCCGCGGCATCCTTGTCTTCCAGCTGAGCCAATTCGATTTGCAGACGACGCTCTTGCATCAAGCTCGGATCGAGATAAGAAGCCATGGTAAGTAGGAACACAAGGGCAATCACATGCCAGACAAGAAACAAACTAACGCCATGGCACATCAGCTCCAAAAGCATTGCGACGGCAATGAAGGTGGCAATCAAATAGGCCTGCAGCGCTGCACGTGTCCTATTTTCCTTTAAAAGACGCACTCCCAGCACCACGAAACATGCAGCGATAAGTATTTCAATCAAAACATAAATCGCATAAAGCACGAACAGTTGAACTGAGGCATCAAGCGTGAAGTCTATAGCCTGCCCGCGCAAGACGAAAAACGAATACCAAAAAGCAACAACCAAGGCCGAAACCACGGTCACCGAACCTGCAACGATGGAGAGCACGCCAAACAGCTTGAGTGCCTTGGGGATTCTCTTCTCTATCTTTTCAAGCGTTTGGGCCATTGGTTCCTTTCGCGGGTAAAGCTAAGATTGCCGTTTTTCTAAATGAGCATACAGCATCTTAGCGAACAAAGAACCTGCCCATGAACCCCTGCAAACGATCGGCGGTCATATCCTTGAGCACGTTGGCCAGATGGCTAAGCGTCTCGAATATCGCATCCTTGGTCTGAGCATCAAGATTTCGAGTGTTGCGCAACACCTTTGCCAGATTTCTGGGAAGTTGCGCCTGAAATTCCTTCCAACTCGTGCAGTCGGTATCCTCCACAAGCTCGAAGATTGCCGTAAGGAAAGCGTCACGCTGGCTGGAGCTGCAGCTTTTAAGCCAAGAGTCCAAAGCTTCATCGAAAAAGCGAGCTGATTGGCTTTGGACGTCGCAATACTTGAAATCGTTGCCCGAAATAAGCCACGAAGTGGGGCGATGCTGAAAAAACGAGGATGCGCAGGAAGCCACGATTTTGGGATTATCCGAATGCTCCAAAATCATCCCGAAAATACTTGATTCAGGAACAAATTTCTCCAGTTTTTGCTGATACGTAGGCGAGGAGTAACGAGGCGACGGATCGTTAAGGAATGCAGGACCATCGTGATTGTAGATAGTAAAGATTCGCTCGAACACGTCCGGGTGCACCGTGGCACTAGCGAATTCGGCCAAGTTTCCTCCCTTGGAATGGCCGCCGACGCGTAAGGCGCAAACTTCAGGAAAACACGACGCAACACCCGACAAGTAGCGCTCGGCACTACGCTGCGAAGGAATGACGTCTTTGTAGGAAAGAGCGAAATCCTCCTTCCAACCAACAACCGAGCCGTCAGTACCACGAAAAGCCACGTAAACACCCATATCAGGCGCGATAAAACTTACTGCGGCAAATTGCTTGTCGATATTGTCGCTTTGTTCCGAGACATATAAGCAGCAACCAAGCTTCGCAAATCTACGATTTCTCGCAAAAGCGTCCAGAAACGCAGGGACCTCGTCGCTGTTCTTCAGCCAGCTCAATGCAATAAGTCGGTCGAAATCGCAAAATCTCAAGATATCGATAATGGGCACGGGCTCTGGTGAGCTAGCATCCGCAAAATCCACCAGTTCAAAGTCCAAATAGACAAGCGATGACAAAATCAAACTATCGATTGGATTGAAAGGGAGCTCATCGAAGCCAAGATGCTGAGATAACAGATAATCCGTCATCGTTTTCTCAACCTTGCCCTTGTCCATCGGCTCAGGAGGAACGAGTGCAGGCAAAGAGGGGAGCGACCTGACGAACATGTAGCTTTGCTCGTTTGTCGCTATTTCCTCATTTTGCTCTTGCATAAAATCTACACTTCACAGACGAGAAAACAGGACAGCCAAAAGACCTGTGTTCGATTATCCCGTAAATACAAAGAAGATGAGCGGGCCTTAACCTGGCTGCTCGCTATACTTTTACTTCAGTAAACCATGAATAGGGGAGATTAGCCTTGGAATTCAAGACAAGCATAGAAGTCAGGTACTCGGAAACCGATGCAATGGGCATTGTCTATCACGCCAACTATCTACCTTGGTTTGAGATCGCCCGTGCCCACTTGCTGCAGAAAATCGGCTTTCCGTACACCGAGATCGAAGAGCAAGGCTATGTTGCACCAGTTCTAAGCTTCAACGTTGAATATGGCTTACCATGCCGCTACGGCGATAAGGTGGTCGTATACACAACGGTTTCAAGAACATCCCCGGTAAGGACGCAATACAGCTATCGTGTTTTCCTGGAAGGCGAAGATCCATCCACGGCAAAGCCACGCGTTGTCGGATCGAGCATGCATTGCATTGTGGATTCGAAAACCTTCAAACCGGTAAGCATGAAAAAGGTAATGCCAAAGCTTCTAGACGCCTACAAAGCGATTATTGCCGATAACGAGAAATCCGAACAAGAAATCTAAACGCAAGGCCACGACCCAAGGAATCCGAGGCATCGACGGTTGAATTTGCGTCTAGATCTTCTGCAAGCCAAGGAACAACAAAAACCTTCAAGTACAAACGTGAAGAAAACCTAAAACCACAAGCAGCCAAGGCACGATCTTGAGCCAAATCGCAAGATCAAAATCCTTATGGGGAAGGTGAATACCTAAAACCCGTTAGCAAAAATAAAAGTTAGTTTACATAACATGCATTATCCGGGTTTTATATCTTGCTTATCCATCTACAAAAGATGAGACAATTCATAAAAGACAAAAAGCAAGGAAATATCGGCTGATTCCTGCATTTGAAATGCATTAGCCCGTCGATAAGCAACAAGCTACTACTTGCTATAATTCCTAAGCAAACAAAGCGAAAGGAATTCGTATGCGCTGTCCCGTTTGTGGTAATCCAAACTCCAAGGTTGTCGATTCTCGTCCGTCCGAGGATTCCACTAATATTCGCCGCAGGCGTGAATGCCTTAAGTGCGGGCATCGCTTTACTACCTACGAGCGCTTAGCCGACACCCCGATCGTCATCATCAAGTCCGATGGCTCCGTTGAAGCCTATGATCGCCAAAAGCTTTTCAAGGGCTTGTTAATCGCTTGCGCTAAACGCCCCATCAGCACCGATCAGATTCTCGCCCTTATAAATGACATAGAAACCGAACTGCATAGCTCGCGACAAGAGCTCAGCTCCAAAGAACTCGGCGATATGGCCCTACAGCGTTTGGCCAAGCTTGATGAGGTTGCCTACATCCGCTTTGCCAGCGTGTACAAAGATTTCAAAAACGCTGAAGAGTTCCGCTCCGCCTTGTCGGCAATCTCCAATTAAGAGGCCTTATGATCACTGTTCCCATTGTCCTTGAAGAAGGCTCCAACCAACCCGTGCGAGCACGCAAAGGCGATGCCGGCTACGACCTATGCTCTAGAGAATCATTGATTTTAAAGCCATTCGAAAGAGCTTTGATTCCAACGGGTGTTCATATCGAACTCCCCGAAGACTACGCAGCCTTTGTGTTGCCCAGAAGCGGACTTGCCATCAATAAAGGCCTATCATTGGTTAATTCACCAGGGCTGATAGATTCGAACTTCCGAGGCGAGATTCAGGCAATCGCAATTAACTTGGATCCGCAAAACGATATCGAGATTAAGGCCGGGGACCGAATCGCCCAGCTCGTAATCCAAAAAGTCGAAAACCTTACCTTCACGATTACAGATGGACTAAACAGCTCAACCCGAAATGAAGCAGGATTTGGCTCTAGCGGCGTCTAAGTCTAAATCCAATAAAGGCCTAAACGGTCAAAAGCTCGCTTAAAAGCCCAAGAACGAGGACAAGGCAACGATAGCTGTTAGCACGGAAATCCCTTTTACCAAAAGATAATCCTCCTTTGGAGCGCAAGCATCTTCAGCCTCATACATCTCCTCTTGAAAATCCTTGTTGAAATCATTGGTTTTCATTAGGCACTCCCCTTCAACTAGAACTTTTGTTCGTGTATAATCTAAATCGAACATTCGTTCTTGTCAACAGAAATACAAACATTTGTTCGAGGAGTATCGATATGGCCGAAAACCTTACCAAGCGCCAACAGCAGGTGTACGACTTCATTGAAAGCTATATCGAAGCCAAAGGCTTTGGCCCTACCGTTCGTGAAATTTGCGAGGCAGTGCATTTATCATCGCCCTCAACCGTGCATGTTCACCTTAAAAGTCTTGAGGAAAAAGGCGTTATCGTGCGCGACCCCCTTAAATCACGCTCTATCGCGCTACCTCAAAAAGAGCAGGATTCCGCTATCGCGAATCTTAACTACTCGAATTCCTTGGCTCTCCCCCTTGTTGGGCGGGTAGCCGCAGGTGAGCCCATCTTGGTCGAAGAGAACATCGAGGAAACCATCACCTTGCCTACCGAGCTCGTCGGCGATTCGGCCTCGTTCCTATTAACGGTACATGGCGATTCCATGATTGAAGCCGGTATCAACGACGGGGACTGGATCGTCATCAGGCAACAGCAAACCGCCCACAACGGCGAGATTATCGTTGCCTTAATCGAAGACGGAGCAACGGTTAAGCGCTTTTATAAGGAAAAGGACCATATCCGTTTGCAGCCGGAAAATAGCTCGATGGAGCCCATCATCGTCCCCGACTGCTCCATCGTGGGCAAAGTTGTGGCCGTGCTACGCAAGGTTTATTAACCCCATCGAATTCATCCAAGTTGGTTAAAAGATAACGTAGGCTCGTAGCTCATTGACCTTGGACGATTCAAAAGACAAAGACAAGCGGCGTATATCAATCACCCGCATCATAAATATGAGATAAAACCTTTACCCTAGAAGGGATCGCTCTAGGCTTTGCCACTACTCCTCTGGGCAAAACACCTTAACCAGACTACTTACTCCCCCTCCACGAGAAAACTCTCGAACTTGGACTTCAGCTCGGGTTTTACACGCAAGGACAAAGCGGTACCTTGCTCGCCGTATGTCTCGCTTAAAATCGTGCAGCTCTTATGCGCTAAAGAAACAAGCTCTCCCCTATCGTACGGGATAAGCACGTCAATCAACTCTTCCTGAGCGCTCGCGACCAAGGCGATACGATGAATCAACTCATCGATGTTCGAAGCTTCCAAGCTCGAAACGAACACTGCCTCAGGAAAACGAGACCTCATCGCCCGAAGCTCATCGACGCTCAGCAAATCCGACTTGTTGAAAACCAAAACACGAGCGATTTCCTGGGCACCGATTTGCTGCAAAACTTCCTGAACCGTATCAATCTGGTCAAGAAAGCACATATCGCTGGAATCGACCACATGCAAAATCAAATCGGAACCGTTGATTTCATCAAGCGTGCTCTTAAAGGCTTCGACCAGCGTATGCGGCAGCTTTTGAATGAAGCCGACTGTATCGGTAAGCGTGATAAGCCTGCCCTCGGGAAGCCTGAGCTGCCTTGTCGTGGAATCGAGCGTCGCGAAAAGCTTGTCGTAGCTTAAAACATCGGCATTAGTCAGACGATTCAAAAGCGAAGACTTCCCCGCATTGGTGTACCCGGCAAGCGATACCTTGAAAACACCGGAATCGTAGCGATTCTTACGCTGCAGGCTGCGGTTGGCCGAGACGCGCTTAAGCTCATGCTTGATGGACGTGATACGATCGCGAATCAAACGACGGTCAACCTCAAGCTGGCTTTCGCCCTCACCGAAGCGCGACCCTACGCCGCCACCCATTCGGTTCGAAGCCAAGTGAGCCCACATACCGCGCAAGCGAGGATACAGGTATTGGTTCTGAGCAAGCTTAACTTGTAAGCGACCCTCTTTGCTCGTGGCATGCAGGGCAAAAATATCAAGGATCAAGGCCGTTCGATCAATAACTTTCACGCTCTTGCCAACGATTTTCTCGAGGTTGGATTGCTGCGAAGGCGTTAGCTCGTCATCGAAAACAACCAGGTCGGCCGCATAGGCTCGGCAAAGATCGGAGATTTCTTCAGCTTTGCCGGAGCCAACGAAAGTTCGCGGATTGATGGAACTCAAGCGCTGCTGGGTGGATACCACAACCTCCGCCCCCGCCGTGTTAACCAAGCGCTCAAGCTCGGCCAAGGACGATTCGAGCGACCATTCCGAATCGGGGCGCTCTACGCCAACAGTGATCGCCCTCTCAAGCTCGGGCTTTATCGCGGTATCGGGTCCATGAACCTTAACGCCATCAAATTCCTGCATCTACATGCACTCCTTCAAGCGACGCGCCGCCTCAACGATGCGCTCGGTCGGAGTGGTAAGCGAAATGCGAACGAATCCCTCTCCATCAGGGCCATAACCACTTCCCGGCGTTAACACGACGTGAGCCTGGTTAAGGGCCTTCTCGCAGAAGGAGGCTGAAGTGAAGCCTGAAGGCACCTTGGCCCACACGTAAAACGTAGCCTTCGGCACCTGACATTCCAGCCCAATGGCGTTCATGGCCTCAACAACCACATCGCGACGATATTGATATTCCGCGCACATGCTTGAAATGCAATCCTGAGGGCCTTCCAACGCAACGATGCCCGCCTTCTGGACGGCGTTGAAAACGCCGGAATCGATGTTGCTCTTCACCTTCGCCAAGGCCTGGACGGCCTCTTCGTTTCCGCAGCAAAAGCCCAAACGCCACCCAGTCATGCAATAAGGTTTGGACAAGCTGAAGAACTCGATGGCGCATTCCTTAGCACGCGGGCGCTCCAAAAGAGCCGGCGCACGATAGCCATCAAAGCAGATGTCGCAATAAGCGTTGTCGTGGCAAAGAAGGATATCGTGCTCAAGACAAAACTCAATCGCCCGGTCGAAGTACTCAACAGGAGCCACAGCACCCGTCGGATTGTTGGGGTAGCTCAAAAACATGATCTTCGCCCGCGACAAAACCTCGTCCGGAACCGAATCAAAATCAGCCAGGTAATGATTGGATTCATTCATGGGCATGTAGTATGCCCGGCCACCCCTCAAGAGCGCCCCTCCCGCATACACCGAATATGCAATGGAGGGGACCAGAACGTAATCCCCCGGATCGACGAAGGCGTTATGCAGATGCGCCAAGCCTTCCTTCGAACCGTTAAGCGTCAGCACTTCCGCCACCGAATCAACCGTAACGTCAAAACGCTCCCTCATCCAACGGGCAGCAGTTGCACGAAACTCAGGAAGCCCGTAATAGCTCGGATAATGCTGCCATTTGGGATCGGCCACGAATTCCTGCATTGCATTCACGATATGGGCGGGAGTGGAACCGTCCGGGTCCCCCACCGACAAACTGATAACGTCATGCCCACGCGCAATGAGCTCATCGCGTTTACGATTGATCTCAACGAACATATAGGGCTTAATCGCCTGTAAGCAATCGGAAGTTCTCATGACACCACTCTTGAATTAGATTTCAACGACTCCAGTAAAGGACTCCGTGGCAGGACCGGTCATCATCACATGATTATTGTCCGCCCAAACAATATGCAGAACGCCACCACGCAAGGTAACGTCGCAGGTGCGCTCGCAATGACCAGTAAGAACGCCGGCAACAACGGTGGCACAGGTGCCGGTACCGCAAGCAAGGGTCTCGCCGCAACCGCGCTCGTAAACGCGCATGCTCAAACCATCAACCGTTTTAACGGCGAACTCGATATTGCACTTTGCGGGAAAGGCCTCGTGAGACTCAAAATAAGCACCGATACGGTCGAGGTCGAAGGTTTCAAGCGACTTCTTATCGCCGATGAAGAAAGACTCCGGCATCGCATCGATATCATCAAGGAAAGTTACAGCATGGGGGTTACCCATAGAAACGCAGGTGAAAAGGAAGGGCCAGCCTTGATACTCTAGAACGCCGGAAGCGTAAGGCGTGCCATCAGACGTCTTGCCCGACTGAGGAATGGTCGTCGGCACATCAGCGGGCACAAGAATCGGCTCGTCCATATCGACGGTTGCAATGGTCATTTTGCCTTCTGCATCAATCTCGAAATCGATGGGAAGGGGTCCGCGGAGCGTATCGGCAACGTGACTGCCGGAAGCGGGGTCCACGTATCCCTTATCAACCAGGAATTTAGTGAAACAACGCACTCCGTTACCGCACATCTCGGCCAAGGTTCCATCGGAATTGATGTAGTGCATATAACCAACGCACTCCTCGCGGGGGCTGCGACGAACCAGCACTACGCCATCGCCGCCGATGCCGAAATGACGATCGCACAGAAAAGCCACCTGCTCGGGCGTTAGCTCGATGCCGCCCTCCATGTCGTCGATAAAAACGAAGTCGTTACCCAGGCCATGAAGCTTAACAAAGTCGTATTTCATCTCAATCCTTTCATTGGATGCGAATGTTATTGCTCAAAATCGTATCGCGAGATTTTTGCAGAATGATAAATCAATGCTCTTTGCGCTTGAACTCGTAAATTGTCAGTAGCTCTTCGGCAAGGGAATCGGTACTTCGCTCGTTAGCATCCAGCCAAATCAAGCTTTTATCGCGTTTGAACCAGCTTCTTTGGCGTTTAGCATAACGCCTTGTAGCCACCTTGATTTCCTCACGAGCGACATCGAGTGAATAAGCACCTTTAAGCGCAGCGACAACCTCTTTGTAGCCAATCGCCTGCGGGGCTGTAAGCGCCTCTTCAAAGCCCTGATAGAGCAAAGAAGAAACCTCGTCAACCAGGCCGCGCTCGAACATAAGGTCAACTCTTCGATCGATGCGTTCGATCAGGCGATCCCTATCTACGCGCAAACCGAAACGAACGCTGGCGAACCCAGGTTCCACGAGCTTCAGCTTATGGACTTGGTCGGCATAGCTAATGCCTTGATCATGCATTTCCAAAGCTCGAATAACGCGTCGCACATTATGGGGATGAACGCATTTGGCACTTCGCTCATCTAGGCTCTTAAGCTTCTCCCATAAGGCATTTGCTCCGTGCTCATCGGCGTAAGCCTGCCATTTATCACGGATAGGGTTGTCGAGCTGATCGCCTTTTGGGAACTCCATATGATCAAGCGCAGCTTGCACGTAAAAACCCGTTCCCCCGCAAAGAATCGAAGCTTTTCCTTGCGTGTGAAGTCGCTCGAAAACAGCACGGGCATCCTGCTGAAAAAGCTGAGCCGAATAAGCTTGACCAGGATCAACGATATCTATCAGATGATGAGGCACTTTGCGCTCAGAAAGAGGAACCTTTGCAGTGCCGATATCCATGCCGCAATAAATTTGCATGGAGTCAGCCGACACCACTTCCCCACCAAGGGCAAGCGCTGCCGAAATCGCCAAATCGCTCTTGCCCGAAGCAGTAGGGCCAACGATGGAAAGTATTGGCAAATCGGAGTACTTCACCTATTTGACTTCTCCGCTTAAGTACCAGGTTTTAGCCTCGTCGACCTTGACGGTAACGAATTCGCCCTTCAGGGATTCGATATCGGTTCCTTCGGGAATCTTGGCATGCACGGTTTGGTTTTTCGGGCTGCGACCGGTGAGCATGGTCTCGTCTCGACGAGAAGAGCCTTCGACCAAAACCTCAATGGTCTTTCCTGCCTCGGCTTGATTAGCTGCGTAAGCACCGTCCTGCACCAAATCGACCAAACGCTGGAAACGTTCTTGGATAACCTCGCGCGGAGTGTCGTCATCGAGCATCATCTTGGCCGCCGGGGTACCTTCGCGCGGCGAGTAGATGAAAGTGAAAACCTGATGATAGCCAACTTCTTTGATTAGATCATAGGTAAGCTGGAAGTCCTCTTCCGTCTCGCCGGGGAAACCAACGATGACGTCGGTCGACAAGGCGATGTCGGGGCAAACCTCGCGTATCTTCTTAACGATATCCAAGTAATGCTCACGCGTATAACGCCTGTTCATAGCTTTAAGGATGCGATTGGAGCCACTCTGTACGGGAAGATGCAGTGCAGGCATAAGGTTGTCGAGCTCGCCAAACGCACGGATGACGTCGTCGTTCAAGTCTTTCGGATGCGAGGTGGCGAAGCGAATGCGCTTAACCCCGGTATCGGAAATACGGCGAAGCAGTTCCGCAAAACGAGGCTCGCCATACAGATCGCGACCATAGGAATTGACATTTTGCCCAAGAAGGGTGATTTCCTTGACACCATCCGCAATGAAGTCCCGGGCATCCCGCACAACGTCCTCCATAGGGCGAGACTTCTCTCGTCCGCGAACATGGGGCACGATGCAATAGGTACAGAAGTTGTTGCAGCCGATTGAAATAGGAAGCCAAGCCGCCCATTCATGCTCTCGTTGGCTAGGCAGGCTCGTGGGAAACTCATCAGCGGAATCCAGGACTTCCACCATCGGCTCTCCCGTCAAAAGAGATTGCTCAAGCAAACGAGGCAAGCTTGCAAGGTTGAAGGTACCGAAGACAACGTCGATATGCTTAAGTTTCTCAAGCAATTCACCGGAATCTCGTTGACCAATGCAACCACCGATAGCCACCAAACGCTTGGACACGGGGGCATTTTCGCGCAGGGGAACATTTTTCAAGGATGCAGCTTGTCCCATAAGACGAACGTCGGCGGCCTCCCTGACGCAGCAGGTAACGAAAACGACGATGTCGCTTTCCTCAATGGTTTCCACGCGCGTGGCTCCCAAAGAATCAAGCATTCCAGCGATACGCTCGCCGTCATGCTTGTTCATTTGGCAACCGTATACGATTACATGATAGGTTTTACCAGCAAGTTCACTTTTTGCCACTACTGATCATCCCCCACTTTGGAAGCATAAAAGGAACGCGCACGGCGCTCGATGGTAAAACGAATTGCCGTGCGATACTCGCCATCGATGACGATGTCGGCAAAAGAAGGCACGCAGCAAATATCAATGCCCGAAGGCGCTAAAAAGCCTCGAGCGATGGCAACTGCTTTAATGGCCTGGTTGACGGCTCCAGCACCTACCGATTGAATCTCGACAGGCACACCATCTTTCGTCATGCCCGCAATTGCGCCCGCAACCGAAGCAGGCGAAGACTTTGAGGAAACCTTCAGGCAATGAATCCCGGATTCCTCAGCTGAAGAGCTGTTGTTGAACGATTCGTTTGTCATGTTTGCTTTATTTGCTTTCGTGTTTATGGTGCGTTAAGTGCTTTTTGTCATACTTGATGAATTGTACAAAAGGCGCCGACAAGACTCAATAAAACATGATGGAGATTGAATTCGAGCACGCATGTTTCGAACGCCTTGGGAAACAAGCCGATTCGACGCTTTAAGCTGATTGCGAAATAAGCGCCAAGCTTGGAATCAGTCATCAAAGCAAAGTGGAATACTGATATGCAATGCTCCGTTTTTGCGTTTCAGACTTATGTCGATATCAGGCTTGAGGTAATAAGCCTCGGCCAGCTCGGCATAGGCAGCTTTGACTGATTTCTTGAACTTGAACAGATCATCTTCCGTAAACGAGATAGCCGAAGAACCCCTACGAGGAAGGGTAGCGGACATGCCCGCACTTGCTGCTTCACCACTTTGGGTATCTGGCTTTTGAGGCCCGTCCTTCTTATCGGCATTTTGATATGCGGCGAACTGGGAAAGCATAGTGTCAGCCGGCGCGATTTCACCATCGATGATGCGACGGGCGCTCCTATCCGACATAGGAAGCCCGAGAGCACTGGAAGCTAGCGCTAGCGATTCAGGGTCAAGGCAATAAGCCAGGCTCAAAATCAAGGGCACGGAATCGCTCTCTTGCTCGAACACGGCGCTGGAACGTGAGACCACCGAGGTGCCCAACGCATAAAGGCGAGCGGAAATCTCAGTCGGGCTACCAAAGTAGACAGCAATATCGTCACGCTCGTCGATAGCAAACTCGAGCACCGTACGCGCTATATTGTGCGGCCCTCGCAAAAGGCGTTCGCCCGACCCGTCTTCTACCACCTTTGGGAAGCTGGACTGATCGCGCTTTTCAGAAAGCTTTTCGATATCTGCGCATACTACGAAAGACGAGCCTAGGCCCGGCGTAGATTTTGCGATATGAACGTCTTCGACGTTCTGACGGATGGAATAGAGCGCCATGCCACGGCCATGAACTCCCCATCTATCAGCTCGAAACGAATCGAGCTTAGAGGTGACAAAAGGCTCAAACACCTGCTCATGATGAGTTGCGGGGATTCCATCACCATCGTCCATGACGGTAAGGTGGCGCTTGCTCCCTTCTTTCCAACTTGCCACGAAAAGAGACTTGCAATGCGCATCACGGGCATTGCGTAAAAGCTCAAGAACAACATCTTCAACACTGCGAATATCCTGCTGAGCCTGTCTGCGCTGTGCTTCCGCCGCACGAAGACGGACAAAGCCATCCCCAAGATCATCCTGAACTCGGAGATGGCTTTCACCAGATAGGGATTCGACGAAATCCGCTAAATCCTCGTTCCCCATACCTTATTTAGCGAAATCCACGGCACGGGTTTCACGAATAACAACAACCTTGACCTGACCGGGATACTTGGTCTCGGCCTGAATCTGCTGAGCGATATCGTGAGCAAGAACCGTTGCTTCGGACTCGTTCACCTTTTCAGGGGTCACGATAACGCGAACCTCACGTCCAGCCTGAATTGCATGTGTTTGCTCGACGCCTTCATGCGAATTGGCAATCTCTTCAAGCTTCTCAAGGCGCTTGATGTAGGACTCAAGATTTTCCTTGCGAGCTCCAGGACGAGACGCGGAAACCGCATCAGCAGCCTGAACAAGAACATCAACGACGCTGTTAGGCTCGATATCGTTATGATGCGCCTCGATTGCGTGAACGATATAAGCATCCTCGCCGTAACGACGAGCCAAGTCGGCGCCGATAACCGCGTGAGAGCCCTCGACCTCATGATCGATTGCCTTTCCGATATCGTGAAGAAGACCTGCACGTTTTGCGGGCAAAGGATCAAGACCAAGCTCGGAGGCCATGATTCCGCAGAGGAAGGAGACTTCCAAAGAGTGCGTAAGAACGTTCTGGCCGTAGGAAGTACGGAACCTCAGGCGACCAAGGGTGTGCTCAAGCTCAGGATGCAAATCATGGATACCGGTGTCGAAGGTAGCCTGGGCGCCGGCTTCCTTGATCTGCTGATTGACGAGCTTTTTAGCCTTGTTGTACATCTCCTCGATGCGAGCGGGGTGAATGCGACCGTCCGCAATGAGGTTCTGCATGGTGACGGCAGCAATCTCACGACGGACAGGGTCATGGGAAGAGACCGTAACGCACTCAGGGGTGTCGTCGATGATCAAGTTGGTGCCGGTGATCTGCTCAAAATGACGAATGTTGCGACCCTCGCGACCGATGATCCTGCCCTTGAGGTCGTCAGAGGGGATATGGATGGTCGAGACGGTGATCTGAGCCGTCTGATCGGAAGCCAGGCGTTGGATAGCAACGCTTAGAATCTCGCGAGCGGTCTTATCGGCATCGGCCTTCGTACGCGCCTCGGCGTCACGAATGATCGCAGCCGACTCATGCACGACCTCTTCGCGAAGATCGTCAAGAAGCTCGTCTTTAGCCTGCTCGGCGGTAAGGCCGGCAACCTCTTCAAGGCGCGACTTGATCTGACCCTCCTGCTCGTCAAGATCACGTGCGCGACGGTCGAGCTGGCCCTGCAAAGACGAAAGCTGATGATCGCGGTGATCGAGCGATTCGGTGCGCTTGTCAAGGGAGCTTTCGCGCTGGTTGAGGCGATTCTCGTTAGCGCGAACCTCCTTCATGCGCTCTTTGCTTTCGTCTTCCGCATCCTGCTTCAACTTGATTGCCTCATTTTGAGCCTCAAGGATAGCCTCGCGGCGCAAAGTATCTGCTTCGCGCTTAGCTTCGTCGAGGACGTTTTGCGCCTGCTGGGTGGTTTCAGCGTTACGCTGGTTCAAAACACGCTGCATCAAGAAGTAGCCGATGAGGAATCCGACGATAATTGCCACGATGACAAAGATAACGGTGGTGATATCTCCCATCACAGATTCCTTTCGTTTTGTAACTACTGACTATATGCAGTATTCAAGGAACAATAAAAAAGCCCTGAATACACGAGGGCAAGAGTAGACATCGGCTATCGAGGCCGATCACAAAAGACTATGTCTATAAAAAGGTGCCGGCGAAGGCACGAATACTCAAGCTAGTGAACAATAGTAATGTAAATCCGGGCAATTTCCTAGAAGCAAGGCGATTAATTGGACAGCGAGAGAGAAAGAATCACTTAATTTGCTCGCTGGCGTACCAGGATGCGGCCCGATACGCTGAATCGTGGTCGTACCCGCAACGAAGAAGCTTCGCATACGAGCTTTTCCAGGGTTTCTTCGACCTCGTTGGGTGGGAAGCGATAAAGGCACAAGCCCTCGTGAATTCATCCTCGCCATCAAGGAACTCATCGGGAAAACCATGCAGGCTTTCAGCAGCGATGCCCCATATGGAGAGCGCCTCGACGATGCCCTTGAGGCCCTTTCCAGCGGCAAGTTTCGCCCTAACAAAGGAGTCGGCGTAACGTGCATCGTCCAAAAGCCTGCAGCGCAGTGCACGTGCAATGGCGGACTCGATAGAGGATGCAGAAAAACCCGCCTCGGCAAGCTTGTTCTCGCACTCCTTAACCGAGCGATCCCTTACCGATAGCAGACGCATAAGCTTTCGCCACGCTTCCTTGATTTCATCGGCCTCAGGACAATCGAGCGTATGCTCATCGTATTTCCCAGACGGAAATTCCCCGGCATCGACCGAGCAGGGATTATCTCCAACTGAGAAGTTTTGAAGGATGACCTCCTTATCGATGTAGACCACTGCTACTCGGCATCAACGGCAGCGCCGTTACGATTGAGCGGTGCAAGTTCGTAGTATTCGCGCACCTTGTTCTCAAGCTCATCACGAAGATCGGGATTCTCGCGCAGGACAGCCTTAACGGCATCGCGACCCTGCCCAAGACGCTCCTCGCCATAGCTGAACCAAGAACCGCTCTTGCTGACGATGCCGGCATCCACAGCCATGTCCAACACGCAACCCTCTTTAGAGATGCCCTCGCCATACATAAGATCGAACTCCGCCTGACGGAAAGGAGGCGCAACCTTGTTCTTGACGACCTTGACGCGAACGCGATTTCCCACGAACTCGCCATCGCGTTTCAGGGACTCGGTGCGTCGCACGTCCAAGCGAACGCTCGAGTAGAACTTCAAAGCACGACCGCCCGTTGTCGTTTCAGGGCTACCGAACATAACGCCGATTTTCTCGCGAAGCTGGTTGATGAAAACGCAAGTGGTCTTGGATTTGGACAGTGAGCCGGCAAGCTTCCTTAAAGCCTGGCTCATAAGGCGTGCTTGCATGCCTACGGTGACGTCGCCAATCTCACCTTCAATCTCGGCGCGAGGCACAAGTGCTGCAACCGAATCGATGACAACGCAATCGATGGCGCCGCTGCGCACAAGCATGTCGCAGATTTCCAAGGCCTGCTCACCGGTGTCGGGTTGCGAGATCAGCAGCTCGTCAACATCGACACCAAGCTTGGCGGCGTACACAGGATCGAGCGCATGCTCAGCATCGATGAATGCCACGATACCACCGGCCGCCTGAGCCTCCGCGACGATATGAAGCGCCAAGGTGGTTTTACCGCTTGCTTCAGGGCCGTAAATCTCAACGATTCGGCCGCGAGGGACACCGCCCACCCCCAAGGCAACATCCAAAGGCAAGGCCCCTGTGGGAATAATGTCGACCTTCATGTCGACGTTGTCGCCCAACTTCATGATGGCGCCCTTGCCGAACTTGCGCTGAATTTGATCGGTCGTGATTTTAAGGGTGCTTTCTGCGTCCTTGCTCATATCGAATCTCCCACTAGATAGAAGGCTTTTGCGTTTTGGCACTTGTTACATTAATCGAACAGGCGTTCGATGTCTAGAGAAAAAGACAAGCGCCGACCAGAAAACAAGGACTTTGAAATCTATCGGATAAGAATCAGAGGAAATCCTGAACACTCCTCGAAAGAAGCCTGATGCGCGCTAAAACCTACCGATTTCAGCACGCATAAGCTTCAAAGCATGGATGACGGTTTGCTCGCGAACCGAGGCGCGGTCGCCATCGAAATGACAAACTTCCGCATGGTTGGAAAACTTGCTCGAGACGCCGAACCAAACCGTGCCCACGGGCTTTTCCCTCGAGCCGCCGCCAGGACCAGCTATGCCCGTAACGGAAACGGCGATATCGCTCTTCAGGGCACTCCTGGAGCCAGCGGCCATCTGCTTGGCAACAGGCTCGCTGACCGCACCGTATGCAGTCAGGTCGTCTGCGCTGACGCCCAGGGAGGCCTTCTTCACTTCATTGGAATAGGAAACGATGCCGCCCTCAACCACGCTGGAACTGCCGGGAACGCAGGTTAAAGCGCCAGAAATCAAGCCACCCGTGCAGCTCTCGGCAGTGGACAGCTTGAGCCCACAGGCCGCTGCCTCCCTGACAACTTTGCTTGCAAGATGCTCGGCGCTTAGGATCAGCTCCTCGTCGAGCTTTCCGTTGCTCTTGAAAAGATCGCTCGCCTTGATGAAGTAATCGATCATCGACCAAATGGTAAGGGCTACAGCAACCAACATGAAAGCCCAGGAAGCCAAATAGAATGCCACCACAAAAGAGTGTTCCTGATAGAGCATCCAAACGGAATTCTTGATGATGAACATCAAAATGGCGATGATCGTCGTCACCGTTTTAGCCTTGCCGTACCACGATGCGGCGATGACGACGCCCTTCGTAGCAGCAAGCATGCGCAAACCCGAAATGATGAATTCGCGGCAGATGATAACCAGCGCAACCCATGAAGGAAGCTGGCCCAACTCGCAAAGCGCCAACAAGGCAGCGGCCACAAGGATCTTGTCCGCCAAGGGATCGACGAACTTGCCGAAATCGGTGACTTCTCCCCTGCTGCGCGCAAGATAGCCGTCCAAAGCATCGGTGCAGCTGATCAAGGCAAAAAGAATCGCGGCGATCCAGGGCTGGAAAGGCGCAACAACGGAACCGTAAGGTACCCACTCAGGCCACGGCGAAATGATGACCGCCATGAAAACCGGCACCAGGCCGATGCGAATGCAGGTCACAACATTTGCAGGGGTCCACAGGGTATTAGCGGATTCCTTGGTGGCGTTTTGGCTCGGTTTAGCCAACCTCGCCCTCCATTTCGTACATTAGCGTGTCGGTAATGGTGGCACTCACGATTTCGCCAACCTTGCCCTTGTCAACATAAACGACACCATCCACCTCAGGGGCCTGATACTGGCAACGACCGTACAATTGGCCGTCCTCTTCCTCGCCAAGGATCAGGACATCCATGGTCTCGCCAATATGGCGCTTGATACGCGAAGAGGAGATTTGATCCGCCAGATCGCGCAGCGTCTGGAAGCGCTCCATCTTCACGTCTTCAGGAACCTGGTTGGGCATGTTCGCAGCACGCGTGCCCTCTTCGGGCGAGTATGGGAAAACACCCACGTAATCGAACTCGGCCTCGGCGATGAAATCGCAAAGCTCGTCGAACTGCTCCTCGGTTTCGCCGGGATAGCCCACGATAACGGTCGTGCGCAAGGCAACGCCCGTCAGGCGCTGGCGAATCTTATGCAGACTGTCGAGGAAGGATGATTTATCGCCCGAGCGATTCATGGAATGCAGAATCTCCGCGTTAGCATGCTGCAGAGGAATGTCCAAGTACCAGCAAACGTTGTCGTGATCTTCCATGACGGAAAGAAGCTGGTCATCGATTCCGCCAGGCTGCAAATACATCACGCGGAACCAGGTATCGGGATGAAGGCGCGCAAGGCGCTTGAGCAACAAAGGAAGATTGGACGGAGATTTGCCATCGTCAACCAAGTCCAAACCCCACAAGCCGGAATCCTGGGCAATCAGCACAATCTCGCGAACGCCGGCATCCACGAGGTTGCCGACCTCGATGGCGATATCGTCGAAAGGACGACTCTGATAAGGCCCGCGAATAAAGGGAATGGTGCAATAAGAGCAGTAGCGGTTGCAGCCATCGGAGATTTTGACATAGGCGCTCGGACTATCGGCGACCACGACCTTACCGTTGACCACCGGCTCGCTTTCACAATCGAATAGCTCATTCAAGATGCCGACGATATCGTCTTCTTGGGCGCAAGGAACGAAGCGATCCGCCTCGGTAAGCTCCTCACCAAGAGCGTTGCCATAGCGCGAAGGAAGGCAGCCTGCGACGATCAGCTTGGTGTCGCCGTCGATAACCGCCTGTTCCTTGGCAATCTCGAAGATGACGTCGATACTTTCCTCAACGGCGTCTTGGATAAAAGAGCAGGTGTTGACGATGACGGCGTCGCAAGCATCATCGGGCCCAACGACCGTATAGCCTGCTTGCAAAAGATTCTCCTGCATATGAGCAGAATCGACTTCGTTTTTGGCGCACCCTAAGGTTACGAACGCAACGCGCTTTCCCATGGGCGACTCCTCCCTCTTCAGATGCCCGCTAAACCTGCTGCTGATAGGCCGTGCTCTAGCCTATCGATAATTCGTGAACTGCAAAGGCTGACCGTAATCCTGAGACTTCAAGAAAGCGATGACCTCTTGCAGGGTATCAAGCTTAGGCCCGGAAACCTTGAGCTTGTCGCCCTCGATGGTAACCTTGACCTTGAGCTTGGTGCCCTTGATGTCTTTGTTGATTTTAGATGCGGTTTCCTTGTCGATGCCCTCGACGATGCTGCCAACTTGACGAACGGTTCCTCCGGCCGCATTTTCGACATTGCCCCACTTAACAGCGCTTAAATCAATCCCGCGCTTAAGAAGCTTGGAGGTAAGGATATCCATAACCTGCTTGGCAACGAAATCACTGGGAGCCGAAATGGCCAGCTTCTTGCCGCCCTTGTCCAACTCGATGCTGGATTTGGTGTCCTTCAGATCGTAGCGGTTGGCGATTTCCTTCTTCGCCTGCCCGAAAGCGTTGTCGATTTCCTGCATGTCAACCTGGGAAACGACGTCGAAGCTCGAATCTTTAGCCATGTATATGCACCTCTTTCAAGGAATAGCGATTTCTTACTTGAACAATTTAGCGGATTGAGAGCGCATTTACGACGAGGAAGACGAACCCTCGGCCGCTCCGGTTACGCTCAAAGTACCCGATGAGCTGGAATCCTCGCTCGAAGAAGAGCCGCTATCGCTAGCATTGGAGCTGGAAGTGCTGGCTCCAGAGTTTGTGTTAGCGGTGGTGGTGGAGCTGGTGGTGCCAGTGCCGGAGCTTGAAACGGTGCCGCTGGTGCTTCCCGTGCTGGAAGAGCTCGTTGTGGAGCTGGACCCCGAAGTGGAGCTTGCGCTCGTGGAATCGGGGTGGTTCTTCTTCCACTTCTTCAGAATGCTCGAGAACTTGAAGGTCTTGTCGTAGATGCCGCTCGAATTTTCCTTGAGGGTCTGTTTCTCGTCATCGATCGTGAGCGTTACGGCGCTGATATTGTCGCAGATGAAGCGAATCTTGCCCGACGAGGTATAGCCTCCACTCTTAGAGCCGGAAATGTCATCGGAAACGGCAATTTTGCCATCGACGTAAATCTCGATATAGCTCGACTTCCCGCTGGCCACCTCGTAACTAAGCGTGAACTCGGTGGGAGCGGTTTCGGTTACCGCCTGCGTAGAGGAACTGGTTGAAGAGTCCGAATCGGTACTCGAGGAATCGCTACTTGAACTGGTGCTGCCGTCATCAACGCTTGCACTGCCGGAAGTAACGGGGATGGTCTCGGTTGGCTCTTCCTGATGGCAAACCGTCAGGTTCAAAACGACGAACAGCACGACCACCACGATGGCGGCACCCAAAAGGTAAGGAAGAATCGAAGAGATGTCGATGGAAGGTGTGCTCGAGCGGCCCTCGACCGCATTGAGGTAACGATCATTGACCTGAGTTGAGCGGTGAGCTCGATGAGGCCTGGCGTTTGCTGCAGCCTCGTGGCTCATGCGAGCAGCCGCGGTACGGTTGACCCCGCCCGAGATCTTGTCCTCGGCATCTAAGGAGTAGGTCACACGACCCAATCCATTGACCGAACCCTGCGGGGTTTCCTTCCTCTTCGCACGCGCAGGGGTAACCCGATTGAAACTCGAGGTCCCGCCGTTAAGACTTTGGCTGGCGCGTGTCTGGTTGCGGCGCTGATTGTTGTCGCTCATGTGACTGTGTTCAACCGTGACCTGATGACTGTAGGCCTCGTCAAGGTAGCGCCTCGTGATGTCGTTGGAATCGAGGCCGAGGTAGTGCGCATAGGCGTTGATCATATTGCGCGCATAACCACGTGGCGGGATATGCTCGAAATCGGCTTCTTCAATCGCTTTGAGGATATCGGGGCGAATGCGAAGGCGAAGCGAAACAGTGTTAAGGTCGAGCCCTTTGCTGATGCGAGCTTCCTTAAGGGTGCTTCCAAAGCTAACGTGCTTCATCGAAGTGCTCCTAATCCAACTACTCATCGTTCATTTCAAGAGCCTTCAAGCCCTCAAGGTCCAGAGGATCAAGCAATACCTCGCGCGGCCTGCTGCCGTTTGCGGGGCCGACGATGCCCTTTTCCTCCAACAAATCCATGATTCGTCCTGCACGAGCATACCCCACGCTCAAACGTCTTTGCAGATTTGAGGTGGAACCCATACCGCTGCTGCATACAATCTCCGCAGCGTCCCACAGAAGCGGGTCGGCAGGCCCGCCCGATACGCCGCCCGAGCCGTCGGGGTTGGTATCACCCATGTGGATGACATTGGTTTTGAGAATGTCGGTATGGTAATCGGGCTCGCCCTGGGTCTTCAGGTGCTCGACCACGCTTTCAATCTCGTCCTCGGAAACGAAGCAACCCTGAATGCGCACAGGCTTGGCGTACTCGGGCTTGCTCAAAAGCAAGTCGCCTTGGCCAATCAAGTTCTCGGCACCCGTCTGATCGAGAATAACGCGCGAGTCGATGCCGGAAGCAACGTTGAAGGCCATGCGGTTGGTGATGTTCGCCTTGATAAGACCGGTGACGACATTGGTTGAAGGGCGCTGGGTGGCAACGATCAAGTGGATACCGGCGGCACGGGCAAGCTGAGCCAAGCGCGCGATGGAGAACTCAACCTCTTTGCCGACGTTCATCATAAGGTCGGCCAGCTCGTCGATGATGACGACGATATAGGGCTCCTGCTCGCGCTTGTCTTCCTCGTTTTCAGCCTCTTCGTTCTGCTTGAAGATCTTCGCGTTGTATTGCCCGATGTTGCGCACGCCCATCTTGGAGAATTCCTTGAGCCTGCGCTCCATTTCGGCCACCGCCCAGGCCAGCGCGCTTGCCGCTTCCTTGCACTCGGTCACGACGGGCACGTACAAATGAGGAATCCCATTGTAAGGCGTGAACTCAACGCGCTTAGGGTCGATCATGATCAGGCGAACCTCGGCGGGCGTGGCGCGCATGAGGATGGACATGATCATGCCGTTGATGGCAACGGACTTACCGGAGCCGGTGGTACCGCCGATAAGCAGATGGGGCATCTTCGCCAAGTCGGAAACGATGGAATTGCCCTCGACGTCCTTGCCGATGGCTACCTGCAAAGGACCGGGCTTGGCACTTTTAAGGACATCGCCCAGAAGAACCGTTTGGTGTTCGCGATTAGGCACCTCGATGCCCACATAATTGGTTCCAGGGACCGGCGCGAAGATGCGCACGCCCGGGGAAGCAAGCGCCAAAGCGATATCGTCCGTGAGCGCGGTGACGCGACTAACCCTGACGCCTGCGGGCAGGTCGATTTTGAAAAGGGTGACCGTCGGGCCCGCCACCCAATCAACGACGGTGGCGTTGATGCCGAACTCAGCCAAGGTCTCACCAAGGTTCTCGGCTGTTTGCGCCAAGGTCTCGGCCATCTTGCGCGTTTGCTTGGAGGGCTTGCTGACGTTTAAGAAGGCAGGGTCGGGCAGCTCGAATCCTTCTTGGCGCTGAGGGGCCGCAACGGCGATCTTGGGCTTTTTCTTCGGTTCCTCGGGTTTAGGCGTGCTCGTCTCGGGCTCTTGCTCGGTATCGTCCTTGGCATCGGGCACCAAGGATACTTTGCGCTTTGGCAACTTACGGGTGAGCATCCTGCTTTCGGCGGCTGCCGTATCCACCTCATCCTCTATAGGCAAGGGATGAGGCGGGAGCAGCTGTGTCTTGCCCGCATCAGCCGATTCCTTTTTCTTGGAAGAAAGCTTGCGCGTGACCAGGCGCGATGGATCGAGCTCATCCTGCACGAGCTCACTAGCCCCCTGGCCCAAAAGCTCGGTTTTCGCTTCGGCGTTGGCGTTTGCCTGGGATTTTCCGCGCAGCACGCGAGGAAGAGGCATGGAATTCTGCTGCGGCTCCCCCGCTTCCCGGGCGGCACGACGCGCCGCAGGGATGGAGCGAAGATTGCTGATAAGACCCGAAAGCGAAAACCCGATAACGATCAAGGCGATCAAGGCCAAGCCAAGCATGAGGATGACCGAGATCGTCAATCCTAGAAGGTTGAGCAGAACCCAGGCAATGCCCGCGCCTACATAGCCTCCGTGGTTAACGAGGTTCTCCGGGGTGAAGACAAGGTAAGGCTCCCCTTCCGCGCCAGGCACGAAAAGCGAGAACAAGCTCAAAAGCGCTACAAGAAGAATGCCCAGGCCAAGGCCCGTGCGCGCAGTAAGGCGCTCGCTTGACGAACGCACGAGCACGGTAGCGCTTAAGCCCAAAAGCAAAAAAGGAAGAAGGTAGGCACCCCAGCCCAAGAGCAAGCCCAGCCCGCTTGCAATGGCTTGGCTTAGAACCCCTTCGGGTTTAACCGCCACGCAGACGAAGAGCGCGATGGCGACAACCGCCAGAACCACGCCAATGATATCGAGTTTGGTGCGCTCATCAAGCAAGGGCGAACCAGCCGCGCCCGAAGCGCCGCGCTGGTAACTTGGTTTGCTTTGCGCATGAGCGCCCGCGACAGCACGCTTGGATGGCGCGCCGCCACGAGCGCTTTTCTTGTTACCTTGTGCTTTTGCCATGAATGAATCCTTGGTGCGTTGAAAGTTCGGTCGGGTTACGTAAATGGCAAGCTGATTACGCGTTCAGCACGTTAACGATGACTAAAGGACGCTGGTTGGTGCGCTCCCAAAGAATGGAAAGAAGCGCACTACGTGCGGACTTGCGAATGCCGGCGACGTCCTCCCCTTTCTCGAGGGAGCGGCTAACCGCCTTGCCAACAGCAGTGGCGGCAAGCTTGACCAGGTGCTCATCGTCGCCGCCGGGAATGCCGGCCATGGTGAGCGCAACCTCGTCCAAAAGCTTGGTACCTTGCTTGTTGGTAACCACGGCGATGGCGGCGACGCCCTGAGAGCCAAGGGATACCCTTTCGCTCAAAACCTCTTCGGAGGTGTCGCCAACCGACAAACCGTCGACCAGCACGATTCCGCTTGGGACGGATGGGCCACGGCGAACGCCCTTGGAGGAAAGCTCCAGCGAATCGCCGTTCTCGATGATGAAGATGTTGTCGGGATCGACGCCCACCTCTTCGGCAAGCTTCGCGTGAGCACGCAGATGGGTTGGCTCGCCATGGACGGGCATGAAAGCATCGGGCTGCACGATAGAAAGGACGAGCTTGAGTTCCTCGGAAGAAGCATGACCGGAAACGTGAACAAGCGCTCGGCTCTTGTCGTAAACGTCCGCACCGATCTTGGCGAGCTGGTTAACCACGCGGGTGACGGCCTTCTCGTTGCCGGGAACGGGCGTTGCCGAGATGATGACCGTGTCGCCCTCTTCGATGGAGATGGTGCGATGGTTGCCGTTGGCGATGCGCGCCAAGGCGGACAAAGGCTCGCCCTGGGATCCCGTACACATCAAAACGTAGCGGTCGTTGGGGAGGTCCTTAAGATCGTAGGAATCGATGAGGTTCTCATCGGCAATATGCAAATATCCCAAGCGACGTGCAATATCGGTATTTTGAACCATGGAGCGGCCGGTAACAGCAACCTTGCGCCCGTTGTCGACCGCGGCATCGCAAATCTGCTGCAAGCGATGGATATGGGATGCGAAGGAAGCGATGATGACGCGCCCCTTTGCCTGCGAGATGATGGGGCGCAGGGCCTTGCCAACCTCGGCCTCGGACGGCGTGAAGGATTTGCGCGTGGCGTTGGTGGAGTCGCTCATCATGAGGTCGACCCCTTCCTCGCCGAAACGCGCCAGAGCATTGAAGTCGGTATGAACGCCGTCGATCGGAGTCTGGTCGAGCTTGAAGTCGCCGGTATGCAAAACGTTTCCGCCAGGGGTCCTGAAGAACAGACCCAAAGCGCCTGGAATCGAATGATTGACCGCGAAAGCCTCGAACTCAAGGCATCCGAGCTTCACCACTTGCCCAGGCTTGATCTCGCAGAGCTTGGCGTTCTTGATCTTGTGCTCTTTAAGCTTGCCCTCGATAAGGCCGAGCGTCAGCTTGGTGGCGTAAATGGGCACCTGGATGTCAAGATCCTTGAGCAGGTAAGGCAAAGTGCCCGTGTGGTCCTCATGGCCGTGAGTGACCACGATGCCGCGCAACTTATGGGCGTTCTCAAGCAAATAGGTGTAGTCAGGCAAAATCAAGTCGACGCCGGGATGGTCGTCGTCAGGGAACATAACGCCCGCATCGTCGAGGATGATGTCGTCACCGCACTCGAAAACGGTCATGTTCTTGCCGATGGCGTCCAAGCCACCCAAGGGGATGATCTTCAGCGTTTCCTTGCCCTCACGCGCACGACGTGCGGCAGCGCGAGCACGCTGCTCAGCACGCTTCTTGCTTTTGGCGGAACAATCACCATCGTTGCCGTAGCTGGACAGGTGAGGACGCTCGTGATCGATGTGCACGTGCTTGACGCGCTCGGTGCGACGAGGGGCCTGCCCATTGCCCGACGAATTGTTCTTGCCGGAATTTTGGGACTTCGCGGTTTTCGCAGAAGCCGATGAGTCCTTTTTGCCGGAGGCACCTTTGCGTTTGCCGTCTTTGTTCTTAGCAGCGCCCTTTCGAGGCACCTTGGCCATACCCTCTTCGAGGGATTGCTTATCTTGAGCCATTTACTTCCAATCTATATAACGCCAAACACCCTTCATGGCGAAAGCGATGCCATGAAGGGTAGCTTGGAAAACTTATGCGCGACGCTTGCGAATCAGCTAAAGAACACCAACCTCGCGCATTACCTTCTCGAGTTGAGCGGATTGCTCAGGGGTGGCATCGACCAGAGGAAGTCGAACGCCGCCCACGGGGAAGCCCAGAAGTTTCAGGGCCTCCTTAGGAAGAATGGGGTTCGTGGTTGCGAACAGCCCATTCATCAAAGGAAGAAGAGCCTCGTTCTTGGCCTCGGCTTCCTCGACTTTACCCTCAACGAACAAATCGATGATTTCCTTCATGCGTTCAGGGCAAACGTTTCCGATGGTGCTAACCACGCCAACACCGCCGAGCTTCATGATGTCAAGCGTCGAGGAATCGTCACCGGAGTAGACGACGAAGCCCTCGGGTGCCCCATCGATGATGGCCTTGACCTGATCAAGGTCGCCGGAGGCTTCCTTGATGCCGACGATGTTGGGAACATCGTGAGCCAGGCGAAGCGTGGTTTCGGCGGTCATGTTGACGCCGCAACGACCGGGGATGTTATAGAGCAGGCAAGGCAGATCGACTGCTTCGGCGATTGCCTTGAAGTGCTGATACATGCCCTCTTGGGGAGGCTTGTTGTAGTAAGGGACAACCAAAAGCAAGCCATCGACGCCGAGCTCCTCGACCTGCTTAGAGAAATCGACCGAGTCGGCGGTGCAGTTGTCGCCCGAATAAGCGATAACAGGCACCCTACCAGCTACCTCGTCGATAACAGCCTTGAACAGCTCGATCTTGCTGGGATAGAAGATGGTGGGCGCCTCGCCCGTGGTTGCATTGACGAGGATGGAGTCGGCCCCGCCCTCGATTAAGCGATTGGCAAGCTCACGCACGCGAGGAAGATCCAATTCCAGATCTTCGGTGAAAGGGGTGACCATAGCCGGGATCAAGCGCCCGAACTGAAGTTCAGAACTTGCCATTGATTTCTCCTAACCAAACAAAAGAATTCGTGAAAGCATAAAGTTTGAAATGAGCCTACCACAGCCTTATCAGGCTTAGTTCATGAAGTTCTCCAAACCGACAATAAGACCACTGCGCGGTCCCACCTCACGGATGCCAAGCAGCACACCAGGCATATAGGAGTCGCGATCCCAGGAGTCATGACGAATGGTAAGGGTCTGGCCCATCGAGCCGAAGATGACCTCCTGCGAGGCGACGTAGCCCATGGAGCGAACCGAATGCACGGGAACGCCTTCCACCAATGCTCCGCGAGCGCCCTCGGCTCCTTCGATCTCGGTTTCGGAGCCAGGAGCCGCAGAGCTGAAGCCCCTGGAGTCGGCGATGATCTGAGCGGTGCGCACAGCGGTACCGGAAGGTGCGTCCTTCTTATTGCAATGATGAAGCTCGATAACCTCGGCCTCGGGGAAGAAGGGAGCCGCCGCACGTGCGAACTGCATCATCAAAACAGCGCCGGTGGTGAAGTTGGGCGCATAGAACAAACAGGTGCCATCTGCCGCCTTGCCCGCAAGCTCGTTTAAGGTCTCGGTCGTCATGCCGGTGGTGCCGACAACGCAGTCGATGCCGGCAGGAAGTGCCTTGGCAAGCGTGGAAGCCACAACGCTCGGCTGCGTGAAGTCGACGAGGACATCGGGAAGTTCGCCCGCCTCCAAAAGCTCATCGATGGTTTTATAGGTGACAAATGGGGCGTCTTTGCCGAAAGGGTCGATTCCGCAAACGACTTCCATATCGTCAGCGGCGGTGGCGGCGGCAACGACGGCGGAACCCATGCGTCCAGCGTAACCGGCTACTCCAACTTTAATCATGATCCAACCTCTTTACAGGAACGATGTTTATTCTTTGCCCTGCTGCTGCAGAGCGAGTTTAAGCCCTTGCGCCAGCTGGTCGGGGCAGCTTGTTCCCCTACCCTGGCAATCGATGCCCGAAAGAAGATCGATTACCTCTTCAACGGGGCGACCCTCGACGAGCTTGGCAACGCCTTGCGTGTTGCCGGCGCATCCGCCCTCGAAGGTGACATTGGTTACCAAACCATCCTTAATATCGAAGAAAATCTGGCGAGAACACGTACGTGAAGTCTTGTAACTGTACATCGCTTACCCTTCCATGCGATTCAAACGAAGCCTTCGAGTAGGCGCGCAGGCGAAAACGATAACGCAAGCAACAGAAGCCCAAAACTCAACAAGCAAAAGAAAAGGAGACTCCGCGTACGTTACGCGAAGTCTCCTGATGGTACCACGCCAAGCTCATTTCAAAAAGCTTGCGCGCCGTTGCCAAGAAGATGAGAAACTACTGATCCTCGTGACGACGACGAGGCTTGCGACCACCGTTGTGGTTGCGGCCGGGACGATTGTCACGGCGCTCACGACGGGGACGATCGCCCTCTTCGCGGGGTGCGCTTTCGATGGTGGGCTTATCAACGCGATCGAGAGAGATCTTGCCGTTGTCGGCAACTTCGATGACCTCGACCTTGATGATGTCGCCGATGTTCATGACATCCTCGACCTTGCCCACACGACCGTTTGCCATGCGCGAAATGTGCAGCAGGCCGTCCTTGCCGGGAGTCAGGCGAATGAAGGCGCCGAAGTCCTTAACGCCGACGACCTCGCCTTCGTAGACCTCGCCGACCTCGGGAACCTTGACGATGCCGAGGATTGCAGCCTTGGCAGCCTCACCGGACTCAGCCTCCAAGGAGGCGATGCGGACGGTGCCGTCATCATCGATTTCGATGGTGGTGCCGGTTTCCTCCTGAAGGCCACGGATGACCTTGCCGCCGGAACCGATGACGTCGCGGATCTTGTCGACGGGAATCTGAATGGTCTCGATGCGAGGAGCGTAGGGCGAAAGCTCGCTACGAGGCGCATCGATGGTCTCGAGCATGTGCTCCATGATGAAGGCGCGACCCTCGCGAGCCTGGCCAAGCGCACGTGCCAAGATGTCGACGGACAGGCCCTTGGCCTTGTTGTCCATCTGAAGTGCGGTGATGCCGTTCTTGGTGCCGCAGACCTTAAAGTCCATGTCGCCCAAGAAGTCCTCGATGCCCTGAATGTCGGACAGGATGACGATATCGTCGCCTTCCTTGATAAGGCCCATGGCAATACCGGCAACGGGCTCCTTAATGGGCACACCGGCGTCCATCAAAGCAAGGGTGGAGCCGCAGGTGGAAGCCATGGAAGAGGAGCCGTTGGACTCCAGGATCTCGGAGACCACGCGGATTGCGTAAGGGAACTCCTCTTCAGAGGGAAGCACAGGGATGAGCGCGCGCTCGGCCAAAGCACCATGACCGATCTCGCGACGCTTGGGAGCGCCAAGGCGGCCAACCTCACCGGTGCAGTAAGGGGGGAAGTTGTACTGGTGCATGTAGCGCTTGCCAGGCAGAGGATAGATGTTGTCGAGGCGCTGCCACTCGTTGAGCATGCCCAAAGTGCAAACGGAAAGTGCCTGGGTCTGACCGCGCTGGAAAAGGCCGGAGCCGTGAACGCGGGGCAGGTAGCCAGGAACGATGTGCAGGGGACGAATCTCGGTCGGGGTGCGGCCGTCGGCACGCTCGCCCGTCTCGATGATCATCGCACGCATGGCCTTCTTCTCAAGAGCCTTGGTGGCAGCGGCGATGTCGGAGCCCCAAGCAGCCTGCTCTTCCTCGGAGAAGTCGTTTTCCTTGATGGAAGTCTTGAGTTCTTCAACCTTGGCCATACGGGAGAGCTTGTCGGCATCCTTCAGGGCGGCGGACATCTCGTCAAGATGCTTGCTCACGCGCTCGGCGATGGAAGGATCGGCAACGTGGACAGGCCACTCGCGGGGCTCGGGGTTAACCTTGGCGAGGAAGCGGGCCTGCGCCTCGCAGAACGCGGCGATGGCCTCCTGACCCAGAGTCATGGCCTTGAGCATGTCCTCCTCGGAGATTTCCTGAGCGCCTGCCTCGACCATGGAGATGTAATCGGCGGTACCCGCGATGGTGAGCTCCAGATCGGAGTTCTCCTGCTCCTCATAGGTGGGGTTAACGATGAACTCGCCGGTATCGATGTCGCGGCCGATGCGAACGGCGGCTGCAGGGCCGTCGAAAGGAGCGGAACCGCACATAAGAGCCGCGGAAGCGCCCATGACGCAGATGACGTCAACGGGGTTCTCGTCGTCGCAGACGAAGGTGGTGGCGACGATATGGACTTCCTGCTTGAAGCCGTCGACGAAGCCGGGGCGAATGGGGCGGTCCACCATACGGGCGATTAGGATGCCCTGATCGGAGGTTTTGGCCTCGCGCTTGAGGTAACCGCCGGGAATGCGGCCGACGGAGTACATCTTCTCCTGAAGGTCGACGGTCAACGGGAAGAAGTCGAAGTCCTTTTCCTGCTTGGAAATGACAGCGGTAACCAAAACGGTGGTATCGCCCTGGGTGACAAGCACGGCACCGGTGGCCTGCTTTGCCAGCTCACCCGTCTGAAGGGTGTACTTCTTGCCGTAGAGCTCGAACTCTTCAACAATCTTGTTCATGGAATGATTCCTTCTCTTCCTTTGCGCCGGATTGCGCAAAGCCTCTTCGTCTTCAAGGCCCCTTGCCCCAAAGACACGAGCAGCACGAAAACCCTCCGCGCCGACCGTCAATCTATACGCAAAAAGCCCGTACCCAAAATGGGCACGGGCGAAGCGACGAAATGATTAGAGCGTGTCGCGAATGCCGAGCTTCTTGATAAGAGCACGGTACTCAAGAACGTCGCCGTTCTTGATGTAAGCGAGCAGGCGACGACGCTTACCGATGAGCATCAGAAGACCGCGGCGGGAGTGGTTGTCCTTGGGATGGGTCTTGAGGTGCTCGGTGAGGTTACGGATGCGCTCGGAGAGGATTGCAACCTGAACCTCTGCGGAACCGGAGTCCTGAGCGTTCTTGCCGTACTCGGCAATGAGCTCGGCGGTGCGCTCTTTGGAGATGCTGAGTTTGTCTGCCATTTTTCCACCTTTCACATGGATACCCTTCAAGCTGAGCGAGCAAGCGGTGGCGCATGCAAGCTAGGCGTGAAGCACTTAACTGCTTTTTGCAGCCTGTTGATTATACGTAAAGCAAGGGCGCCCTTCAAGGAAAACCTGAGCAATCGCGCAATGAATTTCATCGCGGAATCAAAGCGCGCCCAAGCTGAAGTCTTACGGGGCTCGAAAGAGGCACACGCCCCTAGGCGCTTGCCACACCTTCGTACCAAAGCAGCAGATCCGCTGAAGGCATGGGCTTGGCGAAATAATAACCTTGGATTCGGTCGACATCGCTATCAAGCACCGCATTAAGCTGCTCAACGGTCTCGATGCCCTCGACAAGCACCTTCTGACCCGCATCGTGGAAGAAGGGCGTCAAGGCATCGGCAAGCAGGTGCTTGGGTTTAGAAGCCGGCAGGTTCTTCACAAGGCTGCGATCGATTTTGATGCACTCGAAGGAATAGTTGAGAATCGTGGAGAAATTGGAGTAGCCCGTGCCGAAGTCGTCAAGAAGAAAGTGCACGCCGATCTTCTCAAGGTCGCGCATAACCGCGCCAACCAGCTCCTCGTTTTCAGACAGGATGCGCTCGGTCACTTCCAACTTCAGGGAGCCCGGATCGATACCGTAAGCATCGATGAGCCTGGAAATGCGCTCAACTAGGTCGTACTGCAAAATCTGCCTGACCGTAAGATTGACCGAAATCGACTTGGGGCCCAAGCCGTCCGACTCAGCAAGGAGGCGACAGGTTCGATCGAGCACGAAATCCGTTATGGAATCGATCATCCCGTTTTCCTCGGCGATGGGGATGAATTCGTTTGGCGAGATGAGCATGCCGTTTTCATCCCTTAAACGAACAAGCGCCTCGCAGGATTCGAACTTGCCGGAACCGCAATAGTAGATAGGCTGATACCACACCTCGAAGGCCTGCTTATCGATGGCGCTGCGCATATAGAGCTCGAGTGCCTGCTCATGCCTGAAGCGCGCGTCCACCTCGGCGTCGTAGCGCACAAGCTCCAGGTCCTCGGCCTTGGCAAGAGCCACCTCGTAGTCCAAGCGCTCCACGATATCCTCAACGTTGTAGCAAGATTCCCGGTCGCTTAGCTCCGCGATGCAATAGGAAACCTTGGCCATACCGTTGCCCGCAGGCCACCGGCGATTCATGCACTCCTGAACGTCCTTCAGGCGCAGGTCGTGCACGAAGGACGCGCAAGCCGGAAGCAAGATCAAAAATTCAACGCTGTTGAAGCGGTAAACATGAGCTTCCGAGAACAGAGCGTTCAATTCCTTGGCAATGTGGAATAAGGCAGAGTCGCCGCTGCGGTGCCCGTAAATATGGTTGACCTGCGTGAAGTTGCGAAGTGCCACCAAAATGATGTGATACGGCTGCTTGGAGCGCGTGCGGAGGTAGAGCTCGGCAATGCATTTGGAGCGGTTGCCCAGGTTGGTAAGCGAATCCACCTCAACCGAAACGCTCTGGAAGTTAAGGAAGATGATCAGACACACGATGGCAGCGATGATGCCGTTCAAAAGCTGGTCGGGGTACGCCATCTGGAACGGAACAAGAAAAACCACGAACAAAGGTGACATGACCATGATGCGGCTTACGGAATCGCTCACGCTTTTGCGATGCTTGATGTAGCAACCCACGACGATCGCGCAGCACATCCCCGCCACAAGATAGCCAAGAGCGTTCAGGGGGCCGCGAACATAGGAGCCGTTATCGAAGGAGAACAGGGCTCCGGTGTTCAGGTTAACCACGACGACGCACAAGAAACCGAGGTTCATACCAAGCAAGACAAAGCTCATCAAGCGAAGCTCATGTTTGTCGTAGAAGAAATCGTACACACGGCACAGGATGTAGTAGGTGATGATCGTCGTCATCAAGACGCTCAACACGAAATACAGGCTGTTCAGAAGGTAGTGGAACCACAGAGGAAACAGAACGAAGGCGTTGAGCGTGTAATACGTCATCACGTTGACGACAATGGCCGCCATGGAAGAAAGAAGACAGGCAAAAAAGACCTTGCGTTTGCGCGTCATGACGGTTTCGCGCTGATGGAACATGGCGGTGACGATGATTAAAAGAACAAGGGCGATATACTCACAGACCAACGACCATTCGACCATGGGCCTACACCCTCCTCACCTTGCCAATTCACCAGCCGTAGTACATCAACAGAAAATCAAGCGCTTTCAATTTGAGCTGAATCTGGACATTAATCCACATTTGCAAAAATCTAAGCAAATCCCTTATATCATTTTCGTCAATGTTTAGGATCGCAATATTGCCGAAAAGGCCGTAGAGAAGAGCATTGGCCCACTCGATCAGGCTGCCCCTAACCGGAACCGTATCAAGGCTCCCACAGCAATCCGGGCACACAACACCACCGTCAAGGTAAGAAAACGGAAGAACGGACACCGCCCCACCATCATGCGAAATATCGATGGGGCAACCGCAGCTTACGCAGCTCGTGAAACTCGGGCGAAAGCCCAGAAGTGCAAGAGCTTTCAATAAAGCAGCAACCGAAACCAGATTAGCATCATGGCAACCTACGTCCGAAATCGTGCGCAAGGCAGCCTGAACCATATCGAATAGATGCTCGTTGACCTGATCGGGGTAGGTGGTGCGCAGGGCAAGCTCGAGAATGGGGCTTGCCGCAACCGTGAGCTCAAGGTTGCCACGCAGTGAAGGAAAGCCGTCAACCAGGCGCGCCTCCTTCACGATGTCGAGGCTCTTGCCCTTGACCAAAAGCAGGTCGCAAACGCAAAAAAGCTCAAGCCTTGAGGAAAAGCTGCTTGTGGGTTTGCGCGCGCCCTTCGCCACCGCCTGGGCCTGCGAGCCATCGGCAAGTAGAAAGGAAACGATGACGTCGGACTCCCCTAGCTTGGTACGCTTGAGCACCAAGCCGCGGGCGCTGTAGCTTGGCCGAGCCACGTTCTAGTATTCACCCTCGCCATAGCCGAAACGGCGAATCTGATTAAGGTCGCGACGCCAATTCTTGCGAATCTTCACCTGCAAATCCAAGAAAACGCGGCAGCCCAAAAGGGTCTCCAAATCCTGGCGCGCCTCAATGCCCACCTTCTTGATGGCCGCACCGCCTTTGCCGATGATGATCCCCTTTTGGGATTTGCGCTCAACATAGATGCTCGCGTAGATGCGCTGAAGGTCCTTCTTGGAGCTGTACTCGTACTCCTCAACAACCACGCCAACCGCGTGCGGAACCTCATCGTGCATAGAATTGAGGATTTTCTCGCGAATGAACTCGGCGACGATCATCTCTTCAGGCTGATCGGTTTCCATGTCGGCAGGAAACCACATCGGGCCCTCGGGCAAAAGGTCGGCAACCAAGGAGACGAAAGTGTCGACATTTTCACCGGTGACGGACGAAAGCTCAACCACCCCATCCCACTCGACCGTCTGCGAGGCGCTTTCCCTTTGCTTCGAAAGCGTGTCGGCATCAACCAAATCGCTCTTGGAGATAACCAGAATCTTCTTGCAGCGCTTGGCCTTGGCAAGCTCGTTGATGACCCATTCGTCACCACGCCCGAAAGGAGCGCTCGCATCAAGAAGAAAAGCCGCAACATCGATGCCCTCAAGCGACTTGAGGGCAGTGGTGTTGAGTTCGGAGCCAAGCGCGTCATGCGGCTTATGAATGCCGGGGGTATCGACGATGATCATCTGGAAATCATCGGTGGTATGAATAGCGCGGAACCTATGACGCGTCGTTTGAGGCGTCTGGCTCATGATGGCTAGCTTCTTTCCCATGATCGCGTTGAGCAGTGTCGATTTGCCAACGCTCGGACGCCCAAGCAGGGTGACGAAACCGCTCTTGAAGCCATCGAAGGAATGCGACAAATCAAGGCTTTGCCCCTCCAGCTGAGAGGGGTCGAAGTCTTCGGGGTCGAATGATGCGGGGTCGAAAGTCATAGGGAAATTCCAATCAAAGCAAGGATACGGGGCAGAAACAAGATGATGCCCACCAGCAGGGACGATAGAGCAAGGATGTAGGTGGCGCCGGCGGCGCAATCCTTGGCAGCTCCGGCGAGCTCGTGGTATTCGGGCGATACCAGATCAACGACCGACTCGATGGCCGTGTTGAGGGTTTCGGCGCCAAGGACCAAACCGAAACACGAAACGCAGATGGCCCACTCCAGTGCGCTAATGCCGAAAAACACGCCAAGCGCAACGCAAACCACCAAAAACACGAGTTCAATGCGAAAATTTCGCTCATGCGAGGCAATGCGAACACCATTGGCGGCACACTTGAAAGCCTGCAAAAGGGTGAAGCCGGGTCGCGTCATGCGCGCTGCTCATTCCAGGCAGCGATGATTTCGTCCTCAAGCGCTTCCATCTCCTCGGCTTCTTCCTCAACTATATGATCGTAGCCCAAAAGATGCAGGATGCTATGCACGATGAGAAGGGTGACCTCGTCCTCGAAGCTCGTGCCGTACTCAGCGCGTTGAGCTTCGCATACGTCGGCAGCAATGATCGTGTCGCCCAGCTCGAAGACCTCGCTCTCGTCGAAATCCTCACCCTCAAAAGGAAGGTTGTCGCACTCGAAGGAGAGAACATCGGTTGGACGGTCGATCCCGCGATAATCGCGATTGAGCTCGTGGATTTTCTCATTCGTCACGAACGAAAGCGACAGCTCGGTGTTAGGCGGACACTTCATGTATTCCATCGCGAAGCAGCAAAGCTCGCGCAAGGGCAAGCCTTCCAGCTTCTCTGCGCCATGTTCGATCAAAATGGTGACTTCCATGCGTGCCCCCTAAAGCCTGAGCTTGTTTTCCTGCGCGCGAGCATACGCGCTCACGATTTTGGCAACAAGCGAATTGCGCACCACGTCGGTGGAATGGAATTCGCAAAAAGAAATATCCTCGATGTCCTGAAGCACTGCGCCCACCGTCTTCAGACCCGAAACCCCCTTGGGCAGGTCGGTCTGCGTGACGTCTCCGGTGATAACCATCTTGGAACCCATGCCCAAACGCGTGAGGAACATCTTCATCTGCTCAGGGGTGGTGTTCTGCGCCTCGTCCAAGATGATGAAGGCGTCGTTTAAGGTGCGACCACGCATGAACGCCAAGGGAGCGATTTCGATCGTGCCTTCATCAAGCAAACGCTGGGCGCGCGCGCTGTCCATCATCTCGAACAGAGCGTCGTACAAAGGACGAATGTAAGGGTCGATCTTCTCGGTCAAGGTACCGGGAAGAAAACCGAGGTTCTCCCCCGCCTCGACCACCGGGCGCGTAAGCACAAGGCGCCCCACCTCGCGGCGGTTCAGTGCATCCACCGCCATGGCCATGGCAAGATAGGTCTTGCCCGTGCCGGCAGGGCCGATACCGAAAGTGATGGTATTGGTACGAATGGCATCAACATAAGACTTCTGATTAGCCGTCTTAGGGCGAATGGCGTGACCCTTGTGGCTAAGAATGACATCGCTCTTCAAAGGGGCAGGCGCAAGCTCGCCCGTTTTCAGAAGAGCAATGGAGCGCTTGAGCTCGTTGAGCGTCGGGCGCTCACCCAGGCGCATGGATTGCACGATATCGGTGAACAAAGTTATCAAGCTTGAAAGCTCGACCTCGTTGCCCTCAAGGGAAATCCGATTCCCGCGTAGAACGATTTTCGCCTGAAAGGAATCCTGAATTAGGCGAATTAGCTCGTCGTTGGGCCCGACGAACACTGCCAAATCGATATCATCGGGGATGGTGAATGTAGTGGTGGTGTTTAGCATGCGTTAAAGATACCAGACCCATCAATGCTCGTTAAGCGCAGGGGAACCAAGCTGCCGGGTTTGTAATCTCGGTTAAGACGTACGCGATAAAAGGAATCGCTCATGCCCATGCCATCACCCTCGACGGCCACCAACTCTTTATGGCCAACCAGGGATTCCCCAAAGCTCAAGTGCAGCTTAAATGACAAATCTCGAAGCTCTTTGGCCCTGCACTCAGAAACCTCGGCAGGCACCTGATCTGCTCGAGCCGCGGCGGGGGTTCCTGCGCGCTTGGAATAGCGGAAAACATGGATTTTCGAGAATTGGGAAAAGAGCGCCATTTCAAGCGACTGCCCGAAATCGTCCTCGGTTTCGCCAGGAAAGGCAACCATCAAGTCGGTGGTTAAGGAGATGGTGGGCATCGCCTTCCTTAACTTTAAAACCAAGGCTTTGAAATAGTCTGCATCATAAGGCCTGTCCATCTCGGCAAGAACTTTCGAGGAGCCGGACTGCAAAGGGAGATGCAGATGCTTGCAAATGCGCCCGTTGGAGCCGGCCATAAGCTCAATCAGCTCGTCGCTTACCGAGATAGGCTCGATTGACGAGATGCGGAAACGGCAGTTGGGCACCTCGTCCATGAGCTTGTCCAAAAGCCAGCAAAGGTCATGACCGGGAGCCTCCAAATATGACCCAAGGTCGATACCCGTCATGACGATCTCGGAGACACCGGAGCCAACCAAGGCCTTCACCTCGGAAACGATTTCATCGGAAGGCCTGGACCAGGCCTTTCCTCGCGCAACATGAACGATGCAGAAGGTGCAGGCATGGTCGCAGCCGTCCTGAATCTTGACGCCCGCGCGCGCCGGAAAATCGCTGCCCACGCGCAGAGCGGGCGCGGAATCGGCAACATCCCCGATGTTCAAAAGCTCAGATTTATCCACCACGGCAATACGCTCGTCAAGCGCAGCGTAGCCCTCGGGGTCAACGTTCGCTGCGCAGCCGGTGACGATCACGCGTGCCTGCTTGTTGACGCGTAGAGCACGATGGATCGCCTTGCGCGTCTTCTTCTCGGCCTCGCCGGTGACAGTGCAGGTGTTAACCACGATGAGCTCGGCATATGCCGCGCTCACCATCTCGCCCCCGCGGGCAAGGTAAGCTTGAGCGATGCTGTCGGATTCGACGCGATTGACGCGGCAACCCAAGTTAACGATGCAGAACTTCATGCGCTAACCCAAGCATCCAAGCTCGTGCAACACCAAAGCCGGCGCCACGATACCCGCCGTTTCGGTTCGAAGGATCGAAGAACCCAAGCTCACCAAGGACGCACAGGGATTCGCATCCAGGAAAGCGTTCACTTCCTCGGAGCTCAAGCCGCCTTCGGGCCCGACGACAACGGCAACACGAGCATCGACGGCTTGCATCGTGTTCGCATCGAGCCCCCGGTCAAGTGCCTCACGGATCGATTTGCTCGTAGGAGCCTCCTCCCAGCAGACAAGTACCGCAGTGGCACCGCGAAGGAGCTCGGCGCTCTGGGAAACGCTCATCGGCTCCAAAATCTCAGGGACGAAGGGCTGCCCGGATTGCTGAGCGGCGCTGCGAGCAATAGAGCGCCAGCGATCAAGCTTTTTATCTTTCTTCTTCGAGTCGAGCCTCATGACGCAGCGACTCGAAGCCAAAGGCATGAAAGCGGAAACGCCCAGTTCGGTTGCATGCCGAATGATGGTTTCCATCTTATCGCCCTTGGCCAGGCCCTGAACCAAAATAAGCTCAGGGCGATCCGGTGCGTTAAGATGACGGCAGATGCGTACCAGCGGCAGCTCCCCGCTTAGGTCAAGAAATTCGCATTCGAAGTAATCTTTGGACGCATCAACCACGGCAACATGCTCGCCAGCTTTAACGCGCAACACCTTCAGATGCTTCGCATCGTCCGCAGAAACACGCAGCTCAAAAGAGTCCGCATCCTCCTCGGACAAAACCTGATTATCAAGATATAAATGCTGCAACGACATGCTGCTCCCTTAAGGTAAGTAGCGTAAATGCGCAAGCGATAACGCGCTCAACGAAGGCTTGCCCGCGAACAAAGCCCCACGATAAGGCACGCCGTTCGCGCTACGGGATAAAACCTGCTAAACGCCCTAGTTAAAAGCGTCCTTGATCTTCTGCAAGGGCGAACGATGCTCGGTGTAGTCCTCGCCCATTTCCTTGGCAAGCTTCTCCAAAAGCTCACGCTCGGTCTTGCTTAGACGCTCGGGAACCCGCACGTCAACATGAACGTACATATCGCCACGGGAATCCTGGTTCAGGCGCGGCATGCCCGCATTGCGCACGCGCACAACCTGGCCATACTGGCAACCTTCGGGAATCTGGACCTCGACCTTCTCGTCTTCAAGGATGCCGTCGACCTCGATTTTGGAACCAAGAGCGGCCTGAACCATGCTGATGGCCGTCGAGCAATGCAAATCGTCGCCATCGCGCTCGAAGAGCTCATGCTCCTGAACGCGAACCGTGACCACCAAGTCGCCCGAGGCAGCGCCGCGCACGCCGGCCTCTCCGTAATCCTTCAGGCGAATGGACTGGCCGCTGTGAACGCCGGCGGGGACCTCGACGCCCAGGCGCTGACGATCGGGCACACGGCCCTGACCTTCGCATTCGGGGCACGGGTTCTCAACTGTTTTACCCGTGCCGCCGCACTTGGTGCAAGTGGAGGCGGACTGCATGGCACCGAGGAAGGTCTGCTGAACGGTAACGACACGTCCCTGACCCTTGCACTCAGGGCAGGTTACTTCCTTGCCATCTTCGGCCAAGCCTGTCGCGTTGCAATCCTCGCAAGGAGTAAGACGATCGTAGACGATTTCCTTGCGAACGCCGCTGGCGGCTTCCTCCAAGGTAATACGCAGGCCAACGGACATATCGCGACCCTCGCGACGTGCCGGCCTTCCGCCGCGCGACCCGCCCTGGCCGCCAAAGAAGGAACTGAAGATATCACCCATCCCAAAACCGCCGCCGAACAAATCCTCAAGATCGACGTAGGATCCGCCGCCTGCAGCACCGCCTACCGTGCCGAAGCGGTCGTATTGGGAACGCTTGGCAGGGTCGGAAAGCACATCGTAGGCCTCGTTGAGCTCCTTGAAGCGCTCCTCGGCATCGGGTTCTTTGTTGACATCGGGATGAAGAGTGCGCGCCTTCTTGCGGAAAGCCTTCTTTATCTCGTCGTCCGATGCGTCCTTGCCGACGCCAAGAATCTCGTAGAGGTCCTTATCTGCCATATGAGTTGATCACTGTCCTTTTCGTATCTGGATGTAACAAAGTACTTATATGCGTTAGCATGCCTTGACTACCAATTGCCCAAGGCCTTCTTCGCCGCATGGACGGCGGCGATAACTTGCGAGTAGTTCATGCGCGTAGGACCCAAAATCGCAACGACGCCCCGGGAGTCGCCTTCGCCGAAATGGCTCGCAACCACGGAAACCCCATTGAGCTCCTCGGCACCGTTTTCGTGCCCGATACGCACAAGAGGGCCCTCCTGGCTGAGAGCATCGTCGTAAACCTTGAGAAGGATGGTGTCGTCCTCCAGCTTAGACAAAAGAGGAAGAAGGCTTGCCGAAGCGCTGAACTCAGGCTGGGTCATCAGATTGGCCATGCCCAGCTGATAGGGGCGCTTCCTTCGCTGACTGGTCAAGCATGCGGAAAGCTCACGGACGAGCAAGGCGAACAAGGGATCCGATGCTATCTCGGCATCGAGCTCGTCTGCATCGTGATTTCGTTCCAGATAATGGGAGCCCACCAGATTGTTGAGCTTTTCCTGAACGCGCGCGATGGCATCGGCATCGGCCGGCTCGGGCAAGTCGACGTTGCGATCGAGCACATCCCCTTCAGGGCTTACTGCAACCAAAATCAAACGCCGCGGCGTTAGCTGAACCAGATCGACCACCTTCACGTGCAGAGCCAAAACACGCGGCGGGACGACCATGGCAAGACAGTCCGTCAGGCGCGAAAGCGCAAGCGAGGTGCGCTCGATAAGGTCATCGAGCTCTTGCGTAGTGGACCTTAGCTCCTCAAGGGGCAGCTTGTTCGCATCGCCCTTCCAATGAGCAAGAAGCTCGTCCACGAAAACGCGATAACCTAAATCGGTGGGAATCCTGCCCGCCGAGGTATGAGGCTGGGTAAGATAACCCTCCTCCTCCAGACGTGAAAGCTCGTTTCGGATAGTGGCGGAACTGCAACCAAGATCGTAATTGTCGAACAAGGTCTTGGACCCAACGGGGAGCGCCTTGCTCACGTACTCCTCGATCAAAGCACGCAAAACAAGCTGACGACGATCCGAAAGCATTTCCACCTCCCACTGCGTACGCATTGCAATATTCAAGCAAAGGTGATTTTAGCAGTCTCAGCCATCAAGTGCTAACACCTATGGAGAAGAAGTGTTCGTGCTAGCAAACAGGCAAACGCTAAGGTGCCAGATCGAGTATGCGCCCGTACATCCGATTGCCTAGCAACCAGCCCTTTTCGGTAGGAACGAAGAATCCGTCCTCGTAACTTGCATAGCCATCGTCCACCAGGGAATCGAAGGTATCCCATGCGTCGGGCAAACTAAAGCACGCTTTGATAACTTCATCGGCCGAGACGCCAGCGGTACGGCGCATGCCCAGCATCAAATCCTCGGCAATTCGCTGTTCGTTAGATATACGCTCAATCACGCCATCTTGGTCATAGCGAATGCGGCATGAAGCATCCTGTTTCATACCAACCGCTCCCCTGCCCAGGCCCAGGTAAGGAACGCTCGTCCAGTAAGCCTGGTTATGACAACTGGCCCCGCCGGGTTTCGCGTAGCTTGCCACCTCATAGCGCTTAAAGCCTGCAGCCTGGCATTCTTCGGCGGCTAATCGCATCATCTCGCAAGCCATATCATCGCTCGGGTAAGGCAAAAACCCCGCCTCAACGGACGCATCAAGCGGCGTGCCTTCTTCCAAGGTAAGAGGATAAACGCTCAGATGGTCGATGCCGCACGAAAGGGCACGCTCCAAGGACGCCTGAAAGCTGGCCAAGCTCTGATTAGGCAAGCCGCACATCAAATCGATGCTCACATGCTTGAACCTTGTAAGCGCGGTATCGATGGCACGTTGCGCATCGGCCGCAGAATGAATACGACCAAGCATGGAAAGCTCATCGTCGTTGAAGCTTTGAACACCCAAAGACACACGCGTAACGCCCAGAGCGAAAAGATCTTTGACCATCGCCTCGGTAAGGCTATCAGGGTTCGCCTCCAGAGTGAACTCAACGTCAGGTTCCACCCGCATAGATAAGCTCAAAGTGTACAAAAGGCGAGTCAGGCGACGAAGGCCTAGATAGCTCGGCGTCCCGCCGCCTAGATAGATGGTTTTAACGCGCTGAAGAAGGCCGAGCGCGGATGCCTTGCGAATGTCGCGTTCCAGGGAATCCACGTACGCATCAAGCCGCGGGTCATCGGAACATGCGGCCTCGGTGGTGAAGTCGCAATAGGCGCACCTTTTGCGACAGAAAGGTATGTGAATGTAAAGAGCGCCGTAGGGCTCAAAGCCCGCGTCCAGCGCCCAAATAGGCCGTCCGCTGGCAGCGCCCACCACACGGGATGCTGATGAAGACAGGGTCTCCATCAGCGGTTCAGCTCCAAAAGCTCGTCAAACAAAGCCTCGAAGTCCTCGTAACTTTCGGCTTGATTGATTTTGCCGCGAATCATGGGCGCTCCGCGTAAACCGGCGCAGTACCACATCGCATGTTTGCGCATCCTGACGATGTTGCGTCCGCAGCGCTCCGAAAGAAGACGCGCATGGCGCATAGCCATGCTAACGCGCTCCTCGATGCTCGGCACCTGCGCAGGTTTGCCGGTTTCCAGGACGGAGCGCACGTCGGCGAAAACCCAAGGATTACCCTGAGCGCTGCGACCAATCATCACGGCCTTGCAAGCAGTTTCCTCAAGCATACGCGCCGCATCGGCGCCGCAAGCGATATCGCCGTTGCCGACAACGGGAATCGAGACCGCGTCAACCACCCGGGCGATTACGCCCCAATCGGCGCTCCCCCGGTAAAACTGCTGAGCATAGCGCCCATGGACGCACAAGGCGTCTGCCCCGGCCGCCTCCAGGCGACGAGCGAGCTCCGGGGCGCTTTCGTTGTCCATCTCGTATCCACGACGAAACTTCACTGTAACCGGACAGCTCACCTGGGCCTTAACGGCGGCAACGATCGATGCAGCCAAATCAGGATCGCGCATCAAGGCGGAACCATCGCCCTTGCCGGCGATTTTGCGAGCAGGGCAGCCCATGTTGATGTCGATGGCGAAAAGGCGTTCCCCCAGCAAATCTTCGATGGTGCGCGCCTCGGAGGCCATGGTTGCAGGTTCATGCCCGAAAATCTGCACGCTCACCTTGGACTCAAGCGGCGAGAGCCTCATCAAATCCTGGGTTTTACGGTTGTTGTAGCTTAAGGCCTTGGCGGACACCATTTCGGTATAGGTAAGCTCGGCACCCTGCTCGATGCACAGCTCCCGAAACACCTCGTCGGTGACGCCCGCCATAGGGGCCAAAATCACCCTGCGGTCATTGAAGAGCATGGTTTACTCGTCAACCTTGAGGATGGCCATGAAGGCCTCCTGCGGAACTTCGACGTTACCGATGGCCTTCATGCGCTTCTTACCCTTCTTCTGGGCCTCGAGCAACTTGCGCTTTCGCGATATGTCGCCGCCATAGCACTTGGCCAAAACGTCCTTGCGCACCGCGCGAACCGTCTGCCTGGACAAGATACGCGAGCCAACGGCAGCCTGAATGGGAACCTCGAACTGCTGGCGTGGAATAATCTCTTTAAGCTTTTCGCACAGGACGCGGCCCTTTTCGTATGCCTTGTCCTCATGCACGATGAAGGACAGGGCATCGATTGCCTTGCCGGAAAGAAGCACATCGAGCTTCACGAGCTTGGAAGGTTTGTACTTGTCGAAGTCGTAATCGAGCGAGGCGTAGCCCTTCGTCCTGCTCTTCAACTGATCGAAGTAATCCATGATCAGCTCGGACAAGGGCATCTCCCACAGCATCTCGACCGTCTGCATGCCCAGATAATTCATCGTCTTGAACTCGCCGCGCCTAGCGCAGGTAAGGTCCATGACCGCGCCGATGTAGTCGGGCGGAATAAGGATCTTAGCCTTGAGGTAGGGCTCCTCGATGTGGTCGATTGCGCTGGCGTCGGGCATGTCCTGCGGGCTATGCAGGGAAATCATCTCGCCGCTCTTCATGTACACGTTGTATTCAACGCTCGGCGCGGTGGCAAGCAAATCTAGGTTGAACTCTCGCTCAAGACGTTCCTTGATAACTTCCATGTGAAGAAGGCCCAAGAAACCGACGCGGAAGCCGAAGCCAAGCGCATGAGAGGTTTCGGGCTCCCAAATTAGAGCGGGGTCGTTCAAGGAAAGCTTCTCGAGGGCATCCTTCAAAGGCTCGTACTGATCGGCATCGATGGGGAACAGACCGGTGAAGACCATGGGCTTAACGTCACGGTAACCGGGCAAGGCCTCGGCGCAGCCGCCCGTGGGCAGGGTGATGGTGTCGCCGACCTTGACCTTGGAAGGGTCCTTAAGGCCAGTGACCAGGTAGCCTACCTCGCCCACGCCCAGCTCGGAGGCTGGGACCTCGGCCGGACGCCTAACGCCAACCTCCTCAACCGTGGTTACGGTATCGGTGGCCATCATGCGAATGGTCTGGCCCTTTTTGATGGAGCCATCGACAACGCGAATCAAGGCGACAACACCGCGATAGGCATCGAAATAGGAATCGAAGATAAGGGCACGAAGCGGAGCAGCAGCGTCGCCAACAGGCGCGGGGATGTTGTAGACGACGGACTCAAGCAAATCATGCACGCCCTCGCCCGTTTTACCTGAAGCAAGAACAACATCCTCGGCAGGAAGCGCAAGGCCGTCCTCGATTTCGACCTTCACACGCTCGGGGTCGGCGGCGGGAAGGTCGATTTTGTTGATCAGAGGAATGATCTCAAGATTAGCATTCATCGCCATCATGCAGTTGGCTACCGTTTGCGCCTCGACGCCCTGGGTGGCGTCCACCACGCAAACCGCGCCCTCGCAAGCGGCCAGGCTTCTCGAAACCTCGTAAGTGAAGTCGACATGACCCGGCGTGTCGATGAGGTTGAAGTGGTAGGTGTTGCCATCGTCGGCCCGGTAATCAACGCGAACAGCCTGGCTTTTGATGGTGATCCCGCGCTCACGCTCGATATCCATGGAATCCAGGAGCTGCGCTTGCATATCGCGCGAGGCAACCGTGCCCGTAAGCTCCAAAATACGATCCGACAAGGTGGACTTGCCGTGATCGATATGGGCGATAATCGAGAAATTTCTAATAAAGCGTGGATCGACTGCCATAATGTCCTTTGATTCTTAGACTGTTGAAAACGCATGCCGCAAGCTATGCGCCGAATTGCTATTTTAACCTGATTATACCTAGGCAAGCAGCGCTGCGAAGGCAAGGCTTTCCGTGCGAAAGCTAAGCTTCCCCGCCTCGCGGGACCCCGCGCACAAGAAGCAGCCTAATAAAGTAGGGCGAATGCGGTAAAAATCTCCGCACCCAAGCTTGGCATATGGTATTATTTCAAAGCTTTCGTCTTCAAGAACAACTTTAAATGGAGGAATAAACGTGGCAAACATCAAGTCCCAGAAGAAGCGCATCATCACCAACGAGAAGGCTCGCATGCGCAACCGCGCAATCCGCGCAGAGCTCAAGACCGCAATCCGCGGCGTTCGTGAAGCAGTTGCAGCTGGCGATGGCGCTGCCGCCTACGCAGCAGCTCAGAAGGCTTGCCGCCTGCTCGATCGCGCTGTCAGCAAGGGCGTTATCCACAAGAACCAGGCTGCCAACCGCAAGTCCGGCGTCATGAAGCTCGCCAACACCGTCGTCACCGCCGAGGACATCGCAGCTTACAAGCCCGCGCCCAAGAAGGAGCAGGCTGCAAACGGCTCCAAGAAGGCTGCCGCCAAGGAAGCAAAGGCTGCTGCTTATGCTGAGAAGGACAAGGTCAAAGAAGCTAACCGCAAGGAGACCCAGGCTGCTCAGGCTGCTGCTGCCAAGAAGAAGGCTGAAGAGGAAGCTGCCGCTGCAGCTGCTGAAGCCGAGGCCGAGGCCGCAGAGGACGCTGAATAAGCAACTCGCTTCGAACCTTCGGGTTCGTCCGTATATCCATAAAAAAGGAGCCCACGGGCTCCTTTTTTATATGCTCGTCTTTTCAAAGCGCGTCCTAGCCGGGATCAACGACGGAGGGTGGCTATCAACCAATCAAGGAAAACCGTATCGGGGTCTCCCCCGCTCTTCATCGATTGCTCAGCGGCGCATGCAGCAGACAAGGCGCCCACCAATTCCTCCATGCGATAATTTCGCGCCCAGGACATATGGTTCTTAACGCGCCAATCGGGCATCTTCAAAACCTTAGCCAAGCTACGCGATTCTCCACGCGCCGAAAGCGCCTTGGCGGTAATAAGTTCGCGAATCCGGCTTGTGCAAAATGAAAGAAGAGCATAGGCGGACGTGCTGCCATTCATCTTATTGAGGAGCACGAGGCAACGCTCAAGGTTGCGCCCGGCAAAGGAATCGACGAACTCCCATGGTTTCACCTCGGCGGTACGCGAGACCATGGTGAAAACCTCGTTCTCGTTTATCGCATCGCTGCCACGATGGGCAAGCGAAAGCTTGCGCACCTCGGAATCAAGGGCGACCGTGTTCGTGCCAACCAAATCAATGAGGGCATTTGCCGCCCCCGGGGTAAGCTGCACGCCATGGCTTCGCGCCATGCCCATAACGGTCCCGCCCAAGTCGCGCCGATTTTGGGGCGCGCAATCGATAATCGCGGTTTTTCCCAAGGCGGCTACAGCCTTGTAGAGCCTTGTGTTTTTGGCCAGCTTATCGGCAATCAAAAGCAGCACCGTCGTCTGAGACGGGTTCTCAAGATAAGAAACAAGCTGCTCGGAATCTGCCTTTTTCAAGCGCTCAACTCTATCGACTCTAACCAGGCGAACTTCGCTTGCAAAGGGCAGGGTGTTAGCAGCACCGACGATCTCCTCGCCCGTAGCCGTTTCGCCCTGAAAGCGATCGAAGTTGAAGCTCAAGTCGCCCATCGTCGAAAGTCGCGTGTCGAGGCGCTTGAGCACAGTTTCGCGCTTAAGCTCATCTTCGCCGACGACAAGGTAAGCAGGCAGAAGGGGTGCTTTGTTCTTAGAATTAGCCATAGCCCGTATTCTACCCTACGGCACTGATCTTGAGTCCTTTATCGCCGAAGGAGCAAATCACCTTGCCCAACTTGTCGCTTCTGAATACGCGGGCACCGCATCCATCGAGCACTTCCAGGGCTTCCTTAGTCGGATGGCCATATCTGTTTCCCGCGCCAACGCTGATAAGCGCTACCTCGGGCTTCAGCTGATCGAGCAAGGAATCACTCAAGGAAACGCGTGAACCGTGGTGCCCTACTTTCAGCACGTCGATATCGCAAAGCAAATCCTTGTAACCGAGCATTTCAAGCGTTTCGCTTTCGGCATCGCCGCACAGAAGAGTCTTCCACGTTTTGCCGCCTTCCTTAACCGAAGCGATAAGCGTCAGGCTATCTTGATTTCCACCGTCAACCACAGCCTCGGGCGAAATCACCTCTAGGGTGAAATTGCCCAAACAAAGGATCGAACCGCAGCTCATCTCATAAGCTTTACGCCCCGTCAGCATCTGCGAAGTAGCTTCGATTTCTTTGGCTTTAGCGTTATCAAGCTCCAAGGTCCCCTTCGCCACATACAGTGCATCAACGGCCACAATTCCCCGCAAGGCATCGAGGGATCCATAATGATCGTCGTCGCAATGGGTAATCAGCACGCCGTCAAGATGGGTAACCCCCTCGCTCGCCAAGCCCTTCAATAGCTTCGAATCAGATCGACCCGTGTCAATTAATAGGTATTTTCCCTTGCTTTCGATAAGGAACGCATCGCCTTGCCCAACATCCAGCATCACCAAATCGTCCCCATGGAATAAGACCCGCGAGCCGCCCGCAACAAGGAGCAAGCAGAGCACAACGGCACTGCAAGAAAAGGCTAAAGCCGAAGCATTCCGAGCAGAAGGCTTGGGCCAACAGACCCACCAGGCAACGCAAGCCAAAGCTCCAAGAACGAAAGCTGGAGCTGCTTGCAGAGAAAGAGGGACGCAGGCATAAGGCAGGCTAACCAGCACATGGGCCATCAAGGCAAAAAATCCAAGCACAACAAGAAGCGCGACCATCACAAGGTTCAAGAGAGCCGGCGCAAACGCCAAGGGAACTAAAAGCATGCAGAGCGCCATGGAAACGCTCAGGATTGGCCCAGCCACAAGATTGGCCAAAGGCGACACCAAGGGCAGCTGAGAGAACATGCTCACAGTCAAAGGCAATGTCGGAATCGTCGCGGAAAGAGTGACAGCCAACGAATCCGAAACAGCGCGCGGCAGATGAGGAATACGCGCAAGCCACCATTTGAACCAGGACGCAAGCAAAACGATGCCCAAAGTAGCCAAAACTGAGAGTTGGAACGAAACCGAGGTAGCGCATACGGGATCGATGGCAACGAAAAGCGCGATGACCAAGCCCAAAGCCGAGATTGAACTCGCCCTTCGAAGGCTCAAAGAAGAAAACAAGGACAAAGCTGCCATCACCGCAGCGCGCAGGCAAGAAACAGGCACGCCCACCATAAAAACGTAGAGAATCAAAAAGCCGAACACCAAGCAACAAAGCGGCCGAACACCAAGGCCGAGCCTCCGCAAAGCAACAAGGGCAAAGCCTGACACAAGAGCCAAATGAGCCCCCGAAACCGCAACGAGGTGCGCCAGGCCGGCAAGCTTGAAGTCTGCATACACGAGGCTTGCCGACAAGCTCGGCCTATAGCCAAAGGCCAAAGCGAGAATCAAAGACTTCAGCTCATCTAAAGGGATCGCTCCCGCAAGTAGCAAGGAAGAGGAGCCAGCCTTTCCGCCCGAGTCGCTGCCCGAGTCGCCGTCGGCAGGGGAAACAACAGCACGGGCAGCACGCTCAATCACATCGAAAGACTCCAAGGCGCTTGCGATAAGCCCCTTTCTCCATGAGCCAATTAAGCTAGCTACTCCCCTGCTTTCTACAGCCGAGTAATTCTTGACTGCAAGTTTGGCGATAGCGCCCCTTTCATCCAAATAGCCCGAATCGTCAGGAAGCGATAGATTCCCCGAAACCGTAAGCGCATCGCCATAAAACAGCCGCACCGAATCGGAAAAGGAAAGCAAAAGCTTATAGGTCTTGGAATCGACGTGCGCGCTAGCCAGACACTGGGACCCATACTCCCCTTGCGTTGCATCCGCGAGCGCCAACACCTGAACCTCGCCAAGAGAACTTCGCTCAAGCAGGGCTGCACGCTGCGCGTCCACGCTTGCAAGCTGCAAGGAACCGCAAGCAAGCCCCAAAGCTAAGGCAGCGCTGCAAACAAGCAGAGGCGCATAGTTGCGAGCAAAGCGAATCCTCGCAAGCGCATAAGCACAAAGAAGCAGGAAGGAAACACCGCCGCAGCAAAGCACAAACGCGAAATCTTGACGAGCGACGACGCAGGCAAACCAAAACACCAGCGCCCCCATAAGCAAAGGCGGTATGCTCGGCCGCGAGACATCGCTAGCCTTCCCTTCATCACCGAAAGACATCGTTGCAACCTAAACACAAATGAAGTCAGCTATGGCTTCGTATTTTTTATCCCCAATGCCGGAAACGCGCTTGATGTCCTCGGGCTTCTTGAACGCACCGTTTGCTTCTCGGTCGGCAATTATCTTCTGAGCGGTCACCTCGCCAATGCCCGACAAGGTAGTGAGTTCGCTCGCATCAGCTGTATTGATGTTCACCTTCCCACCAGTTGAGCTTGTTTGCGCACTCGAAGACGAACCCGACGAAGAAGCCTTAGCCTGCGTGGTCGCCGTGCCGGCATCGCTTTGCTTTTCCGCCACGACAACCTGTTGCCCGTCGGTCAAAACTTGCGCCTGATTAACGCTCGCGCGATCGGCCTTCTTGGCAAAGCCGCCCGCCGCCTCAACGGCAGCAGCAAGACGCGCGCCCTCGGCAAGCTCATACATTCCTGGATGTTTGACCTGACCAACCACATCAACGTAGATGCTCTTGAAACTTGTTGCCTGTCCCTTTGCATCCTGGCTTGCGTCCGACGAGTCACCCGCGCTTCCATCTTTTGACTCCTGCACATCAGAGCCGGCCGAAGAACTCTGCGCTTCCTGATTATCCGAAGTGTCACCAGCCTCAACAAGAATGCCGGAACCAGCGAAGGCCTCCCCTGAGATCACGCCCCAAAGCTGCTGTCCCAGCAAAACGATCACCAAAGCAGTAACCGCAAGAAGCCCGACGAGTACCGGCAAGCGCAAACCCCGGGCCTGCAGCTTCTCGGACAATGAATAGGAATCGGTGATAAAAGACATGGCTAACCTCCTTGTAAAGAAGAAGATTAGCCATAGGATTGAACGTATTGTTGAAGCGCGTCAGACACGCCTTTGAAGGAACCCTGAAGCAAGATGGAAGAAAAGCTGAAAGAACCTGGACGCCTCGGCAAATGAACTAGCCGCATGCCCAGCCCAAACAGCTACTGCGCTTCCACCACTTCCAAGGTGCCCTCAGCCTGGGATTCCCCCTGTGCAGCATCTTGCCTGCGAAGCTTACGGGGCTTGTAGCTAGGGCACGCGTAATCGTGCACCTCAACCGCTTTGAAGGCATCCTCGACCCACTGATCCAAATCAGGCAGCAAGCTCTCGGCCTCCTCGACCTTGGAAAGCTTTGCATGGGTCTCGGGATTACGCGGCATGAACAAAGTGCAGCAATCGGCAGCCTGCTCACTGGAGATTTTGAAAGTGCCCAGCTTTTCCGCATCAGCGATGATATCCACCTTGTCGGAACCGATCAAAGGACGATAAATTGGCAAGGAAACTGCGGCGTTAGTAGCCATGATATTGTCCATGGTCTGCGAAGCAACCTGACCCAGACTCTCACCGGTTACCAGGGCTTTTGCACCCTCAAAGCGCGCAATGCGTTCTGCGACCCTGAACATGAACCTGCGGTAAATGATGATGCGCAGCGAAGGCGGAACGACACTCGCGATCTCGCGCTGATAGGTGCCGATGGGCACAATGTAAACGCGCCCGATGCACCCGGTCCGCTCAAGAACATGCGCGATATCATCCACCAAAAACTCGCTGGTAGCGGAAGTCTCGGGCCTGCCGGAAAAATGCACACCGATGGGCGTGGCGCCGCGGCGGGCGATCTTCCAAGTTGCCACGGGTGAATCGATGCCGGAGGAAAGCAGGCAAACGGCCTTGCCGGCGCTGCCCACGGGTAAGCCGCCAACGCCCACAATGCTGCGACCGTACACGTAGCATCCACCCTCGATAAACTCCACGCGCACATCCACACCGGGATTCTTCACATCAACCTTGTGCTCGGGGAAATTCCGGCAGAGCTCCGCACCGATGAGCTTGATCATCTCCATGGAAGGGATTTCCCAGTTGGTATGGTTGCGCCTGCAAGAGGCCTTGAAGGTGGTGAAGGGCTCGCAATCGCGCAAGGCACGAACAGCAGTCGCATACACCTCATCAAGTTCTTGGGCGCATCTGTAACCGCAGCTCACACGTGCAATACCAGGTACGCCCGCAATGCGATCGGCCACGGCGCAGGAATCCTCGTAACTGGCGTTTTCCTCGATGAAAATGCACAACCTGCCCGAAATACGACGAATGCCCGTAATGGGGCATCCGGAAAGAAGCGCCTTGAGATTGCTCGCAAGACGCTTCTCGAAAGTGGAGCGGTTGTGACCCTTCAAGCCGATCTCGTGATAATGAACGAGACAAACTCGCTGAAGAGACATAAGTCCTCCTATGGAACTAAATATATGAAACCTAAATTAGTGGTTCGAAACGTCGATGGTTGCAGGATCGTAGGAAACATCACCCGAAGCAACCTCATCGAACGCAAGACTCAAAGGACGACGATTGTTCGACTTGGCGATATCGATTGCCTTCTCCAACTGGATAGCGCGATTGCGCTGGCCGCGCATCATGTCGTTGATGTCATGAGCGCGCTTCGCAGCCAAAGAGCAAAGCAGGAATCGATCGTTTTCAGCCTGATCAAGCAGGACGTCAATCTTTGGTTCGATAAGAGACATAGATATTTCCTTCTTACTGTTGTGCGTATGAATCGACGATTCCGACAAGCTCGTTCAAGGATTCGTCAAGGTCATCGTTCATGAGCTGAATATCATACTCCATTTTCAGGGAAAGCTCCACTTTGGCGTTTTCCATACGCATGGCAATAACATCCTCGGTTTCGGTACCGCGCCCGCGAAGCCTGCGCTCAAGCTCAGCCATGGATGGCGGCTCGATGAAAATCAAATGAGCCTCGGGCAGGCGCTTGCGAACCTGAAGCGCACCCTGCACATCGATTTCAAGAATAACCTGACGACCAAGCTTAACTTGCTCCTTAATGGGAGCAAGCGGGGTGCCGTAATAATTGCCATGAACCTCGGCCCACTCCAGAAAGCCGTCTTGAGCAACCAGGGCTTTGAAGTCGCTAACGGACATGAAGTGGTAATGAACCCCATCGACCTCGCCCGGCCGTGGAGCGCGCGTGGTAGCCGAAATGGAAACCCAGGAATCGGGAACCACATCAATCAAACGAGCCACCAGGGTGCCTTTGCCAGCCCCTGATGGCCCTGAGATTACGAAAAGATTGCCAGTTCGCATTACCTATCCCAATCGATCAAGCAACGCCTTCCTTTGACGATCGCCCAAGCCCTTGATGCGGCGGGATTCCGCGATGCCAAGCTCGTTGATCATCTTGAGAGACCTTGCCTTGCCAAAACCAGGTAGGGTCTCGATAAGGGTAAGAACCTTCATGCGACCCACCACAGGATCGTCCTTCATATCAAGGACATCCTGCAGGGAGAGTTTACCGCTTTTCAGCTCTTCGCGAACTTCCGCACGACGGATACGTGCAGCCTTTGCCTTTTCAAGTGCGGCCTGACGTTGCTCTAGGCTGAGTTCAGGTACTGCCATTTTGGAGCTCCTTCCAACACTGACGCCCCGACACGTCAGACATTCATCCAATAAAGATTAGTGTAATGATGGAACGATAATTATTAACCCAAATATTCATTTTTCCAAATTTTATTTATCATTTTTTACCAGATAAAAGCTGATTTTTTCAAATAACCGAACATAGAGCCAGAATTGCGCTGCCCAACAAAATTAAAAATTTGCTTAATCTGAATTCAATAAACTGAATAATAGGTTGAACAATAGACAGGTATTATTTTGACCCGTAAAACAAGAAGCGCGTGCTTCCTATTTCGGAAACACGCGCATTCATCAGGCAAAACCCGAATTTAGTAACCGATCAAAAAGCTTACATCAAAGCAGAAACGGGGACCTTGACCTCGCCTTCCGCAGAATAGTCAGCAAGGCAAACCACGCCCAAAACCTTAGCTTGTGCCTTGTTCGCAATCTCAATCAAAGGCTCAATCTGTGATGCACCGCAAAGTACCGGCAGGGCCAGAACCACGCCGTCCCCCTTGTTGAGCACAAAGCCGTGGCCAAGCTCAGCCCCTTCGTTACTCTTTGAAGCGTAAAGGAATCGGCACCAGCCCACAGCGGCAGCCATGAAGCCGAACAGATCGTCTTCCTCGTAGGAAAGAATGACCTTTGTCTTTTTCTGAATCTCCAAGCCGCGATCAAAGCCCTGGAAGCACTCCACCAACAAGCGATTGGTGACAATGGGATCCTCAAGCAGGCGGTCCATAACGGGCACGTACTCGGCAACAGCACCGTTGGGCAGGCTTACCTTTTCCTCAAGCGCGCAAGAGCGGCGCAGCAAATCGATGACTTCTTCCTTATTCATAGCTCCCCTTTTCCAAGCAAGGCTAAAAGATTTCGTATGCTCGATGATTATACAAAAGAGCCGACAAAGACGAGCAAAGCTTCCCTCAAGCTGTTCATGCCTAGAAAAATCCTTCCAAAAAGCCCAGGTCAGATCTCTGTTACCATTATCGCTAAGAGAGGTAAGGGATATGTCTATCACGCAAATTGAATGCTTTATCGCTGCATTTGACTACAAAAGCTACTCAGAAGCTGCGAAATCAATGTACAAAACGCCAGCCGCACTAACCAAGCAGGTTCACTCGCTTGAAAACGCTCTTGACCAGAAACTATTCACACAGTCCAAAGGCGTGCTGCAGCCCACAAGCTACGCGATAAAGATCTACGACCAATCATGCAAGGCCTTGGCCGAGTACAGAAAAGTATTCACCCTTGGCATCGAGGAAGAAGCAAAGCGAGTTAATGAGATAAAGCTGGCCATCGCAGCGCAGCCTTTCAGGGGTAACGCCCTTCCACCTTATTTGGAAGATGTGTTCAAAAAAGAATTCCCGCATATCAAGCTCAAGATATTTACATCCCTAAACGGCGAATGCGCAATGGCAGTAAAAAACAATATCGCACACGCAGCTTTTATGATGCAAGCTAGTTCTAGCGACCTTGTGCTTATTGAGAGCATCTACAGCTTCAAACCTTCAATTATCTGTTCATCCGAACATAAGATTTCCCGCTCGGAATCTACCCATCTCAAAAATCTCGAAGGAGAACGAGTCGCGATTCCTATCGATGTAGGGTTCTTCTATCCCAAGCTCCTTAAAGCCCTGAAGCAATCAGGCGTTAAGGTCAGCTTCGAAGAAAGCGGCTTCAACCTCGAGTCCCACAAGAAATTCATCGAGTCAGGCGGGCTTATATTCACCAGGCCAGACCCTCGTTTAAACAAATTGTATCCAAACACAAAAATAATCAGGGTCAACGACAAGTCGCTAGAGATAAACGTAAGCATGGTCTCTAAGAATCCGGACTCGCCGGAAACTAAGATACTTGCAAAATTCGCCTCTTCCCTATCAGAAGAAATTGCGAAAAGGCGCCAACTAAAAGTTGGAAGCCGATAACTTTTAGTTGGGATCCGCCCGAAACAAACCAACATAAGATTCCTTTTGTATCGATACGCCTATAAACATCGAATCAAACGAAGGGATTCTCATGGAATCAACGATTTCCAGGCATTTGGCAACCTTGGCCTTAGCCACAATCATGGTATTCGGCTTAGGCGCCCTTGCAACAACGAGCGAGGCGTACGCAAAAACCACCGACAATTCGAGCTTTTCATTCTCGATGCCTCAAAATGGCACCTCAGCCACTAGTGGACGCGACAAGAACGACTCGAGTTCTTGCTATGTGAAAATTTCTTCAATCTCAAATCCCTGCCGACTGTATATCGACGGACGCAAGACAGTGAAAAAAGGCACCTGGACAAATTGCACTGTTGGAGGATACGCAAAAGCCAAAAAGGCTGGCAAATGGCGCATCAAGAACACCGTACACGAATCCGGATACGGCGCGGCACGTCTTACCTCATGGGCGAACTCATATTCTTCTACCATCAAGGGAGCATGGAGCCCCGATAGCGTAGGGAGCTACACGGCAATCAACGCCTCCTAATCCACTCGAGAAGACTATGCATCCTGGGGCCTTCAAGGCTCCCGGATCGTTATGGAGCCAACAATGAACAAAGCGAAGATGCAAGTTCTAGCGGCTTCGGCGTTGATTTTATGCGCAATTCTTTATAGCTACTCCTTGCTTGTCGCCTCGCACAGCACGGCAGAAACACAAAAGAGCGCTCAGGATTCGAGATCGTACGCCGAAACCCATTCCTACCAATACAAAATGGGAGAGACGGTCTCCCTTGATTCAGAAAAAGATGAAGAGGGAGAGAGCTATAGTTGGGTTGCGGGCTTTGATTGGGATGGAATCATCGAAGCAACACTAAACGAAGTAAAAATCTACAAACAAAGCCAGTTCGGCTTGCTTGAAAAGAAGTACCTTGTCAGCGATGACATGGACAGACAGATAGACAGGCTTGAGGATAGCAACGACCCGATGATCATATGCTATCAACTTACCCTGCACTCAGTCGACGCGAACTCGGATGACGACGAGCTCAACATTACTGCATTCAACCTAAATGGCGAATTCGATGTTGCGTCTTACGACCCCATCTATATCCAAGGCACCTATTACGGAACAAAAAAATACGATGGGTCCAATGGCTACAGATTCAAACTAGCCAATGGCGAAACCACGACCATTACCGTTGGTTATCTAACTGATTCAAGCGTAAAAAACGCAAAGCTTTCTTTAGGTTTCGGGGAAACCAACAGCGAAAAATATACGGTTGAGATAAAGCCCTCCGAAATAAAGGAGGTTGCATAATGCCATATCTAATATATGAACTTAAAAAGGCATTCAACAATAAATGGTTCATAGGAACCCTTGCGGTTTTGACCCTGCTTGCCGTAGCGTCCGCAATAGGCGCGAAAGAATTCTTCGATGAAATATATTCCGGCCAACTTGAGCAATCCAAGGTCGCAGATCCTGACTTCCCTATGACCTCAATGTACACGTACTTACTGTTCACGCGAAGCGATCAACCCGCATCCGAAGTTTTTTATATTTTATTCCCTTTAGCAGCAGTACTCCCCTACAGTTGGTCACTTTGCGCTGAAAAAAACAGCACCTATTTAGAGAATATCTATACAAGGATTGAGAGGACACGCTACTTAACGGCAAAAACCATAGCTACTTTCAGCAGCTCATTTATAGCGATTGCCATCCCCTTAACAATAAACATCGTTGTTACCGCATGTTTTATTCCAGCTTTCGAAACGGACATCAGCGCAGTCATGTACAACGGCATCGACACCGGCAGGCTATGGTCCAGCTTCTTCTACAATCAACCAATCGTTTATTGCGCTCTCTTTACCTTGCTCGCATCGGTCTTTGGCGGATTGTGGGCATGCGCTGTGCAAATTACCGGAGCGCTTGTCTCACGGCCAGACAAGCTAATCGCAAGTTCTTATCTATTGCTCTATTGCCTCCAAGCCTTCGAAGAAAAAATACTATTTTGCATCTGGGGAAACTCTCTCGAGGGCTTGTCGCTGTCACCTCTTGAATTCATAAGAGGCGCAACTGCAATGAGCCTTCGAACAAGTGAGTTTTCTTTCATCCCATGGATGATTTTATTGTTCGGCATATGGCTAATCTTCCTTCTCCTGAACAGGAATCGAGATGAGCTATGAAAACACTGTTAATGCTTATAAGCCTTGACCTGAAAAAAGGCTTTAAATTTTGCAAGCTAAAGTTCTTGGTTGCCTTCTTGGCGCTCGCGGCTCTTTCGCTGGTATGCATTTTTTATTTCGAGGGAGCAGACAGCCCAAGCCTTGGCGACACCCTAATCTATCTTTTAACTGGCATAACATTTTACGAACCAGATCCACAACGCAACATCCCCTTCACCATCCCCAATACCTGGCTAGTGGTGTTCCTGTTTTGTTCCTACATCACCCTGGAATACCCCTTTGAAGACCTCGATGGCCAAGGCGAGATTTCAGTGCTCGTTTGCGGCAGCAAGGCAAAGTGGTGGTTGTCTAAATGCATTTGGGTAGTGCTTACGACAATCTCTTACTTCATTGTGCTCTTACTTGCGGCAGCACTAGCAACCCTGATTACAAGCGGAACATTATCTTTAGACGTACGCCCCGAAACGCTTCAAGGCATCAAGGAATTTGAGAGCAACTTAATTGAAGCCCCTTGGAACACACCCCTTCTACTTATGAGCGTCATCGCCGTGTCGTGCTCAATCAATCTTATCCAGCTGTTTGCAAGCATTGCGATTAAGCCCTTACCGGCCTTTGGCGCTATAGCAACTCTTTACATTCTTTCCGCCTACTTCAGCAATCCCCTTTTTCCTGGCGAATACCTTTTAGCTGCCCGCAGTAGCGTATTCGTTGAAAACGGATATTCTGCCTCCCTAGGATTGGTGCTGTCCTTTGCGCTAGGGCTTTGGGCGGTAATTTCCAGCACCCTGTATTTCAAGCAAACCGACCTCATGGATAGAGGCGAATCATGATAGAAATCAAAGCTCTAACCAAGAAAATAGGCCGAGCAACCGTGCTCGATAACATAAACCTTTGCCTAAATGACGGATCGATCGTAGGACTTCAAGGCATCAACGGCTCTGGCAAAACCATGCTCATCCGCTCGATTGCCGGCCTTATCAAGCCCACAAAAGGGTCCATATCAATTGACGGAAAAATGCTCTGGAAAGATTTGGCGTTCCCCCCAAGCGTTGGGGCCCTTATCGAAAACCCTGCTTTCCTGAACTCTTATTCCGGGTTCGACAACCTGAAAATGCTCGCTTCGCTGAAACATGAGATCAGCGATCGGGAAATCAGGGGCGCCATAAGCACCGTGGGGCTCGATCCGCACGACAAACGTAAATACAAAAAATACTCTCTGGGCATGAAACAGCGCCTTGGCATCGCTGCGGCAATTATGGAACATCCGAATATCGTTCTTCTTGATGAGCCGACAAATGCGCTCGACGAACAGGGCGTGGAAACGTTAAAGCAAATAATCCTTAATCAAAAAAAGCGAGGCGCAACCGTTGTCGCAGCAAGCCATGACAGGATGTTTCTTGAGTCAATCGCCGATGTAATTCACTGCTTCGAAGCAGGCAAACTTACAAGATCGACCGCAAAAAGGACGATATGCGATGAACAAGAAAACTAAAATCCTTCTTGGCTTGCTATGCCTCATCGCGCTAATAGCGCTAGGCCTGATGGCGGCCTGGCAAATAGCAAAAGTCAATGAAGAAGCTCCTCGGGCGCAAATCGAGGAATACTCCTTGGGCGAAACCGTAAAGCTCGATGGGTCGTTTTTAGAAAGCACCAGCGAAGAGAACAAGGACTACAGCGTTTGCATCAACAACGCAAAACGCATGAGTTACAACCAATATGTTGAAAAATACGGAACAGGCAAAGACCAGACCATCGAGAACGGCGACGACGAAAGCATCATCTCGCTCGAGATGACAATCACCAACAACGGAAATGATTTAGGCTGTCTAAGCGTTTACGATATGAGACTTTTGCCTGAATCGAAAAACACCTACTACATTGCGCAGGAATCGATATGGAACAAGAGCGAAAAGAAGCTACCAACCTGGCCGAATCCTATTGCCATCGAGCCAGGAAGCAGCTACACGGTACATGTTCCTTTCACGGTAAATACCGACGATGAACTCATAACCCAAGGCTATATCCAAGGAACCGACTTCACGCTCTACCTTACCGATTGGCCAACAAGCAAAAGGGTGACGTTCAGTCTGGAAAGCTAAGCGTCGCATTGCTGAAGGCGATAGCAAAACAGAACGAATGCCTATCCCCTACTGGCCAACGCAGAACGAAACACAGCAACGACCGATGAGAATTAACGCGGCCTTCCCTTAAGCGATCAAGGGAAGGCCGCGTTCGTTAATTAAAACCTAAACAGGCAAATTAAAGCGAAGCGACAATGGCGTCGAAAGCTGCCGCAGGATCTTCGGCCTTGGTGATGGGACGGCCGATTACCAAGTGGCTTGCTCCGTTATCGAAGGCGATGCGAGGCGTGGCAACACGCGTTTGGTCGTCCAGGCTCGCGCCAGCAGGACGCACGCCGGGCGTGACGATTGCCGCCTCGGACCCCAAAAGCTCGCGCATCTGCGCCGCTTCCCAGGGAGAGCAAACAACACCTGTAAGCCCCGCCTCCTTAACCAATCCCGCAAGGTTTGCAACCTGATTTTCTACAGGCCCGGGAACTCCATTGCGATTAAGCTCCTCTTGCCCCATGGAGGTAAGAACGGTAACGCCGAGGCTGATGGGCTCCTCGCCGGAAGCTCCTTCCAACAGGCCAGCATGAGCTTGCTCCATCATGGACACGCCACCAAAGGCATGAACCGTGATCATATCTGCCCCGGTGGAAGCAACCGCCTTGGCAGCGCCCTTCACCTGAGCAGGGATATCGTGAAGCTTAAGGTCTAAAAACACCTTGAAGCCGAGTTTCTTGAGCTCCTGGATAATTGCCGGGCCTTCTTGATAGAAGAGAGTCATACCAACTTTGACCCAGCTTGCACGACCTTCAAGCATCTTGCCAAGCTCAATCGCACGCACACGATTGCAATCGAACGCGACGATAATGCGATCTTTCTCGGGAATGGATGCGAAATCTAGCACACCATGCCTCCAATCAACTCGTTGACGTCGGAGACGCCCTGGGATTCGCAATAGGACTCGATGCCCTCGATCACCTTGATGGTAGCCAAGGGGTCGACGAAGTTATAAGCGCCCACGGCAACAGCGGTGGCGCCGGCGAGCATGAACTCGATAGCATCTTCTGCGCTCGCAATACCGCCCATGCCCAGCACGGGAACCTTAACGGCCTTGGAAACCTGCCATACCTTGGCAAGAGCCACCGGCTTGATGGCCGGGCCCGAAAGGCCGCCGGTAACGCGGGCAAGCAAAGGCTTGCGCGTGCGGATATCGATGCCCATGCCCAGCAGCGTATTGATAAGGCTGATGGCGTCGGCGCCGGAGGCCTCGGCTGCACGGGCGATTTCCGCTATATCGGTAACGTTGGGCGTTAGCTTCACGAACATAGGCTTTTTGGTCTGCGCACGGCAGGCTCCCACCACTTCCTCGACCATCTTGGGGTCGGTGCCAATGGTCATGCCGCCAGCATCAACGTTGGGGCAGGAAATGTTGATTTCATAAGCGTCAGGGATGCTGGACTCCTCAAGGGCACGCAAACAATCCACGTACTCGGAGACGCTATGGCCGCTCACGTTCACGATGACCGTGGCGCCCTGCCGCTCAAGCCAAGGAAGGTCAACTTCCTTGAAATGATCGACGCCCGGGTTCTGCAAACCGATGGCGTTGAGCATGCCGAAAGGGGTCTCGGCCAAGCGAGGCATGGGACCGCCCTCCCAAGGGACGATGGAAACGCCCTTGGTGGTAACCGCACCCAAACGGGAAACGTCCAGGAAGTCGGCGTACTGCATACCGGAACCGAAGGTGCCCGAACCCGTGGTCACCGGGTTTTTCATGATCAAACCGCCAAGGTTGACCTGCATGTTCACAGCCATTTACCACACCACCTTTCGCGCATCGAAAATAGGGCCGTCAACGCAGGAGCGACGATTGCCCTCGGTCGTGGCAACAATGCATCCCAAGCAAGCGCCGACGCCGCACGCCATGCGCTGCTCCATTGAGACGAAACTTGGAATACCGGCCTCCATGGTCTTAGCCGAAACGATACGCATCATGGGCGCGGGACCGCAGCACGCAGCGTAGTCGTAGACGTTTTGGGAAAGCTGATCGACCACCACATCGGTAACGAAACCATGATGGCCATAGGAACCATCGTCGGTGGCAATGAAAGGCTCATGGCCCAGGAGTTCGGTGTAGCGCTCCTTAGCCACAAGGGCATCCTTCGTTTGCGCGCCCATTACCACGTCCACCTGCACGCCGGAGGCCACAAGCTCAGATGCGTGCATGAACAATGGTGCAGCACCCACGCCACCGACGGTAAGAAGGGCACGCTTGGTACTCGTAGGCGCATGCCAGGGGTTGCCGATGGAACCGATGACCTGCACCTTCGCACCCGGCGCAAGCTCGGAAAAACGGGCAGAGCCGAAGCCGACCACCTGATAGAGGACGCCAAGCGTTGAAGCAGCGGTATCAACGTAGTAGACGGAAAAGGGGCGACGAAGCATGTGGCCTTCCATGCCCGGAATGCGAACATGGACGAACTGCCCTCCGCGCACCTTGGCGGGGATATCGGGCACTTCGAGCACCATTTCGAAAAGACGGTTGGTAAGGGGCGTGTTGGAAACCACGACCCCTTCCCTATCCATCAGTTTTTGAGTCAAGCACATGACCGTTCCTCCAAAACGTCGGCGTCTTGCTAGTTCTGCTCCCACTGCCAAAGGTCTTGCAAGGCAATAACCTCAAGCGAGCCCTCGCGAAGCGTCTCGATGGACGACAAGAAGGCCTGGGCGCCGGCAAGCGTGGTGACGTAGCAAAGGTTATGACGCACGCACAGGGTACGCAGCCTGAAGCCGTCGCCGCGCGTGTCCTGACCGAAGGGGATGTTCATAACCAGATCAACCAAACCATCGTTGATTAAATCGGCGATGTTGGGCTTGTTGGAAATGCCAGCCTCGGAAACGCGGGCAACCTCTTCGCACTCGATGCCTGCAGCGCACAATGCGCGTGCGGTGCCCTCGGTGGCCAGAAGTTTGAAGCCCATGCGGCGAAGATCGCGCGCAAGGGAAACCACGTTGCGCTTATCGCGGTCGGGCACGGAGATAAAAGCGGTGCCTTCGGTGGGAAGCGCGTTTCCGCAGCCGGCCTGAGCCTTGGCATAGCCCGCGGGGAAGCTGTAGCCGATGCCCATGACCTCGCCCGTGGACTTCATCTCGGGGCCAAGGATGGCGTCGGCGCCTGGGAAGCGCCCAAAGGGCATGACAGCTTCCTTCACGCTGAAGTGGCGCTGACGGCGCTCATCGGAAGGAAGATTGAAGGACGCGATTTTCTCGCCAGCCATGATGCGGCTGGCAAGCTTGGCCAGAGGCACGCCCGTGGCTTTGGAGACGAAGGGCACTGTACGGGACGCGCGGGGGTTGGCCTCGATGACGTAGATAACGTCGTCCTTGATAGCGTACTGGATGTTGATCAGGCCGCGAACACCCAGGCGCAGAGCGAGCTTACGCGTGACGGAGCGGAGCTCATGCACCTGGAACTCGGACAGGCTGAAGGGAGGAACGCAGCAGGCGGAGTCGCCGGAATGAATACCGGCCTCCTCGATATGCTCAAGGACGCCGCCGATGTAAACCTCGTCGCCATCGCAGAGCGCGTCGACATCGCACTCGACCGCACCTTCGAGGAAGCGGTCCAGGTAAACGGGGCGATCGGGCGTGATGCGGGTGGCTTCAGCCATGTACTTCTGCAAGTACTTGGCGTCATAGGCAATAACCATGCCGCGGCCGCCCAGAACATAGGAAGGACGGACCAGCAGTGGGAAGCCGATGCGATCGGCCACCTGGCAGGCTTCGTCGAACGAAGAGGCCATGCCGGCAGCAGGATAAGTGATGTGCAATTCGTCCAAGACCTCGGCGAAACGGTCGCGATCCTCGGCCAAATCGATCGCCTCGGGCTTGGTGCCCATGATGTTCACGCCGGCGTCCTCAAGGGCGCGGGCAAGCTTCAAGGGAGTCTGACCGCCCAAGGTGACGACGACGCCCTCGGGCTGCTCGATATCGACGATGTCCATGACGTCTTCGTAGGTAAGAGGCTCGAAGTACAGACGATCGGAAGTGTCGTAGTCGGTGGAAACCGTTTCGGGGTTGCAGTTGACCATGATGGTCTCGTAGCCCATATCATGCAACGCATAGCAGCTGTGAACGCAGCAGTAGTCGAACTCGATGCCCTGACCGATGCGGTTGGGGCCCGCGCCGAGAATCATCGCGCGGGGCTTGTCGGTATGCTTGATCTCGCTCTCACCGAGCTCGTAGGTCTTGTAGTGGTACTCGGTCTCGCTCTTGAACTCGGCCGCACAGGTGTCGACGGTCTTGAACACGGGCACGACGCCAAGCTCCTTGCGTTTAGCGCGCACGGCAAGCTCGTCGGAGCCGAAAAGATGGGCCAACTGCACGTCGGAAAGGCCGTAGCGCTTGGCGGTGAGCATTTGATCTGCGGTGATGCTTTCAAGCGAAAGCTCGCCCACGGCCTTTTCGACCATGATCATGTCATACATGCGCGTAAGGAACCAGCGGTCGATCTTGCAAGCATCGAAAATCTGATCGACAGTCCAGCCGCGGCGGAAAGCCTCGGCGACGTAGAAGATGCGGTCCTCGGTTGGGCGCGAAACGCCCTCGGCGAAGTTTTCCTCGTCGAAGGAATCCTTGCCATCGGCGCCCAAACCCGCACGACCGTTCTCAAGCGAGCGCATGGCCTTGCCAAGCGCCTCCTCGAAGGTACGGCCGATGGCCATGATCTCGCCCACGGCCTTCATGCGAGTGGAAAGCGTGGTATCGGTGCCCTTGAACTTCTCGAACGCGAAGCGCGGCACCTTGACCACGCAGTAGTCGATGGTGGGCTCGAAGGCGGCAGGGGTCGCCTTGGTGATGTCGTTGGTAATCTCGTCCAAGGTGTAACCCACGGCGAGCTTGGCCGCCGCCTTGGCGATGGGGAAACCGGTGGCCTTGGAGGCAAGGGCAGAAGAGCGGGAAACACGAGGGTTCATCTCGATGACGATCAGACGCCCGTTCTCGGGGTTGAGGGCGAACTGAACGTTGGAGCCGCCCGTTTCAACGCCGATCTTCTCGAGGATCGCCAAAGACGCAACGCGCATGCGCTGGTATTCAACGTCGGAGAGAGTCTGCGCGGGCGCGACGGTGATGGAGTCACCGGTGTGGACACCCATGGGATCGAAGTTCTCGATGGAGCAGATGATGATGCCGTTGCCGGCCTTATCGCGCATGACCTCCATCTCGTACTCTTTCCATCCCTCGATGGATTCCTCAACCAAAACCTCGTTGACGGGGGAAAGCTCAACGCCCTGGGAGACGATCAGGCGCAGTTCGTCCTCATTGTGAGCAATGCCGCCGCCGGCGCCGCCCAAGGTGAAAGAAGGACGAATAACGACGGGGTAACCGAGTTTCTGCACCAGGCCAAGGGCATCATCGACGCTGTAGGCGTAGCCGGAGCGCGCAACCTCAAGGCCAATCTCGGCCATGGCATCGTTGAACTGCTTGCGATCCTCACCGCGCTCGATGGCCGCCAGGTCGACGCCGATCATCTCGACGCCGTACTTGTCAAGGATTCCAGCTTTCGCCAGATCGACGGCGGCGTTCAAGCCCGTCTGGCCGCCTAGCGTGGGAAGAAGCGCATCGGGGCGCTCCTTGGCGATGATCTTCTCGATGGCGTCGGTGGTGATGGGCTCAACGTAGGTGCGATCGACCAACTGAGGGTCGGTCATGATGGTTGCAGGATTGGAATTAACCAGAACGACCTCGTAGCCATCCTCTTTCAGAACCTTGCAAGCCTGGGCGCCGGAGTAGTCGAACTCGCAAGCCTGACCAATGACGATGGGGCCAGAACCGATGACCAGGATTCGCTTAATATCAGTGCGCTTAGGCATCAAGAGCTCCTTCCTCGGCACCGAAAACCCATCCGTTCAGGCGATCGGCTGCAATATCGATGTTCAAGTAGTCGGCATCGCCGTCCATCAGGCGAGCGAATGCGGTAAAGAGATAGTGGGCGTCGGTTGGTCCGGGCGATGCTTCCGGATGATACTGAACGCTGAAGCAAGGCTGGTCAAGGAAGGCAATGCCCTCGGCGGTGCCGTCGTTCAAGTTCACGTGCGTAAGCTGAATGCGCCCGAACCGCTCGTTTTGGACCACGGGGGCAACACCTGCTTTAACCCAATGACGCAGGTCGGAAACATGCTCGGTCTCGCCGTCCGAAAGCTCGGGAACCAGAGGGCCCAAGGAATCGAACAGAAGGCCGAAGCCGTGGTTCTGTGCGGTGATCTCGACGCGCTGCGTGCGCAGGTTCATAACGGGCTGGTTGCCACCGCGATGACCGAACTTGAGCTTTTCCATGCTTGCGCCCGAAGCGAGCGAAATCATCTGATGGCCTAGGCAAATACCGAATAGAGGAACCTTGCCGATGAGCTTTTGCACCTGCTCATAAGTCTCGGAAACAGCATCGGGATCACCCGGGCCGTTTGAGAGGAACACGCCATCCGGGTTCATGGCAAGCACTTCCTCGGCGGGAGTGTTCCAAGGAACAATCGTAAGCTCAGCGCCGACGCGAAGCAAACCTTGTAGGATGGAACGCTTAACGCCGCAGTCATAGGCAACAACCTTATATTTCTTAGGCAGAGGAGCGGCAACGGCGAAGTTATGGGAAGCAGGCAGCTCGTCAAACGAGGAAGCGGCCTCGCGGCTCACCGTCTTGGCCAGGTTTACGCCAACGATGGAAGGCGATTCCTTCACCTTGGCAAGCAAGCTTTCATCATCCAAATCGAGCGTGGAGATAACGCCCTTCTGGGCTCCATTATCGCGAAGATGCGCGGTGAGCGCGCGGGTATCGATGCCAGCGATGGCAACAACGCCCCTCTCGGAGAGGAACTCGGGCAAGCTCTGGGTGGAGCGCCAATTGGAGGGCGTGAAGCACATATCGTGCACAACCAGACCGCGAAGCGCCAAGCTGTCGGACTGAAGATCATCCAGGTTAACGCCATAATTGCCGATCTGCGGGTAGGTCATGGTGATAATCTGACCTGCGTAGGACGGGTCGGAAATCACCTCCAAATAGCCCTCAAGCGAGGTATTGAAGCAAACTTCGCCGAACGCCTCGCCCTCAGCGGCCACTGAGTACCCGGTAAACACCGTGCCGTCTTCAAGCACAAGTTTCGCGCTTGGACGGCTGCCGGTGGTGGTGTACCTCAGAAGATCGGTAGCAGTACCCAAGGAAAGCACCTTCTTTCAAATAAGCCAACACATGAAAACCAGGCTCGCAGAACAAGCCCGGCTTGAATTCGAAACCTTTAATACGTTTGCCGCGCAAGCGGATCGGAACCGATATGGGAATCGGGATCGACACGCGTGATCAAAACGCAATCCTCGCCATCCACGCCGTTAAGATGAACGCGCACGCGCTCCGAGCGAGAGCTGGGAACGTTCTTGCCCACGTAATCGGCGCGAATGGGAAGCTCGCGATGGCCGCGGTCAACAAGCACCGCCAAGCTGATGCGGCCCGCACGGCCGATGGACGAAAGAGCGTCGAGCGCGGCGCGTACCGTACGACCCGTGAACAAAACATCGTCCACCAGCACGACATGCTTACCCTCAAGGTTGAAAAGAATGTCGGCGCCACGGAACTGGGGATTCTCGGTGCGCGGGCGATCGTCACGATAGAAGCTGATGTCTACCGAACCGACGGGGACGTTTTTGCCCTCGATGTCGTGGATGATACGTGCAAGACGCGAAGCAAGAAGATCGCCGCGCGTCACAATGCCCACCAGCGCCAAATTATCGGCACCATGGTTTTGCTCGAGAATCTGATGAGCCATCCTCACGAGGGTACTCTTGATCTCGTTGGCGTCCATGACGACGGTTGTCTCAGAAGAATCGCTGCTCATGAACACTCCCTTCCAGCTCGAGCGGAACGGAGAGGCCTGTCTCTTATACACATC